>NZ_JBEOOU010000003.1:0-332016 GCF_040309405.1 Psychrobacter sp. W2-37-MNA-CIBAN-0211
ATCTGCGCTATTTTTCTTGTTTGACGGCAATTTATCTCATTTTTATCACCATTTTTGAAATGAAGACACGCCCTAGTAAAAACCAAATTAAAAATCGAGCACCAAAACAGGAGGATACGACAAGGTTTTAATCATAGCATTATTCTATAAAGCTGTGCGCATAGTGGCTATTAATAATGACCATTCATAATGGCTATTCATAGTAATTGTGAATCACTCAAAAATTTATTAAGCGTTGGTATTATTTTGAGGGGTTACTTTATTTTGGATGTACTACATTACCTTTAGAACTATTACGAGAGCACCATTTTAGTTAGCAAATAGCGATTTAGCAGCTTTTTGACAAACTTTCTTACAATTTATATTGCTCATGGTTTTAGTGCTTTAGCAGCTATTAAACCCCAATGATACTCGGTGCACAGTTGTATTAATTACACGCTCAGTACTGAATTTAAACCTTATCGTGGTCGTGGTATAAGCACAAAAATATGTTACATTATAGCCCGACCTTGCAGCTGTGACGAGCGCGCTAGCAAGCGCCTCATCGACACTCGACAAGTATGGCCGTGCAAGAATGACCAAAATCAGCCCTATTTTTGTTTGACGCATGTCAGCATGAATACGGCTGGTTTTTGTTTATTTAACCCGTGTTAATCTATAATGATTCAACACTTATAAAATATAATCTAAGGATAGAGTATGAGCGCCAGCCTGACCACCACTTTTGATGATAAAAACTCTGACACATCAACCCTGACCAGTCCTACTTTAGTCCTTAATTGTGGCTCTTCTTCTATCAAATATGCATTGATTAGTGATGACAACTCTACTCGTATTACTGGTCTTGCCGAAAACTTAGGTCTGGATACTGCCCGTATCAAACACACCACTCTAAATGGCGAAAAACTCGAAATCTCTATCCCGGGTGGTCGTCATAAATTGGCGCTACAAAAAATCCTTGAGCTATTAGAGCAGTACCATTTCATCGCGGTCGGTCATCGCGTGGTACATGGTGGCCGTGAATACTCAGCAGCTGTGCGAGTCGACGAGCATGCACTCGCAGAAGTCAAACGCCTAAAAATACTGGCACCACTACACAACCCTGCCAATGCGTTGGGTATCGAAGCGGTACAAGCCATTTATCCTGATATGCCGCAAGTTGTGGTGTTTGATACCGCCTTCCACCAAACGATGCCGCCCGTTGCGTTTCGTTATGCCCTGCCAAAGTACCTGTACGAAGAACACAAAATCCGTCGTTATGGTTTTCATGGCACCTCTCATGCCTATGTATCAGAGCGTACCAGCCAAATCACGGAGTCTAAAGGGCCACATGGTTGGCTAACAGCACATCTCGGTAATGGCTGCTCGGTGGCTGCCGTATACGATGGCAAGAGTCTCGATACCAGTATGGGTCTGACCCCACTCGAAGGTCTGATGATGGGTACGCGTAGCGGTGATGTCGATCCTAGCTTGCACATGCATCTAAAGCGTCAACTCGGTATGAGCTTAGAAGAGACTGATAAAATGCTCAATAGTGACAGTGGTCTGCTAGGCATATCAGGCTTGTCTAACGATCTACGTACCATTGAGCAAGCAGCCAGTGAAGGCCATAAAGACGCGCAACTTGCGATTGAGATGTTCTGCTACCGCGCTGGTAAATACCTTGCCAGCTTGAGCTGTGCGCTACCGGAGTTTACCGGTATCGTCTTTACCGGTGGTATCGGTGAAAACTCTGTGACCACGCGTGCCAGCATCTTAGCAGTGATGCGTCATTTTGGTATCAAAATAGATGCGGACAAAAACGCGGATCTATCCCGTGGTAAAGAAGGCAGCTTCCATGCAGATGACAGTAGTATTGAGCTTTGGGTCGTACCAACGGATGAAGAATACCGTATCGCGCAAGAAACGCGTCAGGCCTTGAATTTGGTATAAGCCTATTTAGATATTATACTCAGCGTTTATCATTTTTGATGGTTATAAAAAACATAGAATAAAGCGCTCAGTATTTTTTATGCTGCCAATAATAAATCGAAGTCTAAAACATAATAAACCGTAGGATACACTATGCAAACCATTTTACTTGTTCCCATCAGTCGCGGTATCGGTGTGACATCAGCTGCGCTTGGTCTGATTCGCGCCTTTGACTATAACGGTATCAAAGCTGGCTTTATGAAGCCGTTTTTGCAAGATGACACCCTTGATAAACAACACAGCTTGGACAGCTCAAGTGCGTTGGCCATGCATGCCTTTGGTCTAAAGCCACCCAAATCTATCAGCCGTCAGCACGTCGAGCGCATGATCGGCGATGACAACCTTGATGATTTAATGGAAGAGGTCGTCGGCAATTATCATACGCTCGGCGATGACTATGATGTGGTCATCTGCGAAGGTTTGGTGCCGACCACCGAGACCTCTTATGCCTCACAAATCAACCGAGCAATCGCTCATGCTTTGGATGCCAAGATTATATTTGTCAGTACCGCTGACATCAGCAAACCGGCCTATTTAGCAGACAAACTGGATGTGCACGCCCGTGAGTTCGGTGGTGTCATCGATTCGCGTACGTTAGGCGTGATTTTGATGCGTGTGCAAGATGTGCCCAATACTTTTGACAATCAGCCTGTCGCACCTGGGGAAGCGGTCGTTAGCTTGGACCAGAACTTTATGCAAGAAGTTCAGCGCTTATCGCCTTCGTTCAATACCGAAGCGTTTCGCCTCATCGGTGTGGTACCATTTAGTGACTCATTATCTGTGCCGCGTACATGGGATATTGCTACAGAGCTTGATGCCACATGGCTAAACATTGGGGAAGCCAAAACACGTCGTATCAACCGTATTAGCCTAACGGCGCGCTCAGTGTCACGCGTCAATGAAGTCTTTAAGCGAGGCACCTTAATCGTGGTGCCAGGTGATCGTGATGACTTACTGCTGGCCGCTGGATTGGCCTGTATCAATGGGATTCCACTGGCAGGCTTGGTATTGACTGGCGGTATCACACCCAGCCCGACGGTTACAGAGCTTTGGCATTCAGCGCTCAAAACTGGCATCCCTGTCATGAGTGTCGAAAGCGACAGCTATGAGACAGTACAGAGCCTTGTACACATGAGCTCTGAGATTCCAAGCGATGATATTGATCGCGCTGAAGAAGTGGCTCGTTATGTGGCTGCGCACTTGGATCTAAGCTGGATTAAAGAATACTTTAGCCGCAATCATGAGCCGCGCTTGTCACCTTCTGCATTTCGCCATCAGCTGGTCAAAAAATCCCAGCAAGCCAAAAAACGCATCGTACTACCAGAAGGTTCTGAGCCACGTACCGTAGAAGCTGCCTGCATCTGCCAAAGCCGTGGCATCGCTAACTGTGTACTGCTTGCCAAGCGTAGCGATGTCGAGCAAGTCGCCAAAAACCGTGATTTGACGCTGCCTGAAGGTCTAGAAATCATCGACCCTGACAGCCTCGACATGAGCAAATATATCGCCGCCATCGTTGAGCGCCGCAAGGGTAAAACATCCGAAGATGTCGCTGCCGAATACCTAAAGGACACCGTGTACTTGGGTACCATTATGCTTCAGTTAGATGAAGTCGATGGTCTGGTTTCAGGTGCGATTCATACGACTGCCAATACGGTACGCCCCGCATTTCAGTTAATCAAAACCGCGCCGCAGTATTCCTTAGTATCGTCAGTCTTTTTTATGCTATTGCCTGAGCAAGTAGTGGTCTATGGTGACTGTGCGATCAACCCTGATCCCAATGCTGAAGAGCTGGCAGAGATTGCCATCCAGTCGGCACAATCTGCCGCAGCCTTTGGTATCGATCCAAAAGTCGCGATGATCAGCTACTCGACTGGCTCATCAGGCACAGGCGCGGATGTCGAAAAAGTCGCCCGTGCAACTCAAATCGTCCGCGAGCGTGCGCCAAACCTAAAAGTCGACGGCCCACTACAGTACGACGCGGCCTCTGTCATGAGTGTCGGCAAGCAAAAAGCGCCAGACTCACCTGTCGCTGGACAAGCCAATGTCTTTATTTTCCCAGATCTTAATACGGGCAATACCACTTATAAAGCAGTACAACGTAGCGCCAACGTCATCAGTGTTGGGCCGATGCTACAAGGCTTGAATAAACCAGTAAACGATCTGTCACGCGGTGCCTTGGTCGATGATATTATCTATACCATCGCGCTAACTGCTATCCAAGCCCATAGCGACTTAATTTAAGCGACTTAACTTAAGTGACTTGATTTAAGCGTCATACGGTTTTCTGATTAAAAGTTTAATGATTAGCAGTATATAACACCGCCGACTATCACTATGATGGTCGGCTTTTTATTGCCATTTTAATGACAGACGCTCCGTTGCCCACTACAATAGCGCTATAGTCAGGTCAATATAAAAAAGAGACAGTGTGACTGATATAAATTTTTTGTAGCCTCTGTCTGCGTAGGCACAGCAAGCAAGAAAAATTTGTACCAGTCACGCATTATAATGTCGTGTATCTATTTTATTTAGTATCGACTATATCGTCTATTTTTAATCCATCATAACGTTTTCTTACCGACCATTTGACCCACTTATTTATGCCAAACCTTACCAATGACTGCCTTGCAGAAAATACTGCCCCTGCCATTCGTGCCTATTTGGGTGGCTCATTTGATCCAGTACACAAGGGTCATCTGCAAATGGCGATGTACGTCTACCAGCATTTATTGCCAATAGCGAAGCAGCAACAGCGCGCACTGCATGTGTCCTTATTGCCCAATGCCCGCTCGCCTTTTAAAAATGAAAGCACCAACCCTAAGCACCGTTTGGCAATGCTAAAGCTCGCAACACTTAATACCCCATTACAGATTGATGAGCTGGAGCTGTGGCAAGCACCGCCCGTCTATACCATCGATAGCGTCCGCACCTTACGGCAGCGCTATCCGCATGACAGCTTGATATTTATTATGGGGATGGACAGTGCACGGAGCTTAGATAAATGGAAAGACGGACTCAAGCTGACGGATTATGTCGACCTCTGGGTTTTTAACCGTGGTGGCTTTTCTGACAGTGATAACAACCTTTTTGACATTAACAACTATCTTGCTGATAAAAAACCAGCGATGCAGACGTTAGCCAATCTAAAAAACCAGCTACACGCCCAGTTACCTGTTGAAATGCAAAATAAAACAACCGACTCTCCTGCTGCACTGGTCGCGCTATTTACACCTACACCTACACCCACGCAAACTCAAGCAGACAGTAGCGTCTTGAAAAACCCTCATCAAGGTCGCATTTATATAGACCCGCGTCCTATATCGGCCATATCGAGCACACAAATACGCCAGCAGCTACAAAATCTGGGCAATCAACCAAATATAATGCCCTCAGCCGAAGCGCAAATCACATCTATCCCGTCAATAAATGATATCATTGGCAATACTGAATCCAATCCATTCGCTAAATGGCTAAATCCTGCTATTTATCAATATATTATTGCCCATCAGCTATATTCTGCTGCTCAATTCCGTTAAAATTGTCTTATCTTTGTTTTTTGCCTATTATATCTCTATACGTCACTGCCTCTATCTGGTCAGTGCGAGATGGCAAATTGACAATTAACCTATTTATTTTAATATTTACGATTCAAGAGATTAAATTTTATGACCAACACCATGACTGAAGAACGCTTAAAAGAATGCTTAACCGTTGTAGAAACTGCGCTAGACGATATGAAAGCGAAGAACATCACTGTAATGAATGTAGAAGATTTGACAGACGTGATGGAGCGCATCGTGATCGCTGACGGTACCTCTAAGCGCCATGTACGCGCAATGGCTGACAGCGTTGGTGCTGAAGCTAAGCAAGCGGGCTTTATGCCACTTGGCCGTGAAGGCGGTATCGACTCTGACTGGACGTTGATCGATTTGGGCGCTGTTGTCGTCCATATGATGACACCACAAGCACGCGAGTTTTATGACTTAGAAGGCCTATGGTCATCACCTGAGCAGTTGGCTGAGCTGGTCGCTGTGCCACGTGAGAAGAAAACGGCCGGTCGTCGTAACAAAAACAAATAAGAGTGTTGATTACGACAATCATTCAACATTGAAAAACGTATTACCAAAAAGACCAGATGATTATTCTGGTCTTTTTTTATGTAAAAATAAGCGGCTCTGTGCCTAATAAATATTCTGAAAATGGTTAAAGATTACGCTAAGATATCAGCAACCAGTCAGCATTACTGCCTCAAAAACAACCAACCATCAGAGCGGCTTATGAGCACAGAACCGATGATATCTACGTTACCAGCAACGGCACAAAGCAAACAAGACTTTAACCAAGACTTGCCGCTACATATTGCCACCCTAACCTGTGTGCGTGCTGGCAAGTCCATGCCATTCACCCGTGAAGAAATGAGCGCCATTGATAAAGCACCTATCAAATCTTCTGTCGCCGTTAACTTTATGGGCTTAACCACTGATGAGCAAGCCGATCGCAAGCATCATGGTGGCCCGCTAAAAGCCGTGCATCAACTAGCACCTGCAACTTATGAGCATATCAATACAGAGTTTGGTCTAAAAGTGCGCGTCGGTACATTGGGCGAAAACCTCACGACCGAAGCCGTCAATGGTCTACCGGAAATGACTGAGTCTACGGTTTGCATTGGTGACGTTTATCAGTACGGTGGGCATTTTGAGAACGGTCAAGACAATAGTAATGATGGCGATTGCGTTCAGCTACGTATCGTCCAACCGCGACGCCCCTGCTACAAAATCAATGATCAAATCGGACAATTTACTAAAGTGCCAAATATCGCAGCATGGGTCAGCAAACAAGGTATCTCTGGCTGGTACTTCCAAGTGGTGCGTGATGGTCTGATTAATGTAGATTTGCCAGTTTATTTAATCGAGCGCCCTTATCCGTTTGCGACACTTGAGACACTGTGGCAACTGGCCAATTCTAAAGAGAAATACAATACTGAAGTGATTGAGCCATGGCTCGCGATCGAGTGTTTGGAGGAGAGTTGGAAAAAGGTGTTGGCTAAGAAAATCCAACAGGATTGAAAACTACAAGTTCCAACAACACAATATCACTAGTACTATTTAAGCAATGAGAATATTAATATGAGTATTTATGCCTTGGAGGACAAGCAGCTATTAGCAATCAAGCCTACTAGCTTTGTAGTTGAATCTATTTTTGAACGAGATGACTTACAAGAAGCTTTTAAAAATAATATTGATATTATCGCTCCTGGTTGTATGGTTATAGCAGAGGAATTCTCTGACTGGCAAGGCTCAAGAAAAAGAATTGATTTGCTAGCTATTGATAAACAAGCCAATTTAGTTGTCATTGAACTAAAGAGGACTGAAACAGGCGACCATATGGAGCTACAAGCTCTACGGTATGCATCTATGATTTCAACTATGACATTTGAGGATGCTATAGAAGTATTTCAAAAATATAAACAACGAAATGGTGATCCTAGCTACTCTTTAGACGATGCACAGTCTGAAATTAGAGGTTTTGTTGAGAATGACACTGTTGAAATAGGTTTTGCAGAAGATGTTAAAACCATCTTAGTCTCACAAGATTTTTCTGCCGAGTTAACGACTTCCGTCATTTGGCTGAATGAACGTAATTTAGATATTACTTGTATGAAAATACAGCCCTATAACGATAACGGAAAAATACTGATTGATATTCAACAAATCATTCCTTTACCTGAAGCAGAAGATTATCAAATCAAGGTAAGACGTAAATTAGAGGAAAGAAGAGATATTCGTAAAGACAGCTCACGAGATTATTCAAAGTACCGATTTAATGATATGGAATTAGGTAAAGGTAGACTTGCCCTAGAAGTTATTAAATATCATTTTAACCAACATAGAAATCAATCTATTGATGCACTAATTAATGATTTTGATAATATTGCTCACTCTCAACCGATTGTAGAAAATTTAAAGGTAGCTCAAGATCATGCTAGAGCTAAGGGCAGGGCTAGATATTTCTTGAATGATAGTGATATTTTGAGAACGGGTGATGGTTCTGAGTATGTGGTATCAAGCCAATGGGGGAAAACTAATATCGAAGAGTTAATTGACTTTGCGACTGATACACTTAGTTATGAAATCGAAAAACTTCTAACTTCGAATAGTCCAGAAAAAAGAAAAGTCCAAATTGAAGATTATGAAATTATTCAACTTGAAGACTCAACAATCCTTATAAGTAAAAATGGTACTGTAGTCAGTGCTAAGCCCGCTCTAAGATATCTTTCTAATCAGTTCAATATTAAGCTTGATAATGGTAGTGGTAACCAAAAAAATACTCGTAATCTAGGTAATGAGGTTATTAACGCTATTGAGCAAAGCAAATTATAAGTAGGCGAAACACGAAAAACTATTATATCAAACATCTTATCTACCCTCCCCTTACAGAGCATTTCATGGTAAAAAACATATTTTTAGCGTTTGGCCTAACACTGCCTTTGATTGGCTGCGTGACCACGACCTCTCCCGTCGCGACCACCGAAAGCTACATCGTAGATAGCAAAACCTACCAAGCCACTGGCAAAAGCGAACGTATCAAAACCATCGTGCTGCACTATACGGTCTCAGACAATGACCGATCTATCAACACACTGACCACAGGCAAGGTCAGCGCCCATTATCTAGTGTTAGATAATAACGATGATAAAATTTATAATCTAGTACCAGAAAATGAACGCGCTTGGCATGCGGGTGACGGTGGCTTTGCAGGACGGACGATATTAAACGATACTTCTATCGGCATAGAAATCGTCAATGCAGGAATTGCGCCTGAGTATCAAAATGCATTAAAAGACGGCCAGCTGGCGTATCATCCTTATGACCATTATGTCGCTTTTGATGAGTTGCAGATTAAAAAGGTCGCGGAGCTGGTGCAAGATATCACCGGCAGATATGGCATCTCACCAAAGAATATCATCGGTCATTCTGATATGGCACCCTCGCGTAAGATAGACCCCGGTGCAAAGTTCCCTTGGCAGCAGCTATATAAAGAGTATGGTATCGGCGCTTGGTATGATGACGCTGATAAGCTTGCTTTTATGGATATAGACACATTTGCAGCGGCAACGATACCTGAGATCAAGCAGCAATTTCGTGACTATGGCTATCAGATTAACAGTAGCGACGAATGGGACAAAGCCAGTCGTGATGTCATCTATGCGTTTCAGCTGCACTTTCGACCCCTTAATCCAACAGGCGAAGTAGATTTAGAGACTTATGCTATTTTAAAGGCATTAAATAAGAAGTATGCTGATACCAACGATTTTTATTAACCCTTTTATGTCATCAATAATAAACGAGCTGTACAAGGAATTTTATGAGCACATTGTTTAGCGTAAATTTGAATAAATTGGCTTTAATCCGTAACTCTCGCGGTACTGACTACCCTAACTTATTGTATTTTGTAAAAAAGCTGATTGACCTAGGCGTCAAAGGCTTTACCGTACACCCAAGACCAGATGAGCGTCATATCAGATACCAAGATGTCTACGATATCAGTGCATTCTTAAAGGATTATCCAGAAATCGAGTTCAATATCGAAGGCAACCCAAACGAGCAGTTCTTAAAGATTATCCGTGAGGTAAAACCGCATCAATGCACGCTTGTGCCAGACAGTGACGATCAGCTGACCTCGGATCACGGCTTTGACATCATCACACATCATGAGTTTTTATCAACGTTGAGCAAAGAGCTGGAAGCGTTCGGTACGCGCTGTGCGGTGTTCATCGACCCTGATATCGAACAAATCAAAGCGGTCATCGAGAGCGATGTACAGACGATCGAGATGTATACCGAAGAATGGGCGCGCGCTTACAGTAATGATAAGAGCGATGACAATATTGATTTCGATGAGGTCAAGCAACGCTTTAGCGACTGTATCAACCTTGCCAATCAAAACGATATCCGCGTCAATGCTGGTCATGATTTGAATTTGGATAATTTGGCTGATCTGCTCGCCCTTAGTGATATCGCTGAGGTGTCAATTGGTCATGCCTTTACGATTGAGTCGCTAGAGCAAGGCATGGATAATGTCGTGCGTCAGTATTTAGCAATTTGTGGTTAGTCCATACTAATAAGCAAATAGTCTATTCACTTTACACTCGATGCGGTGATGCTGGGATATATTTTATGCAGCCTCTGTCAGCGTAGACACAGCAAGCAAGTAAAATTCATACCAGTAGCACGGCAATATTGGCGTATCAATTTTATTTTAAAATGACGACAGTTTGGTTCTATCAGCAGTTCTAATATCTCTATTATCAAACGAACACCAATAATACTAAAAAAGGAATATTTATGTATCAAGCCTTTCAAAAACACTTACAACAAGAAATCAGTGATATACGCGCGGCAGGACTGTATAAAAACGAGCGTGTGATCACCTCTCCACAAGATGCGCTAATCAAGATTGCCGATGGTCGTGAGATGCTTAACTTCTGTGCCAATAATTACCTTGGATTGTCTGACCACCCTGAGATTAAAAAGGCAGCTATCGAGGCTATTGAAAACTCAGGTTACGGTATGTCATCGGTACGTTTTATTTGTGGTACGCAAGATTTGCATAAGCAATTAGAGGCGTCGATTTCTAAGTTTTTTAATACTGAAGATACGATTCTTTATGCGGCCTGTTTCGATGCCAATGGCGGTGCTTTTGAGCCACTGTTGGCTAGCGAGGATGCCATTATTTCTGATTCGTTAAATCATGCCTCAATCATCGACGGTGTGCGCCTATGTAAAGCGGCGCGCTATCGTTATGCCAATGCAGATATGCAGGATTTGGAGACGCAATTAAAAGCGGCGCAAGCACAGCGTTTTCGCTTGATTGTCACCGATGGTGTGTTCTCAATGGATGGTAATGTCGCGCCAATGGATGAGATTTATGCGTTGGCACAAAAATATGATGCCATGGTCATGATTGACGAGTCACATTCAGCAGGTGTGGTCGGTCGCACGGGTGGCGGCGTGACTGAATTGTTTAATCTGCATGGTGATATTGAGCTGATCACTGGTACATTAGGCAAGGCATTTGGCGGTGCTATTGGCGGCTTTACGACGGGTAAAAAAGAAATGATTGAGATGCTGCGTCAACGCTCACGCCCATATCTGTTTTCAAACTCCATTCCTCCTATGGTAGCGGCGGCTGGGGTAAAAGCGTTTGAGATGCTTTCGCAAGACAATACCTTACAAGACCAATTGCATGAAAATACCGCCTATTTTGTGAAGCAAATGCAAGATGCAGGCTTCGATATCAAGCCTACCGAATCGGCGATTTGTGCAGTTATGCTTTATGACGCCAACGTCTCCCAGCAAATGGCAGATGCACTGCTTGAAGAAGGCATTTATGTGATTGGCTTCTTCTACCCTGTCGTACCAAAAGACGAGGCTCGCATCCGCGTCCAACTCTCTGCCGCCCATACTCGCGAGCAGCTAGACAAGTGTATCACTGCCTTTATCAAAGTCGCCAAGCAAATGAAAGTGATTGATTAAGCGCCGTTCGGTATTTGTTCGGTATTCACTCGCTAGATTCAACCATTAAGTACAACACCGTTAAATAAGAGAAAAGTATGAAAGCACTGGTTAAAGCCCATGCCAAAAAAGGCATCTGGATGCAAGACATGCCAGAACCTACTGTTGGCATCAATGACGTTAAAATTAAAATTAAAAAAACCGCCATTTGTGGTACAGATTTGCACATTTATAAGTGGGATGAGTGGTCAGAAAGAACCATCAAGACGCCGATGATCATCGGACACGAATACGTCGGCATCATTAGTGAAATAGGCGATGGCGTGAAGCACTTTGAAGTCGGCGACCGAGTCACTGGCGAAGGACATATCGCTTGCGGACATTGCCGTAACTGCCGCCGTGGCAAGCTGCATGTGTGTGAAAACACCATCGGCGTGGGCGTCGACCGCGATGGCGCGTTTGCTGAATATTTGGTGATACCTGCTGATAATGTCATCACGCTCGATGAGCGTATCAGCGATGAGATGGCAGCCATTATGGACCCCTTTGGCAATGCCACTCACACTGCCCTTTCATTTCCTCTACTTGGTGAAGATGTACTAATCACGGGTGCGGGGCTGATTGGTTCGATGGCAACGGCGATTTGCCGTTTCGCAGGGGCGCGTAATATTGTGGCTAGTGATATCAGTGATTATCGCCTAGAGCTTGCCAAAAAAATGGGCGCGACCATGACCGTCAACCCAGCCAAAGGTGAAACCATCGAAGGCGCCATTGCTGAGTTAAAAATGCACGGCTTTGATATTGGGCTTGAGATGTCAGGCTCGCCTCAGGCCTTTGATTCGATGATTAGTAACATGTATAACGGCTCTAAAATCTCTCTCTTGGGCATTTTGCCTAACACCACCACGGTGGATTGGAGCAAGATTATCTTTAAGGCGTTAACCTTAAAGGGTATTTATGGGCGTGAGATGTGGGAGACGTGGTATCAGATGGAGCAAATGCTGATTAGCGGTATTGATCTATCGCCTATCATTACCCATCGCATGCACATTGATGACTTTCAAGAAGGCTTTGATATCATGGAAAGTGGGCAATGCGGTAAAGTGATTTTGAGCTGGGATTGATAACGTGGTGCTTCAGTATTTGAGAAGTCGTGGTTAACTTTTAAATTATCACGACTGATAAAACGGCACTGATTTCAGTGCCGTTTTTTATAGGGTAAAAATCATATGGAGGATAAACTATGGGCGATTCTGAAGCCGAAAAACTTGAAAAGTATTTGGCAGAAAAAGCCAAACAAGATAAGGAAAAAGAACAAGCGTCTGAGCCGCTCTCTCCCTATGATGCTTGCGTGCTAAAGGAAAGGGCTAAGGTTCATGAGTTGATTGCGGAAGCAAAGAAGGGTTTGGAGGAGAAGTAGTTTGAAAAAATACTTAATCATATCAATGTTGCTTCTTTCAGGTTGTAATACAGGCACATCTGAAGCTTCAAGTTTATTGATAGCTGACGAAAGATTTATAGGTATATTTGGCATATCACAAGAGGACTGCAATCGAAGAGGTGATCCAAATCAGACTGACTGGATATTTAACATATCTGAAAATAAAATGATAACTGAAATGGATGAGATGTATTTTTACTGTGATTATGTCGATGGGAAGTACCTCGATTCAAATGAGTTGCAAACAAATTTTTCATGCGTAAATGCAAACTTACTAGATAAAACTAGTCATACTATCAATTTCAAATATATTTCTGATAATAAAATAAATATCATTTATCCAAAAACGAGCTTTTCACCTGGGAAAACCAATGAACTTGTGAGATGTTCACCAAATAAAAACTCTTCGGTAACGCAAACTTCATCTAATCTAGGTACTATTTACGCACATTCTGAGGCTGACTTGTCAGGAAAAAATATGCATAAAGAAGTAGATTATAATAATTTACGTATGATAGCCAAAGCGGAAAATGGTATTTATACATTAATGGTTTTTATCTCTAGTGGATTCGCAGATTTTCATGTGACTATGGACATAGAAGATCGAGACTTTGAAGTAATTGAGAATGACAAGTATAGAGCGGCATTGCTTCAAGCTGCACTACACCGGCCCTTTCAACTTCAAGAGACCGCACTGAACGAAAATGAACGAAGATATTACTTAGATAAAATACTTCACGCGGATGAATCTGATGTGAATGCCTTTCTTACAAAGCTAGATCGCGAACAAGCTAATGGAGCAATATCCAACATGTTGCGTATCACAAGTAATAGAGATATGGAGAAGCTTCGTAATGGCAACTGGTTTTATTGAAAGGGTATACCTTAAGAAACAGTTGTGGATTGGTGTCGAAGGATGAAACCAAACAACTTATTTTTCCAAACTATCAAATTAAGATATTTGGGTGTCTCAAGCTCCACACCAATCTACTTGTTTGCCATAGTAACTGTATAATTATTTATCTCCAGTTTTTAATTATTTTATCTTTAAAAATAGCTGTAGATGAACTCTTAGATAAATACTCTATTACACCTAGTAACTCCTTGGAGTCATCAATTCTAATTGGTAAAAGTGTTGGCTCAAAACTAGTGTAGCCTATTTTAAAATTTTTTAATTTCACTTTGATTTCATCGATTAATAAATATGCATCCAAGAAAACTTCTTCGTGCAAATGTTCTCCTGAATTACTAGAATCTAGCTTTAATTTATCGCTAAGCTCTAAAAAAGAGTAGGTCATCTGTTTATCGATATCTTCTACAAAAACCTTATCTTGCATTTCTGGAGTTACAATATATTTTTCAAGATTAATGTGAGGGTTTTTTTCTACCCAATCTTTATCAACTTCTACTTTAATGCTATTTATTCGATTTGGTTGAGAAATTTGAATATTAATATTGATCTGTTTAATAAGAGGATTGCCTTCTTTATCCTCCCAATCTTCATCTTTCTGTTCTCGTACTATTAATAATTCAATTTTGTTGTGCTTAGCCTTAGTCTTTGCTCCACTTTGATAACCTGTTTTTGTTGCAAATACTGGTATTAGGTCTGGAATGTCTTTTGTCTTACCAATTAAAGCATCTATTTTTTCAACTGAAATCGTGGACGCATAATCTTTACACTCAATTACGGTTTTATAAGTAAGTCCTGCTACTTCATACTCCCAATATAGGTCAAACTCACGGTCTATCCCACAGTTATCTGTAATTTTTTTATTTCGTTCAATTTCTATGTTATTTTGTGACATGAATTCTTCAGAATTAATAAGAGCCTGCTGCAAATTTTGTACGAAAATTTCGTAATTTTTACCATCAGACATATTGTTATCCTCGATTTTGAACTATGTTTAATGTAGCTCAATTGTTAATCTAAAAAAAGCGTATATTCTTAAAACTTATAAAAGATCTATTATTCTCAACTCCAGCAAATAGTCGTAAGAACACGATGTCACCGCTAGCCCCGACTGTAGCGGTATCCTGCTGGTTTGGGCAAGTTACGATGACTAGGTCTTAGGGTGGCGACGCGAAGCAAGCGGCGACCCAAACCGTAGCCAGCGCCGCGCCCAGACTGGTAGATACAAGTAGAAGGCGGGATTAGCTCCCCTAAACCGTTGGGTGTCGCAAGCTCCACACCAACCTACTCTACATCACTTAATAGCAAAATTAAGGCGTTACTTTAAACATTTAAATACTCAAACTCCAAACGCAAAAAAGGTGAGCCTAAGCCCACCTTTTTATTTTAAAAACAGCTACCTAAAACTATAAGCAATTGCTAGAGGTTTGAGTAGCGAGGAAAACATGCACAAGCACTACATGTCGTAGGCTCAGCAAGTTTAACGAAGCTAATCAAGCATCTAGGTTTGCGACTAGCGCAACCAAGCACGAGCGTTACGGAACATACGCATCCACGCGCCGTCCTCGTCCCACTCTTCTGGTTTCCAGCTGTGGTTATAGGCTTTTAGGTTACGCTCAGGATGTGGCATCATAATCGTCACACGACCATCAGTGCTACACAGACCCGTGACACCGCCGACCGAACCGTTTGGATTGAGCGGATACGTCTCAGTTGGATGACCTTGGCTATCGACATAACGCATCGCAAGCTGACCGTGTTTAGCCATACCGTCGATTTCGTTGTTGTCTAGCGTAGCATAGCCTTCACCATGCGCCACAGCGATTGGCAAGATGCTGTCTTGCATGCCTTTGAACAGGATAGACTTGGTACGCTCGATTTTTACATTGACCGTACGCGCTTCAAAACGAGCTGACTCGTTAGCGATGAAGCGTGGGAAGTTTTCAGCGCCTGGGATTAAATCTTTTAACTGAGCCATCATCTGACAACCGTTACAGACACCTAGTGAGAAGGTCTCAGGACGAGCAAAGAAGCGGACAAACTGCATGCGTAGCTCGTCATGGAACAAGATAGAGTTTGCCCAACCAGAGCCTGCGCCCAGTACATCACCATAACTAAAGCCACCACAAGCGACTAAACCATCGAAGTCACGTAGATTGATACGACCATTCAGTAGATCGCTCATGTGTACATCGACCGCTTCAAAGCCGGCTTGGGTAAAGCCTGCTGCCATTTCTGTCTGACCGTTGACGCCTTGCTCGCGCAAGATTGCGACTCGTGGTTTATTCTCACGGCTATTTAGATATGGCTCTTCAACTTTTTGATTCAAATCAAAGTTCGGCGCAGCGATGAGGCCTTGATGGCTCGCATCAGCGATTAAGTCATACTCTTGCTGTACGCACGCTGGGTTATCACGGCGACGCGCGATTTGATAGCTGACCTGAGTCCACGCTTGCTGCAATTCAGTACGGCTAAAGCTAAGAGTGTCATCACCCATGAGCGTTGGCGTTTGGATAAGTAAGCTGTCTTCTTCCGAGCTTTGACCAACGAGGCTCAGCATATCAACAACGTTAAACTCTTCTGCCAATTGCATGAGAGCCGCGACGTTTTCTGGTAATACTTGGATGACCGCACCCAACTCTTCACTGAACAGCTGACCGAGTAAGTTATCGTCCGTCAATGACAGCTTGATACCTTGACGGCTGGTGAACTGCATCTCAGCGATAGTTGCAAGTAAACCACCATCACCGATATCGTGATAGGCGCTGATGACGCCTTGAGCATTGCCCGCTTGGACAAAGTTAAAGAAGTCGACCAAGTCGCTTGGCTGTGCCAAATCTGGGCAATCGTTACCCAATTGGCTCAGCGTTTGCGCAAGGATTGAACCGCCTAGACGTAGCTTGCCTTTAGACAAGTCAATACGGTAGAACGCGCTATCACCATTGATTAACTCAGGGGTTAGCGTTTTTGCGACATCAACCACAGGAGCAAATGCAGTAATCACGAGGCTCATTGGTGATACGACTGATTTATCCGTCTCACCTGCTTCACTGCTGTCAGTCCAGTTGGCACGCATCGATAGCGAGTCTTTACCAACTGGGATAGCGATACCCAGTGCTGGGCATAGCTCTTCGCCGACGGTATATACAGCGTCAAATAATGCTGCGTCTTCCGCGTCATCACCGCAAGCTGCCATCCAGTTCGCTGACATCGTGATATCAGACAACTGAGCAATACGTGCACCAGCGATGTTGGTAATCGCTTCGCCAATTGCAAGGCGTGCTGACGCTTGCGGACTGATTAAGGCAACTGGTGTACGCTCACCGATACTCATCGCTTCACCGCTCATCACCTGACCATCTAGCGCAATCAAGCCTGACGCTGTCACAGCACAATCCGATACGGGCACTTGATAGCGACCCACATACTGATCGCGCACGACCATGCCCGTGATAGAGCGGTCACCAATGCTGATCAAGAATGACTTGCTAGCGACCGTTGGGTGACGCAATACATCAGTAATAGATTCAGCTAAATTAACATCGCCAAGCTCTAGTGCTGGCAACGTGCTCTCTTGACGCTTAAAGCTACGCTTCATCTTTGGCGTGCCACCGAGCAATACTTGCATCGGCATATCAACTGGCTGCTCAGCAAGCAATGTATCATCAACGACTAGCTGACGCACATCGGTGGCTGATCCTAAGATGGCATACGGGCAACGCTCACGCGCGCAGATGGCATCGAATTGGGCTTCGCTTTCTGGTCGAATCGCGAGGACATAACGCTCTTGCGCTTCGTTTGACCAGATGGCCATTGGCGACATGCCAGCTTCTAACGACGGAATTTTACGCAGGTTTAGTACCGCGCCCATCTCGTGGTCATTGACCAACTCTGGCATTGCATTAGAGATACCGCCCGCGCCCACATCATGCAATGACACGATAGGGTTACCGTCTTTACCATTATTGCTCGCATCGACATCATTACCGGCTAGTGCCCAGCAGCGATCCATCACTTCTTGGCAACGACGCTCCATCTCCGCATTGTCACGCTGAACTGAGGCAAAGTCTAAGCCTTCATCGAGTGAACCACTATCAACTGAAGATGCTGCACCACCGCCCAGACCAATCTGCATGGCAGGGCCACCAAGGACGATCAATAAATCACCTTGTTGAATGGCGTTTTTTTCAATGAGGTTGCGTTTGATATTGCCGTAACCACCTGCCAGCATGATCGGCTTGTGATAGCCACGCATCTCGCTGCCGTCTTTTGCCGCTGAGGTATCAAGCTGAAAACTACGGAAATAACCGCATAGGTTAGGACGACCAAACTCGTTTGAGAAGTTGGCTGAACCGAGTGGTGCTTCAGTCATAATCTCAAGGCTGGTTGCCATACGATCTGGCGTGCCATAAGCCTGAGTACTCAACTGACCTGACTGCTCCCATTTTTCAGCGAGCTCTGGAATATGCAAATGTGATACGTGGAAGCCTGTCAAACCTGCTTTTGGCTTACCACCACGACCTGTTGCGCCTTCATCGCGAATCTCACCACCCGCACCTGTTGCAGCACCCGCATACGGGGCGATAGCCGTTGGATGGTTATGGGTTTCGACTTTCATCAGAATGTCGATTGCTTCTTGATGGAAGTCATAAGGATGGGCAGAGCTTGCATCCATCGCGTCAGTCGGAATTGGGTAAAAACGCATACCGTCAGACCCTGCCATCACAGCAGCGTTGTCTTTATAGGCCGACAAGATACCTTGTGGATTAGACTGGTAGGTATTTTTAATCATTTGGAACAGTGACTTTGGCTGTACTGCACCATCAACTGTCCACTCAGCGTTAAAAATCTTATGACGGCAATGCTCTGAGTTTGCCTGTGCAAACATCATCAGCTCAACGTCAGTTGGATTACGCTTTAGCTCATTGACATAAGCATTCATTAAATAATCAATGTCTTCACTAGATAATGCAAAACCAAACTGGGTATTGGCAGACTCTAATGCTGACTGACCTTGTCCAATGACATCAATATGATTCAATGATGCTGGCTGCTCATCATCAAACAATTTGTTCAAATCATTCAAATCATAAACCAGGCTCTGCGTCATACGGTCAAACAATAATTGCTCAGCGTCTACTGGTAGTTTTTCGCCTGCGTCACCATCAATTGTTAAGGTATAAACAACGACGCGTTCAACACGATTAAGCTCGATTTCACAGTTATTAAAAATATCAGTCGCTTTACTTGCCCATGGCGAAATCGTGCCAAAACGTGGACCAACAATGACTTGTATCTGATTAGCTTGTGGGTCGGCAAGCACTGTCGCACTGTCAACAGCGAGTAGGTCTAACGCCTTTTTATGTTCATCACCTTCGAGCTTGCGTGATAGCACATACACTTGCTGGGTACTTATTTGACTGACATTGAGCTCGGTTTTTTGCTGAAACTGACTGATGAGTTGCTGCGTCTGAAAATCGGTAAGAAACGGTTGTCCGGCGATGGTCATCATAAAGGCATAATCCGTAAGATCAAGGCATCTCTGCCATGCTAAGTAAATGGTCTGCGTATTATAACAAGAAGCCCTGTAATAAGCAGGTCTAAACCAAGATAAATTGCCGATAAGTTGCGCTCTGTTGCTATCAGATATTTGCAGAATAGCGGGCTTACGCTAAGGCCTAATCGCTATTCTTTTAACTTTGTACTGGATAATCAGACAGCAAAAATACACAGCGTCACAATTTTTACCTAACCCTCATACTCCTTACAAACACTCACATCGCATTACTGGTCGCCTATATAAATGTATGGGTACAACTCGGTATTCTAGTTCCAGTTGTTAGGACAATGATTGTTTTCACCATGTCGAAAGCATCTAGCCAGAATAAAAATTACTAATATATAAACAACCAATTGTTTAATCACTATTATTATTTAATCACTATAAAGAAAAGGAAATCAACTATGAGTAGACAAGACCATATCGATAAAGTACAAGCTTTGGTAAAAGAAGTGAAATTTGCCATGATGACGACTCGCACTCACGAAGGCCATTTACATGCCTGCCCAATGACTACCAGTGAGACGAGCATCGGTGCAAAAGAGATTTGGTTCATCGGTGACAAGAGCACTGAAACCGTCAGCGACATTCAAAAAGACCCACAAGTGAACTTGGCCTATGTCAGCCAAGATGCAAAAGACTATGTCTCAATCAATGGTAAAGCAGAGTTGGTAGAAGACCAAGAGAAGCTCGATGAGCTATGGTCGCCAATTTATAATGCGTTCTACGAGCAAGGTAAAGAAGATCCAAACGTCCAGCTAATCAAAGTCGTACCACATGGTGCGGAATACTGGTTGAGTGGCAGCTCAGTGGTCAATATGTTTAAAATGACCACCGCCGCCGTAATGGATGGTAAGAAAGCGACTAACTTGGGTGAGAACAACTCAGTGACGCTATAAGAAATAGTTATCTAAAAGATAAATAGCAAAACATAAAAACGCCAGTGGCTAATGCGACTGGCGTTTTTTGTTGTCTAACATTTATGTTTTTGATACTAAGGTTATGAACTTAACCGCTTTGCTTTAGGTTTAACCGCTTTGCTTTAGGTATGGCCAAGCGGCTTTTAAATAAATCATCATAGACCACAACGTCAGTATCACAGCAGCGACCATCAATACATAGCCAATCATTTCGAGCGATTCCCAGTTGAGCAGTAACACCGTGATAGCTACCATCTGAAAGGTCGTTTTTAGCTTGCCGACATAGGACACGGCGACACTGGTACTTTTACCCAATTCCGCCATCCACTCACGCAGCGCTGATACCGCGATTTCACGCGAGATAATCACAATCGCTGCTATCGCCATAATGATGTTGGGATGCCACTGAACCAATATAATCAACGCAGCGGCGACCATGAGCTTGTCCGCAACGGGATCTAAAAAACGCCCAAACGCCGACATAACATTGAGCTTCCGCGCAAAGTAGCCATCCAACCAGTCGGTAATCGCCGCGATGATAAACACACCCGTCAGTAACAAGTGCCGCAATAAGCTGTCGCTGAATTCACTCATGCCAACTCGGGCAATCACATTATCTGAAATAGCTGGCATCCCGATACCCATGGCTGGTGGCCAATATGCAATCGCCACAAACAGCGGAATCATTAGGATACGCGCGATAGTAAGGTTATTGGGCAAGTTAAAAATACTTTTGGTATTTTGCGTACTTGACGGCTCCTGCGTATGCACTTGCGTATTCTCAGTCATGGCAAACCCAGTTTAATAGAGACATAATAATGGCGGATAGCTTAGCATTTTTCCAGCACGTCGTCATGCCATCTCTTGATGTATTGTTTTACTGCTCGTACTTAAAGACAGCCATTACTTTTATCTCAATACATCAATCTTGACTATCCACTGCTGAAATAGTGATAGCGCTGTCTATTTTATAACACACTCACACGTCGTAAACACCTGCAATTTGATAAACCAAATCCCTCGTTCAGCAATAATTGCTCAACGCATAGCAAGGGATGATGATACCGAGAAACGTAATGTCATGTAACTAAAATAACCAAATGAGAATTATTTGCGCTATGATAGCGAAGGTAATAAAACAGTTGTACACTTAAAGTTGTAAGCAAATATATGCACCCATTGAATTCTCCATTATTACCCTAATCTTAGTTAAACAATAGCAAAGAAAACCAATAATAATAAGTTATCATTACTGCCCTGTAGTCAATCTACACGATCAGTTTTCCTCAGCCCACAGCACCTCCTCTGTGGCTCTTTTTTACCTGTAAATCCTTGGTGTAGCCAAAAAGGCTATGAATAACGTCGTTACGTTGGCTTTTCAACTTTTACTTTTTAACTTCAAAAGGTGCTGAGAATTGTAAAATGAAGAAGCAAGCAAGACGATTGAAAGCACGACAAATAGTAGGCTAAATGAGCCTGACACCGTATTTAATTGATATAGAATTGACGATGTCACGATATCTTGCTCATCATTATGTTAATTTCTTGATTGCCTGAACCGTCTCTACTGCCATTTGATAGCAACTTTCTATATTGCCGTGTCCGCACCAGTCACCGCTGACAATCCATTGATGTTGTGGATCGACCAAGATACCCAGTGCTTCGTTATTATCGACAGTCGTTGCTGCATAACGCCAGCGATGGCAGTCTACTTGACTGGGCGCTGTGTCATCATCCCAATGTAATGCGTGCTGCGCGGCTTGCAATAACTGCTCTGTTATTGTGTCGATGTCGTCATCAACATGTGTCTCTGACCAGTCGTTACGCGCATGAATGGTAACACTGGGCAGCAAATCATTATGAGCAGGCTTTTGATGCTCGATGAATATTCTGTCTAATGGTGAATTGTTTACGTAAGCCACGTCCCACCTTGATGGTGTTTGACTGGTCAATGTTGCAGGCAACGATTGCACCTCATCCCAGCCTAACATTAAGGTATAACATGCCTGCATCTTGGGCTTGGCGATGTTGGCTGATTCCGTAAAGCCGCTCTCTGCCATCAGCTCTAGTGCTTGACCATTTGGCGCGGTACAAATTACCCAATCAAAGCAGCCGAGACTGTTGCCAGACTCATCGAAAAGCTCGGTCTTGTCATCGGTTTGGTTTTGGGGATATTGCGCAAAGGGTGCGACGCGAGTTTTGAATTTTATATTGGTATGTTGCAAATCATCGGCTAATGCGCGCCCCCAACTGGTCATTTTTGGCGTACTGATGTAGCGAGCTTGGGCAGTACCCCATTTATCTTTGTGCTGTATATCAGATGACTCAGTATTGCCATTGGCGGGCGTTAACGCAACCACTTCGGCACACCACGGTTGTAACAAATCAGTCTCAAGCCAAGGTGCAATAAACTGCTGAAAGCTAGGCGTTTTTGCGGTAAAAAACTGCGCCCCAAATGCCCATTGCCAATTTTTACCAGTTTGACTATCGGTACGATAACGGGTGGCTAAGCGCCCTACACTGCGTGACTTTTCAAAAATGGTTATTTGCGGATTATTTGATTGCGCATGGTTCTGGTTTGAGGCGCATTCTAACAATGTCGCAGTCAGCAATCCTGTTAGACCACCGCCGATGATCGCTATTTTTGGTGAAGATTCATCAGTTGAGAGTAAAGTGTGATCAGTCATAATGACAGTAGACCTTATAAATTATTTGATAAAAAAGGGTTTATGACAATGGCAGGGATATTTTGAATAATATGTCTATCAATCATATTTAACCTTCGAAAGGCTTCAATATCAATATTATCTCCGTAAAAAAGCCATGCTATTCTCGATAACATGGCTTTTATTTAGCGGTGATAGACAAACAAAAATAGCTAGTGTTAAACCACCATTGTTAACGCTCTTAACCAGCCTTCTCTGCGCGACCAGCTTTGACCACATCGACCAGCTGATTGATCACAGAGCTGTCTGCAAGCGTAGACAAATCACCCAATCCAACATACTGTCCCGCCGCAAGGTTACGCAAAATACGGCGCATAATTTTCCCTGAGCGCGTCTTTGGTAGCGCATCAACCATATAGATGGCATCTAAAGTGGCAATTGGGCCAATTTCAGTGCGCACATGACGTTTTAGCTCAGCTTTGAGTGCGTCTGTTTTTTCTTCACCAGATTTCAGGATGATAAAAGCGCAGATACCTGTACCGCGAATCTCATGCGGCATACCGACGATAGCGGCCTCAGCAGTAGCAGGATGAGCGACCACCGCGCTCTCAATCTCCGCAGTGCCCAAACGATGTCCGGCAACGTTGAGTACATCATCGACGCGGCCTGTGATCCAATAATGGCCATCTTCATCACGCTGGGCACCATCACCGGTGAAGTAAAAACCTGGGTAATCACTAAAGTAGGTCTTCAAAAAGCGTGCGTGGTCATTATAAATGGTACGCATTTGCCCCGGCCAGCTACTATTAATCGCCAAATTTCCTTCTGCAGCGCCTTCTAGTACCGCACCATCACCATCGATAATCTCTGGTTTGATACCGTATAGTGGCGTCATCGCTGCACCTGGCTTGAGATCAACGGTGCCTGGAATAGGTGCCATCAAAATACCGCCAGTCTCGGTCTGCCACCACGTATCGACGATGGGACATTTGCCATCACCAACGACATTATAGTACCAGTCCCATGCTTCTGGATTGATAGGCTCTCCAACCGAACCAAGTAAGCGTAGGCTCGAACGATCTGATTCTCGTACAAAAGCATCCCCCTCTTTCATCATCGCGCGAATCGCTGTCGGTGCGGTGTATAAAATCGTAATGTCGTGCTTGTCGACGATATGACCGATGCGCGCCCACGTTGGATATTCTGGCACACCCTCGAACATGACTGTCGTTGTGCCATTGGCAAGCGGTGCATAAGTTGAGTATGTGTGACCAGTAATCCAGCCCACATCTGCCGTACACCAATAGACATCGTCTTCTTTAATATCAAAAACATCACGAAAGGTAGAGAGTGCATAGGTGATATAGCCGCCGGTGGTATGCAGTACGCCTTTGGGCTTACCCGTTGAACCAGAGGTATATAATAAAAACAGCGGATCTTCGGCATTCATGACTTCAGGCTCACAGTGCTCTGATTCACCGTCTATCAGATTGTGATACCAGACATCACGGTGACCGCTCATCGGTATGGCACTACCCGTGCGATGGACGACGATGACTTTTTCTACACTGTCCGTGCCATCTATATCTAACGCGTGATCGACATTGGCTTTGAGCGGCGTATGCTTGCCACCACGTAGGCCTTCATCAGCAGTAATGACGACTTTTGAGCGGCTATCGATTAAGCGATTGCCCAAGCTCTCCGCAGAGAACCCACCAAAGACCACTGAATGCACCGCGCCAATACGCGCACATGCCAGCATCGCTATCATGGCTTCTGGTATCATCGGCATATATAGCGTGACGCGATCGCCTTTTTCGACCCCAAGCTTACGCAGTGCATTGCCTAGACGGCAGACTGATTCATATAGCTCTTTAAAAGAGATGATTTTATGCAATGAAGGATGATCGCCCTCCCATATGATGGCGGGCTTGTAAGGGCTTTTTTTCATATGTCGATCAAGGCAATTGACGGAGATATTCAGTTCACCATCTTCAAACCACTTAATACGGAAATCATCTAGATCATAATTAACGTTGCTGATTTTGGTGGGTTTTTTGATCCAATCGATTAGCTCAGCACGCTTTGCCCAAAAAGCATCACTTGTCTCAGTTGATTCGATAGAGTGTTCGTAGTCTTTGAGGTACTGCTCAGGCGTGGTATTGGCAGCAGCCATGAACTCGGCGGCGATAGGAAATGATTTCTGGGTCATAGTGTTCATCCTTTTTAATTATTATGACCTATATAAATAATCGTCTATAACGACCATCTATACGGGCAATAAGAGTCATCTTCCATAATGTGTGACACTTAATGATAGTTTGACAAATAAGCGCAACGGTTGCAAGGCATCAACAGTCAATCATAACAATTTCGCTGTACATCTGTATACTTAGGCACAGATAGTCTAGTCTTTATAAAGAGACTAATTTGTCATCCTAGTTAATTTTTATTATCGGTAGCTCATCGCTTATTTTGTATTAAGTACGGATTTTAAACTTATAAAACAGTTAAAATATAAAACACAACGTTTATAAACGATACAAGCCATACTTATGTATGGCTTGTTGCTATCAAAATTTCCCTAAACGTATCGGATTTACTTATTTGAGCTGTTTAACGGTTTTCCATGCGCCGCTTTGTACTTGTGATAAGTAAACATCGTTAAAGGCAACATGGCTTTCAGGAGTAATCGCAATAGTAGATCCTGTGATGCCATCTACAAAACTAACGGTTTCCATACCAGTATTAAAAGTATCGGCATTCAAATCTTTGCCAGCAGCTTTAAGTCCTTCAACCGTGATTCTTGCTGAAGTATAGCCAAGGATAGCACCTGCTGATACATCTTCTCCTGTGACTTTTTTATACTTTTCAATAAAGGCTTTGGTCTCAGGCTCATTCGCTCTCAAAGCCAAATCGTTATAGTAAGAAACCGCATATAGACCTTCACTAGCGCCACCTGGTGCCTCGGCAACTGCGGGATGGAAACCCGTTGCAGGAGCGATGAATTTCACGTCAGTCCAGCCCATAGCGTTCGCTGTCCCTACCGCAGTAATAGCGCCGCGTATCGTAAGAGATAGGCCGATTAACTCGCAATTGGCTTCTTTTAATTTAGCAATTGCACCAGCAAAGTCTGTTTCATCAGGACGATGTGAGCTGGCCTGAACTAACGTGACATTAGGATTGTTATCGCTGATATCCTTAGCCGCCTCATTGGTCTCTTCACCATAATCTGAGGGGATATACATGACGCATAAGTTTTTAATATCATTTTCGGCAATCAAATATTCCATACCCATTTTCATGGAGTCGTAATACGTACTACCCATCGTATAACGACGATTGAAAGCCCCTTCTTCTTGCATTGGCTTTGCAAAAGTGATCGGCATAATATTAGGGACATTGGCGCGATCCATAATAGGGAAACTCGCTAAGTTATGCGGCGTACCAAGCGACATCAGCATACCAAATACTTTATCGCGACTAACGAGCTTATTAGCAGCCTGTACCGCCTTTGGTACTTGATAAGAATGGTCCTCAACGACGTAACGAATCATGCGACCGTTAACGCCGCCTGCCGCATTTACCTCATCGAAATACATATTGGCACCCGCTACCGCAGGATTACCGAATCCTGCGAACGGACCTGATAGATCATTCGCACCGCCCAATAAAATCTCGGTATCCGTAACACCTTGCACTGGCATATCACTCGTTGAAGCGGTTTCAGTATCTGTACCAGCTGCTGCGGGCGTTTCTGAATTGCTACACCCTACTAAACCTATCGTACCGACAGATAGTGCCAGTAGCGTCGTCTTGAATGTCCATTTCATTGCCTTTCTCCTTGCGACTCCAGTCGCTGTTAGTTTGATGCTTTCAAGGTTAATACTTTTGAGGCTGATACTTTTAAGATTGATACTTTCAAGGTTGAGATAACGTCAAAAAATCTGAACGGTGCTAATTAATGACAAGCCCCAGATCAGTACATAGAGTCGATAAGAGCATGATGCTTTTTCTCAACCAAACTTCTTTTTAATTTCATGGTCGCGGTTAATTCGTCGTCTTCAGGACTGAGCAGCACATCAATAAGCCTGAAGTGCTTGATGGTTTCCACCTGTGCTAAGGTCTGGTTGGTAGATTGTATAACGTCATCTATCAAGGCGATGACCTCTGGCGCATGACACAGTGAGCGAAAATCTGAGAACATCACTTGATTGTCTTGCGCAAACTTTTCGACATTCTCCTGATCTATCATAATCAGGCAGGTCAGATACTTGCGTCTATCGCCGATGATGACGGCATCTGAGATATAAGGCGAAAATTTAAGTTTGCTCTCAATCCCAGCGGGTGTGACGTTCTTGCCACCTGCGGTGATAATGATATCCTTGATACGGCCAGTAATGAATATATAGCCCTCTTTTATCTCGCCGACATCACCAGTATGTAGCCAACCATCCCGTAAGTCTTCAGCGGTTTTTTCGGGCTTGTTCCAGTAGCCTGCAAACACGTTCGCGCCTTTTACGAGTATCTCCCCGTTATCAGCGATACGGACTTCAGAATCGGGCAATGCCTTACCTACGCTACCAGCCATCTGTGCTTCAGGTGTATTGACTGATATCACGCCCGCACTTTCAGTCATGCCATAGCCCTCATAGATGGGCACGCCTATCGCATGAAACCAGCGGATAATATCTAGCGATATGGGCGCGGCCCCAGTGGTGGCACGGCGAATATTACTCATGCCTATCAGGTCACGAATTTTATGTAGCACCAGCTTGTTCCAAAACTCGTAACGCAGTCGTTGACCTGTCGTGGGCGTATTGCCTGCCATCACGATATCAGCGTGGTCATGACCTGCTTTTATGGCCTGATCAAATGCCCAGCCATTAAGCGCACTAGCATCACTACGCATATTACTGATGGAGGCGTACATTTTTTCCCATAGTCTAGGCACAGCGGTAAAGGTATCAGGCGATACTTCTTTCATGTTCTCAAATACCGTCTCTGTGCTCTCAGCAAAGTTGACGATACAGCCCCGATGAATAGGTAGATCCACTGACGTTAGCCGCTCAAGGACATGGCATAAGGGCAGAAAACACAGCTGCTCATCAGTAGGCAATATAGGGAGGATGTCAATGCTTGTTTTTAGCTCAAAGAGGACATTGGCATGCGTTAAAATCGCGCCTTTTGGATTGCCTGTCGTGCCAGAAGTATAGATTAAGGTGCGTATATCGTTCGCTGTACCTTGATCGATATAATCGCCAAAACGCTCTCTTACGTTTTCAATAGTCCGACCGATCGTATATAGATCATCTAAGAACATAACCTGATCATCATCTAGGCTACGCAAACCTTTACGCTCAAAAACGATAACTTTTTTGACGTTAGGCGTCTGTTCTCGAATCTCTAAAAACTTATGCAATTGCTCATCGTTTTCTACGATCAAAAACTTAGAATGGCTATCACTTAGTATATAGGCAAGCTGCTCAGGACTGTCTGTCGTATAGACACCATTAGGTATCCCACCGACGGCGCAGATACCCATATCACAATAGAGCCATTCTTTATTGTCTTCGCTCAAGATAGAGACGGTATCGCCTTTGCTCAGGCCAAGCTCGATGAGAGCCATGCCGATATCACAGCCATGATGATAATAGTCAAGCCAACTATAACTCTGCCAAATACCAAAGCTCTTTTCGCGATGAGCAATCCTATCGCCTCGGCTCAAGCAAACCTGTCGCCAGAGTTTGCTCAGCGTATCGCACCCTTCTAGGATTTGGGGCGGATGATCGAAAGGCGCATTGTGTATCTTTCGATTAGTTTCATAATCATTATCGTTGGAGTGGTCGTGAGACGATACTGACACGGCAGATGTGACCTTCGTGACCGTCGCATCCGCAGGAGAAAGTGAAGTATTATTTTCAGTAGGAACATCAATAGAGGTCGTCATGATTATTATCGCCAAGTCTTTTTGCGTTTCCAACGAGTGGCTTCCGCAGTGTTGTCTTTGGTTTGTCCCAAATAGAACTCTTTAATATCATCAGAGTGCATCAGTTTGTCCGCTGAGCCTGCCATGACAATACGCCCTGTCTCTAACACATAACCGTAATCCGCTGCTGCTAAGGCAACTCTGGCGTTTTGTTCAACCAATAGAATCGTAACGCCCTGCTCTTTATTAAGCCGGCGAATAATCGCAAATATCTCCTGTACCAATAAGGGAGACAGTCCAAGAGACGGCTCATCGAGTAGCATGAGAGAGGGTCGTGACATTAGCCCGCGACCGATAGCTAACATCTGCTGCTGACCACCGGACATCGTGCCCGCTGCTTGTGTACGGCGATCTTTTAGGATGGGAAAATACTCATAGATCATTTCGACATCGCGCTGTATCTCAGACTTGTCACGCCGAGTATAAGCGCCCATCGCCAAGTTTTCGGCGACATTCAAAAAGGGAAATACCTCGCGCCCTTCAGGTACGTGCGACAGCCCTTTTTTGACCAAGCGATCAGGTTCAGTGCCATCGATACGCTCACCGTGGAACCATACTGCGCCCTTGCGAGGATTGATAACACCCGAGATGGTCTTCATTAACGTCGTCTTGCCCGCCCCATTAGCGCCCAAAATAGTGACCACTTTACCTTCGGGCACCTCTAGACTCACGCCTCTCAATGCCATCACTGGACCATAAGCGGATTCTAGATTTCGCACTTCAAGCACGTTGTTTTTTACTTCAGAGTCGACCAAATTCATCTCAGTAGCCGGCGCGGCAGAGGATAGTGATTTTTTAATAGCTGACATTACACACTCTCCTGTCCAAGATAGGCTTCAATAACCTGTGGATTGGCTTGCACCTCAGCTGCCGTGCCCTGAGCCAAAAACTTACCTTCAGCGACGGCCAACACTCGGTCTGACACCCGATTCACAAGACTCATATCATGCTCTACCATCAAAATAGTCAGGCCAAGATCCTTTTGCATGTCTTCGATCCACCATGCCATCTCGGACGTCTCCTCTACGCTGAGACCTGATGCCGGCTCATCGAGCAAAATAAGCTTTGGATTAGCGGCTAGTGCGCGTGCAATCTCGACCACCTTTCTAATGCCATAAGGCAAACCTGCGATCAGCTTATCTCGATAAGGGGCTAACTCTAAAAAATCTATAATTTTCTCAACTTGCAAACGATGCTCTCGCTCACTACGGCGCACCTTTGGTAAAAATAATACGTCCTGTATCCACGACGTATTGCGCTGCGAATGTCGACCGATAAGCAGATTCTGTAACACGCTTGAGTGATCAAACAGCTCGATGTTTTGAAACGTACGGGCAATGCCTAATTTGGCGATATCGTGAGCAGGTAGCTTGGTAATATCAGTACCATCAAAGGTAATACGACCACTAAGCGGCTCGTACAAGCGACTGATTAAGTTAAAAATCGTGGATTTACCAGCGCCATTAGGCCCTACGATCGTGAAGACCTCGCCCTCGTTTACCTCAAAGCTAATATTATCAACGGCTTTGACACCACCGAACGCGATAGATAAGGAGTCAACTTTTAATAAGCTCATCGCATACGCTCCGTTTTAAGATAAGTTTTGGAACGACGAAATAGTCCTTTTCGATATAACGGAAACATCTGAAACCAAGTCCGTATCTTTATCCAAATACCGTATATACCGCGTGGCTCATAGATGATCATGATGACAATGACTAAGGCAAATAGCGCCGTATCAATACCAGGAATACTGGTGATATTAGAGCCCGTACTTTGACCGATGACATCGCCTAAAATAGCTATCACTTGTGGCAATAAGACCACGACAATAGCACCAAAAAACGCACCATGTATCGAGCCTAAACCGCCGATGACAATCTGCAATAGTATGGTGATGGAGATGATAACGGTGAAGCTCTCATAATTGACCGCTTGCACAAAATGCCCGTACATAGCGCCGCCAACAGCGGTAATCGCACAAGATATGCTAAAAGCGAGTGTTTTGGCTTGCGGTACATTGACGCCAAGCGCGCGGGCGGAGACTTCACTGTCTCTGATGGCTAAGAACGAGCGCCCTGTGCCGCTTCTGAGCAAATTGATATACCCTAAGGTCACCAGCACTACTAGCGCAAGGCACAAGTAATAAAAGGCCTTTGGCGTGATGTAGCGATCGATGGTATAGCCAAAGAGATTAATAGGAGAGGCAAAGGTACCAGAGATACCGCCCGTAATAGGCTCAGCCACGATAGCAATGTCTTCGACGATTATGCTAAGCGCCAAGGTCGCGATGGCTAAATAGATACCGCTGGTTCTTAAGATCGGTCTGGCAATGATCGCGCCGATGACCCCAGTAATGAACGCGCAGGCAATCAAAGCAGGGAAAAAATTCCACCCTCGTGCCATCAGTGCCATGTGGCTAAACGCGCCTATCGCCATAAAGGCGGCATGACCTAAGCTGACTTGTCCGGTGTGCCCCGTCAAGAGCATCAGACCCAATCCAGAGATGGACCATATCAATATGGCGCTAAGCTCACTAATGTAATAGTTACTCAGTAGCCAAGGGGCCATCAGGAGCAGCAAGAGGAGTACACCATATTTTATAAGTTGGCGTTTGTCATCGAAGATATTAATATCTTGATCGTAACTGTGTTTAAACTGGGCTTTCATGGGCAGTACTCATCCTTGAAATATTTTAGTCATCCTTGACTCAAAACTTCTATACTTTTTTCTGTTTTACTTGAGAAAAAATACCGCCTGGACGTACGATTAGTACGATCAACATAACCACATAAGGCGCAATTTGACTTAGGCCTAGCGGTAGATAGCGACCAGCAAAGGGCTCTATCACCCCTACCAACAACCCGCCTGCTAGTGCGCCAGGCAATGAGCCTAATCCACCGATGACCGCAGCGGCAAAAGCCTTGATACCGAACAGTAAGCCGACAGAAGGTTCGATCGCGCCTTTGGCGGCAAATAGTATGCCAGCAAGCGCAGCAACCACCCCTGATAACGCCCAAACGATACCATTGACGCGCTTAACGGGAATACCCATATAATAGGCGGCCATTTGGTTCTGACTACTGGCTTGCATCGCAATACCGAGTCTAGTATGGGCAAAAAAGAAGTATAAAATGGAGGTTAATGCGATGGTAGATATGATGATAATGATGTCAACATAGGCGATACTCAGCGAGCCTAATGCCAACATTTTGCCGGAGAATGGTGTCTGTAGTGAGACTGGGCTATGTCCCCAGATAACTCCAGCGACAAAACGCATTAAGAATCCGAGCGAGATGGTCAGGATGACCATAGCAAATTGCGGCTGACCAAAAATGCCGCGTAGGACAAAGCGATCGAGTAAGTAGCCGAATGCGCCCATGATAATAGCCGCAAAGGTGATACCTAATAAGAAGGGAAAGTTTGCCTGATCGGCATTAATGAAAGATATGCCTAAAAAGGCACCGAGCATAAGCATGTCGCCTTGGGCAAAATTCACTGCCTCAGAAGCTTTGTAAATGAGCACAAAACCTAGTGCTAACAGCCCATATATACAGCCATTAGCAATCCCGCTAATGAGCAGTTGTAGGATATCCATAAAGTCCCTTTTGTCTTAGCATTGTCATCCGTGACAATGTTTGAATAAGCCGTTCAATCGGCTGGCTTTTTAACTCAACTACTTTTGAAGAAATTTATTTCCTTCAAATAAAAACGACTAAAATTCTAATAGGCAACAAAAGTGGCAGCAATAGGTGCGAATAACGTTCATATTTTTACATTATACCAATCATCAATTGTTGTCTATAGAAAAAGTAAAGTTATTCAATGATTTATAGCAAGCAGACTAAAGCTATCTATATTACTCACCTAAAAACACTTCCATTATTGCCATGGTATAATTGAGATACTTTATATCGTTTATTCAAACCTATTATCTTAACCTACCCTATAGGTCATTATCATGAGCCAAATGCAAAACCAAGCCGCACCCGTTAAGTCAAACAGCCAATACGATGTCATCATCATCGGTGCAGGTGCTTCAGGGTTATACTGTGCGCTCACTGCGGGTCGCCGTGGTCGCCGCGTGCTGGTATTAGACCATGCCAATAAAGCTGGCAAAAAAATCCTCATGTCGGGTGGTGGCCGCTGTAACTTTACCAATTATTTTGTAGAGCCTGAGCACTTCATTGGTGCCAATCAACATTTCTGTAAGTCAGCCTTAAGTCGTTATCCGAGTTGGGAATTTATTGGTATGGTGGAGGCGCACAAAATTGCTTACCACGAACGTGAGCATGGTCAGCTGTTCTGTGATGACTCGGCACAAGATATTTTGACCATGCTGCTGGATGAATGTAGCGCGGTAGGTGTGCAAGTAAAGCTGAATGCGCAGGTTGAAAGCGTTCAAGCCATCGAAAATGATAAAAATGCCCGATTTGAATTATTGACAACCAAACAACTCAGCAAAAAAGAAAAGCAAGAGAGAAAAGAATCAGGCAACCAGACCAAGCTGCCGCAAACAGGCTACCGCTGTGAATCTTTAGTGGTGGCGACTGGCGGGCTGTCTATCCCAACGATGGGCGCTAGTGGCTTGGGTTATGAATTGGCGCAGCAGTTCGGGCATACGCTTGTCGCAACCGATGCCAGTCTCGTGCCTTTTACTTTCACCGATAAAACGGGCGAGCTTATCCGTGCTTTGGCAGGTATTAGTCTGCCAGTGATTGCCAGTAATGAGCGCATCTCCTTTAAATTGCCTGTGTTGTTTACCCATCGCGGACTCTCAGGTCCTGCTATGCTACAGCTTTCAAACTACTGGCAAATTGGCGAAACCATCAGCATTAATTTACTACCAAATATCGATATGACAATACTACTTTTGGCGCATAAAAAATCGCATCCCAGACAGCTCATTCGTACCGTTTTGGCTGATTATACCGATAGCGCATTACCTAAAAAGCTATTGGCAGCGCTGCAAACGCACTTGTGGGATGACATCAAAGACACAGAGCTGGCCAATATTAAGGACGAGCGTCTGACTGAACTTGGTACGATGCTCAATGGCTGGCAGCTTAAGCCGTCTGGCACCGAAGGATATCGTACCGCGGAAGTGACGCGCGGCGGTGTCAAAACAAATGAAGTCTCGTCAAAAACCATGCAAAGCAACTTTCAGGACGGCCTATACTTTATCGGAGAAGTATTGGATGTCACAGGTTGGCTCGGTGGCTACAATTTCCAGTGGGCGTGGGCCAGTGGCTTTGTCTGCGGCGAAGTGGTTTAATAGCAGTGGATTTTATATAGGGTCTATTGATAAGTTTAAAAATAAACCCTAAATAGACCCCAGCTAGACAGTTATCGTCTGGGGACGTGTCAATCCGTTGTATATACGATTGACTGTGATGACCATCATTATAATAGTAAATATAAACACGGGCTTGCGAGGTGAACAATGCGTGCAATTAAACATATTCATGGTGACAAAGCACCGCATTGGGTCGGTGACGGTTTTTATGTGAAAACCTTAGTCAATCATCTTGAGGATGATCCCAATTTTAATTATAGCCACACTGACCCATTTTTATTATTGGACTATGGCAAGCCCACGACCTTTGCCCCAAACCCCAATTATGAAGCGCAGCCTCACGGTGTCGGACAGCATCCACACAAAGGCTTCGAGACCGTGACCATCGCTTACTCTGGTGAAATCAGTCACAGAGACTCAACTGGCGGTAACGGCATCATCTTCGAAGGTGATGTGCAATGGATGACTGCAGGGCGCGGTATCTTGCATGAAGAGTTCCATTCACAAAGTTTTGGACAGCGCGGTGGCGTCTTTAGTATGGTGCAAATGTGGTTAAACCTACCAAGCGCCCACAAGCTGACTGAGCCAAAATATCAGTCCATTAGACGGACTGATATGCCGATTATTGAATTGCTAGATGATAGTGAGGCTGCTCAAACAACCATTGGTAAAGTGGCTATCATCGCTGGTGAGTGGCAAGATATAACTGGAGCAGCCGATACCTTTACACCCATTAATTTATGGGATATCGAGCTGCATGCAGCAGGATCGACGACGCTACAGGTGTCAAACAGCCATAATGTTTTATTATTGGTACAAGAAGGCGAGCTATTCGTCAATGACACCCCTATCGCAGCGGGTCAACTGATTCAGTTTGTAGCACCTATCAAAAGTACTATAAACTCTCAAGCTATAGATTCACAAACGGAGCAGTCTGCTTCATTTATTACCGATGCCACTGACACTATTCAGCTGACTTATCCAGCAACATCTGATACTGAAAAAGCCGTCGCACCTGTTAAATTACTGCTATTAAGCGGCGAACCCATTGGCGAACCTATCGCCAGTTATGGGCCGTTTGTCATGAATACTCAGGCCGAACTAAAACAAACTTTTCGCGATTATCAAACAGGTAATTTTGGTAAGTAGTAGGGTCTGTTGAATAGTATAAAAACGATAAGAAATGAGCATAGTAAATGTTCAAATTATTGACAATAAAAAAGCCACCTCACTATTGATAGTAAGGTGGCTTTTTAATGGATATACCTTTTACAGATATTTATTGGCTTAGCATTTACGCTAGCTGACAGTCCATTATGCTTGGTTTAGAAATGGATAATCGGTGTAGCCTTCAGTGCCGCCGCCGTAGAAGCTTTCTGGATGCTGCTCGTTTAGCGCAGCGCCTTCGCGGATACGTTCGGCCAGATCAGGATTGGCGATATAGTCACGACCAAAGGCGACCGCATCGATATAACCTGCTTTGATGTTTCTCTCTGCTTTTTCAGCAGTATAACCACCAGCCGCGATAATCGTCTGACTAAAAGCTTGGCGAATGTGCTTACGGAATTCATCATTATAAGGCGTGCCACCTGCCCAATCAGGCTCTGACAAATGTAAATACATCAAACCACGGTCATTAATCTGCTCAATCATCCAGATGTTTTCATCTTCATTATAGCCAGCTTCGACATTATTAAAAGTACCAAGTGGCGAAATACGAATGCCCACATGGTCGGCATCCCAAGCGTCGACACAAGCATCGATAACGTCAAGCGTCAAGCGAGCACGGTTTTCGCGACTACCACCATACTCATCATCGCGCTGGTTGGTTTGCTCAACCCAAAACTGATGCAATAGATAACCATGAGCTCCATGAATCTCTACACCATCAAAACCTGCTTCTTGAGCGTTTTTGGTTGCTTGTGCAAAATCAGCAATGACTTGTTTAATTTCATCAAGTGTGGCTGGGCGTGGTGTCGTTGCTTCAACACGGATGGCTTGATTGTTGCTATCGCGCAATGAGGTACGGATACCAACATGAACATCTGACGCAGAAATTGGCGCTTTGCCATCAGGCTGCACGCTTTCATGAGAAACCAGACCGGTATGCCATATCTGTGCGACGATTTTTCCGTCTTTGGCATGAACATTATCAACGATGGTTTTCCATGCTGTAATTTGATCTTGGGTATGAATACCCGGCGCGCCAGCATAGCCTTTTGCTTGAAAAGAAACCTGAGTCGCCTCAGTGATGACAAGCCCAGCGCCACTACGCTGTGAATAGTATTCGCTTGCCAATGCTGTCGGAACATCACCTGGCTCGACAGAGCGCAGACGCGTCAATGGTGCCATGATAATGCGGTTTTTTAGGGTTTGAGTGCCCATATCGAGTGGTTCAAATAAATTATCGTGTGCCATGATATGCCTTATATCTAATTGGTTTGTTATTACAAATGATGATCGTTGTTGTAGATGCCCGTTACTATAAATCAATCCGCTCAGCGCTATGAAAAGTTTATGAGTTATTGAGTTCATAAAATGTATCCATGCTTGCGATTGAATCATGCAATCGATACACAAAGTATCTTATGAGCAGTTCGACTACATTATGGGGAACAAGACTTTATATTCAATGATAATTTATCAATCCTGTTGTTTGATAAAGCTAATCTTAACTATCAACGTCTTACTCAACAGACTCCCGAGCCCACCTTATTGAAAATATCAGGGAATACTTGATTGGTGAGTTGGAAGGTTAGATTTTTGCTAGGTATTGAAAACAAGTGAAATGATTGAATCTTTAGTACAGTCAATCGCTTTTACGCTAAGTAGTGCCTAAATTTGCATATAGACGACATGCTTTGACGAACTTAAGTTTGATTTTTAACGCTTTAGGCCTCTATAATGTCAGGCAAATAACAGATTCGCGATAAGCGTCTAAACGTTGGGCATTTAAGCAAGGTAGCACTATGGCAGCCTATATCACAGTCGGCGCAAAAACCTCACACGGTGGGACGGTCATCTCTGGTTCACCGCACACCACTCATAACGGCATCCCTATCTCGCGTAAAGGCGATAAAGTTGTTTGTAAAAAATGCAAAAAGGTCACTACTATTCTTACGGGTGACCCGTCGTTTATTGTGGATGGTGCACCCATTGCGCGCGGCGGCGATGTCACTAGCTGCGGCGCGAAGCTAATTGCTAGTCAGCAGTCATTTGCGGAGTCTGACTTTGATGTAGGCAGTGTTGCGCAGGCAGCGCCTTTGGTGTTTCCTAAGTTGGATATGAGTAATTCGTTTGTAGAGAATGATGAGGAAAAACTTGAAGAGATTCACTTTGCTATTGAAGTAATTGAGTTCAACCATGAAGAAGATCCAATAAGTAATTCTGGTTCAGAACGTAGCTCTAGCAATATTGCAGTCGATGAATACAATAGCGATGGAGATTATGTAGGTAGTTATTCTCTAGCAGATAACCCTAGTGATCTATTGGCTTCTGATTCAACTTGGTATAAAGAAAAAGGTATTGGAAATCAGCTCTCTGCTCTTGCGTCAGATTCGTATAAGGAAGCTGTTGATACTGTAACTTCATATTGGGGTGGCACTAAAAAGAAAGGGAAAGAGTTTGGTGAAAACACGGTCAATGTTGCCAAGCATACTAAAAATGCCATGATTATAAACCTTGGCGTCATAGAAGCTGGATTAAAGGACTTTCCCCAAAGAACTAAGGCCTCAGCAGCAACTGCCATGCTACGATTTGGCCAAAGATCGAACGTAGACTTTGTATATATAGTTGGCGGAGGCGGTGTTAAACACTTCGCTATAGAAACCTCAATGGTTGTGAATGTGCATAATGGAAAAGTATATGTGCCTGTAGCTGCAAATGCTAACGTTAGCACTAATAAGGCACTTTCTATTAGTGCGCAAATAGGAGTTGGACGTATCATAAACCGGAACGGAGAAAGTCGTACTAATGCTACTGACATTATATTATCAGGGCAAGGACATTCATATTCGGTTGAATTTGGCCCCGCAAGTACTGCTTTTGAAACTACTCATGACGGAAAAGTAACTGGAGGGGTTTTCAGTTTAGGTAAACAACTCTCTCTAGGAGGTAATAAAAAGAGTTCCTCTTTTGGCGCTGGTAAAGGCTCTACAAATATGGAAGCAGCAGCAGATATGAAATATAACTCTGCAAGAAATATAATTAAGTATGTAGGAAAATAATCAGTGAAAATAAGAGGTAAAGAATATAAGTTATCTGATATTTCACTTATTGCTTTCGTTATTATTTTATTTATATGGACTGTAGACTTAGAACCAAATAAAGAGCTTGAAATATACCAACAAGAATTGGTTGAGAAAGAAAGCTGGCTTATATCCGAACTTGATAATATTGCTAAGTTTATGAACTTCAAAGTAAGCGATCATAGTCATTCTAATAGGGATGTGTGGTACACATCCAGATATGCAAGCCCCGAGTTTGACAAGAATAGACTGTTACATTTACATAGCTTTCTTCTCAAAGAAGGCTGGGTAGATATGACTGATAAAATTGACAAAAACGATTATATAGCTAATACCTCAAGTAGATCTGATAAAACAGCCAAACGTGTCCGTATTCTATGTAAGGATAAAGCTACCATTTTTATGTATATGACCGACATGCAAAATGATTATCTTATTGATTTATTTAAAGCACGTACTTTGGTGGAGCTTAAGTACGATTACAGCTTACCTTGTTATGACTTAAATGAGCCACAGTATAGTCATACTAATGCCAGATAATAAATAATTTTTCCGAAGGAATTATAATGTATCAAAAAAAATTCTATACCTTAACTCAATCTATATTGCTAGCGACAGTGCTATCCAGTAGCTTAATAACTTCTGCTTGTTCAGCGGAGTCTTCAAACACACCTATATTATCTAATCAAAGCCCCCCTGCTGAAATATATAAACTCGGACTAGCCTACTACGAAGGTTACTCAGTCCCTGAAGATGATGACAAAGCTTTTGAACTGTTTCAAAAAGCTGCTAATCAAGGTTATGTTCCTGCTAAACATTATCTAGGTATTATGTATTATGAAGGGCTGGGCGTAGATCAAAATTATCAAAAAGCTTTTGAATGGATCGAACAAGCTGCCAACCAAGGATATGCTAATGCTCAATTCGATCTTGGAGTTATATATCATGAAGGTATTGCTGTCGAACAAGATGAGATAAAAAAACTTGAATGGTTTCAACAAGCTGCTAACCAAGGATACACTGATGCTCAATTCAATCTCGGGATTATGTATCATGAGAGTATTGGTATTGAGCAAGATTATCAAAAAGCAATGCAGTGGTATCTATTAGCAGCTAACAATGGATCTTTTGACGCTCAAAATAATATTGGTAATTTTTACGAAAACGGTTACGGTGTGACGCAAGACTATGACAAAGCTTTTGAGTGGTATACCAAAGCGGCTGACCAAGGGTTAGATGTGGCACAACTTAATATTGGTGGTCTCTACGAGAATGGCTATGGCGTGCCGCAAGATTATGATATAGCTTTTGAGTGGTATCAAAAGGTAGCTGATCAAGGCAATCAAGAAGCAAGCAATCGCATCGGTAGATTGGTTATGAATAATAAAATTGACGATACTGGCATCACTATCTACAGCACCCAAGAAACTGGTCTAACATTAGGTGATATTGAAGATATGAGCCAATGATAATGATAGCTGTATGAGCCAGTAGCTTTTAACTCATACAGCCACTAGTTTATGAAATGTATAACAATCCCATCACTCCACCAAACCATCCAAAATCATTTTCACCTCCGTCACATATTGACCCAAATCTGGCTCTAAATTAAATCCTTCTACTGGTGTGGGTAAACCTTTCTGCTTGCCTAACCTCACAATAATTGTGTTCTCTTCAGGCAACACTAATACTCTCTGACCTAAATGACCAAGCATTGCATAAAACGGAATCGGACTCTCCATATCCGTCCACACTGAATGTCCATAAACTTGCGCCTGCCCTTCTGCAAATGCACTCGCGTTTGGCGTAATCATAAAATCAACATGCGCTTTGCTAAGCAGTTGCTCACCTTGCCACTCGCCACCGTTTAATAATAACTGCCCAAATTTAGCAAAATCTAGCGCACTGGCGTTTAGACAGCAATATACTTTTTCAATGCTCTCTGAGCCGTCAAGCGACCAATAGGCGTCGCCTTGCATCCCTAAAGGTTGCCAAAACTTCTCTTCCAAATAGCTAGAAAGTGTGTACCCATGAGGTTCTAACGCACGTGATAGAGCAATACCGAGCATTTGCGTATCACCTGATGAGTATTCGAACTGACCGCCACACGCCTCTACGAAATCTCGATTGACCATTTGCTTAACTAAGTCATGACCATAGTAGGATTCTGCGGTGGGGTTAATTGGAAAGTAGTAATCCTCCGTCCAATCATAGCCTGAGGTCATCGCTGATAAATCCGCGAGGGTACAATTTTGCGCGTATTGATTGTCCGCATATTCAGGCAACCACTTGGTAATCGGTTCATCAACGCTACCGATATATCCGTCCTCCACCGCTTTGAGATAGAGCATAGTCGTGACGGTTTTTGCCATCGAAAAGCTGTTGGTGTGCGAATCGCTGCCATAACCTTGCCAGTAGTTTTCGTACAGTAGCTTGCCGTCTTTGATAATAGCAAAGGCCACCGTTTGGTCTGTATCTAAAGCATTCTTCAACGTTGTGGTGAGTTTGACTTGCTCAAAATTGGAATCTTTTTCCCATTCGATAGCATCTTTTGCGCGGATAGTCCGATTATCAAAATCGATATAATCATCAATATTGGCAGTGGCTTCACCTTTAAGGTAAGTAAGCTGTAAACCGCGAAAGATATAAGCATTACCGGTCACTACTAAGCCCAAGCTGATAATAATTAATAAACCTAGGATGGGCACAATGATCCATTTAAACAGTGTCTTTAACACTACCATTATAAAATCCTTTTTTATGGCGTGATTGATAGATATGACTATCGTTGATAGGGTTTAATTTAGCATGGATAGGGAGGTTTGGGAGGGGGTTTTTTTGGGTGATGAGCTTAGAGCTAATAAGATTAACGTTCTCATATTCTTTCATGTAATAATAAACAAAATTTTATAAAATATGAATTAAATGCATTTGAAGATAAAATAACAAAAGTTTTCCTGAAAATGGTTAAGGGCGAAGCAGAATGTTGAATGATCAAGATATAATAGATGATGAATTAGAAATAAAAATTCCAACTAGAGCTAAACTTATCACGCTAGTATGGCTTCTCCTGTCTTTCATAATATTTCCTATTATCGCTAACTATTTCTTTAAGATTAATCTGCAAACAGTATCTATTGGTGAGTTTGGAGCATATCTTTCAGGTGTATTCTCTGTTTTGGCATTCTATGGATTTATAGAAGCCTACTTGATTCAAAGTCAAGAACTTAGGTTACAACGATTTGAACTCAAAGAATCTATCAAGGCTCAAAAAGGTTCTGAACAAGCTCTTAAAGAGCAATCAGAGGCGCTAAAATCTCAACTCAAAATTAGTGAAGAGCAATTTAATCTTTATTTATTAGAAGCTAAGGCTAAAATACCAGTTTTCACTCTTTTGAAAATACATACTTTCAAAGTCGAGTTCTTGCACAAAGAAAATCTTATTTCAAATGAAATTGACTTGTTGGAAGAGTCGATAGACTTACTACCTTTTAGAAGAGAGTCGTATAAATTAACAGAAATAATCATTTCAATAGAAGTAAATAACACTGGAGGCGGCGGTAGGCTTGTAGGTGTCAAAGGCCTGATGGAAGTTGATAGTGATTATTACATGCAATCTACTAGTTTTGATGTCATGAGTAGTTCAATGACTGACGCATATGATAATTACTTAATAAAATTTAAATATCAAGTTAATTCAATGGGTTTAGACGTGTTTTCAAGCAGTGCAATATTCAAAGCATTTATTATGGATTTCATTGAGAGTATAAAATTTGAGACTAACTTTAGAGGCAACGAAAGACCCTATAAACAGAATTATAAAATATGTAGAAGTAGTTTATTGGATCTACTATTACAACATAATAATACTCAAACTAGTAATTTTACAGAAATTGACAATAAATACTTATTATTATTTGGTTATGAAATAGAAATATTTGACTAAAATATAATTGCGACGACTACCTTAAGAGAAAAGCAAAAAAACGGCGAGATAATTAATCTCACCGCTTCTACGTTTAAACCCAAAAATCTAAATCAGTCTTAAATCGCTGCCGCAACCTCAGCACCATCACGAATCGCGCGTTTAGCATCCAGCTCAGCGGCAAGCTTGGCACCACCGATTAGGTGATATTGCGCGTCCGGTGCATCACCGACATTTGGCATCAGCTCAACCACAGACTCTTGACCGGCACAGACCACGACGCTATCGACACGGAGCAACTGAGTTTGACCTTGGTTATTGGTAATCCAAACACCTTCATTGGTAATCTTATCGTACTGCGCACCCGATACTTGGATGACACCGTGCGATTTGATATGAGCACGATGTACCCAGCCCGACGTTTTATTCAGACCACTACCCAAGCGACCTTTGGTACGCTGCATCAGATAGACTTGGCGAATAGGCTTGATGGCTTCAGGCTTAATCAGACCGCCCTCAGTTTGGTAATCGGTATCAGAAGTTACGCCCCACTCTTCACGCCACTCGCTAACTGACTGCGCTTTTGGACGATAGCTTGGGTCTTTTAACAGCTCAGGACCTAGCTCATCAAGCGGCTGACCATGCTTGGCGGTCAGATACTCACTGACGTCAAAACCAATACCGCCAGCACCGATGACGGCGACGGTATCACCAACTGATTTTTCACCAGAGAGCAATTCAGCATAGCTCATCACTTGTGGCAAGTCAGCTCCTTCGAGCTTACCTGCGAGACTTCTAGGCACCACACCAGTAGCAACGATGACATGATGGAATTTGGCTTTCTCTAGCATGGCTTTATCGACTTTGGTATTGAGTTTAATCTCGACGCCTAAGTGCTCAAGCTCATTGATATAGTAGCGAATGGTCTCAAAGAACTCTTCTTTACCCGGGATGACTTTGGCATAATTGAACTGCCCGCCCAAGATATCTTTTGCTTCAAATAGCGTGACCTTATGACCACGTAGCGCGGCGACATGAGCGGCTGACATACCAGCGACACCGCCACCAATGACTGCGACCTTTTTAGGTTTTTTGGTTTTCTTATAAACCAATTCAGTCTCGTAGCAGGCTTGAGGATTGACCAGACAAGTTGAGCGTTTATTGGCAAAAGTATGATCGAGGCAAGCTTGGTTACAGGCGATACAGGTATTGATGCGATCGGCTTGACCGTTTTTGGCTTTATTAACCCAATGGGCATCGGCTAAGAATGGACGCGCCATTTGAATCATATCCGCCTGACCACTGGCAACAATCTCTTCAGCGGTTTCTGGCATATTGATACGGTTAGCCGCCATCATTGGGATGTTGATGTGTTTTTTAATTTCAGCGGTAAAATCAACAAACGCCGCACGCGGTACACTAGTGACAATCGTCGGAATGCGAGCTTCATGCCAGCCGATGCCCGTATTCATGATGGTCACGCCCGCCTCTTCTAACGCTTTGGCAACAGTGATGACTTCGTCCATGACGTTACCGTCTTTGACCAAGTCAATCACTGATAAGCGAAATAGAATAATAAAGTCTTCACCGGCAGCTTCTCGCACCGCTTTAACCACGTCAACCGCAAACTTCATACGATTTTGAATGTCACCGCCATACTCGTCCGTCCGTTTATTGACATGGCGCGATAAAAACTGATTCAGCAAATACCCTTCTGAGCCCATGATTTCGACACCATCATAACCCGCCTGCTTAGCAAGCTTTGCGCAACGGGCATAATCTTTTACCGTTTGCTCGATATTTTTAATGCTCATCTTACGCGGTTTAAATGGCGAGATTGGTGATTTTATCGGACTTGATGACACCACAAACGGTTGATAACCATAGCGTCCACTGTGCAAAATTTGCATGATGATTTTGCTGTCATACTTATGTGCTGCACGAGTGACACGCTGATGATTAATCACATCAGCTTTGGTGTTCATCGTGCCACCGACAGGCGACAACCAGCCTTCACGATTCGGCGCAATACCACCGGTAATCATCATCGCCACGCCGCCTTTGGCACGCTCTGCGAAATATGCTGCCAGTTTACCGTAATTATAAAAACGGTCTTCGAGACCTGTATGCATCGACCCCATCACTAAGCGATTTTTTAGCGTGGTAAAGCCCAAGTCTAACGGCTCAAATAAATGTGGATAGTGCTCATTGGTGCTAGCGGTCTCAATAGAATTGGCAGTGCGGCTGGCGGTCATATCATTTTCCTTATGAATGGTTTGTTGATCTAAACACAGTTTACAGTTTTACATGACTGGTATCGTAACACACCGCTATTATTATCAGCTACGCAGACGAGCGACTGATGAGTGAGCACTATATCGACAACCCTCTTTAATCGCGCAATTTTATGGTATTTGGTTAAGTAAAAACCACAAAATCAGCCTAACTTTGCCACGCCTTTGGCTATAATAAAGGCTAATTATCAATAGAAAAACCCTGAGCTATAAAAATAGCCAAACTCAAAGTACGATAAAGGACTATCTCCATGACTGACTTTCACACAGGTCTCGGCAAAACCCCTGCCAATTATCAACCGCTGACTCCCATCGATTTTATCATTCGCAGTGCACAAGTTTATCCTGACAAAACTGCGATCATCTACGATGACCTAGAGCACAATGACCTCACACAGACTTGGCAACAGACCTACGATCGTTGCAGGCAGTTGTCAGATGGCTTACGTAAACTGGGTATTGATAAAAATGACACCGTCGCGGTCATGATGCCCAACACCCCAGCGATGGTCGAATGTGCCTTTGGCGTGCCCATGTCAGGCGGTGTACTTTGTACCTTAAACACCCGTCTCGATATCAATGCGCTTACCTTTTGCTTACAGCACTCAGAAGCCAAAGTGTTGATTTTAGACAGTGAGTTTGCTGATTATGCTGAGATTATCGATGAGACTTTTCCCAACCTAATCGTCATTCATGCGACAGACAACGCTATCGATGTCGAGCGCTTTGGAAAAATGAGTTATGAAGCATTGATTGCCAGCTCAGACAGCTTAGATAACTGGGAAAAGCCAGCAGATGAATGGGATGCAATTGCGCTGAACTATACGTCTGGTACCACGGGCAAGCCCAAAGGCGTGGTCTATCATCATCGCGGTGCCACCCTCAATGCGGTCTCTAATATTTTAGATTGGGACATGCCCAAGCACCCAATGTATCTGTGGACACTGCCATTATTTCATTGCAATGGCTGGTGCTTTCCGTGGACGATCGCTGAGCGCGCTGGGGTCAATGTCTGCTTGCGAAACATTGATGCTGATTTGATATTGCAGTTGATTGCCAAGCATCAAGTCAGCCATTATTGTTCAGCGCCTGTGGTGCACAATATGATTGCGGGCGGCAAACCTGAGTATAAAGAAGCCATCACTCATACGGTCAAAGGCTGGGTCGCTGGTGCGCCGCCATCTGAGACCATGCTCGCAGCCATGGAAGCGATGGGTTTTCACATCTCTCACGTTTATGGTCTCACTGAAGTTTATGGGCCCGTCACCGTCTGCGCAGAACAAGAAGAATGGGATACGCTTGATGTCGCTGGCCGCGCGCAGAAAAAATCACGTCAAGGGGTGACGTCGCATTTGATGACGGGATTTGACGTGTTCAAACAAGGCACGACTGAACCCGTTGCCGCTGATGGTGAGGAAATGGGCGAGCTGGCACTGCGCGGTAACATGGTCATGAAAGGCTATCTAAAAAGCCGTAAAGCGACCGAAGAAGCCTTTGCTGATGGCTGGTTCCGTACGGGTGATTTGGGCGTCAAATATCCTGATGGCTATATCAAAATCACGGATCGACTCAAAGACATCATCATCTCAGGCGGGGAAAACATCTCTAGTATTGAAGTCGAGAACGTCTTATATAAAATGCCTGAAATCCAAAGCTGTGCTGTCGTCGCCGCGCCACATGATAAATGGGGTGAAGTCCCTGTCGCTTTTATCGAAATCCATGAAGGTAGCACCTTGCAGCGCGATACCGTCATGGAACATTGCAAGCAGCATTTAGCGGGCTTTAAAGTGCCCAAGTATATTGTGTTTGCCGAAATTCCAAAGACCAGTACGGGTAAAGTACAGAAATTTGAGCTGCGCCAAGCCGCCAAATCATTGGCACATGAAACGCCTAAAGTCACAGCAAGCGCCAAGTAAACTTTTATCATTAAGCTTGAATAATATGGAAGTATCGTCAATATTAATGAAACATCATTGATAAAAAAGGGTCAGCCTAATTGAATTAGTCTGACCCTTTTATTGAGCTATCAACCAAGCTCATGTTAATTAAGCTTCGGCTCAAGCCATTGATAGACCAACATCCCGACGATCATCGCTGGAATAAAAACATACGCTTGCCATTGTCCCGTCCCAAGCAGCACGATACCTGGTCCTGGGCAAATACCAACCAGACCCCAACCGATACCAAACAGCATTGCGCCGATAAGCAGTTTTTTATTGATGGTGGTTTTGTTTGGCATCTCAATCAATGTGCCAATCCAACTGGTCTGTTGGCGCTTAGCCAGCTGCACACCGACTATCGCTACTGCAAGACCACCGCCCATCACCAGTGCGAGTGAAATATCCCACGCACCAAAGACGTCCAAAAATCCCTGCACTTTAACAGGCTCGGTCATACCAGATATCAATAACCCAAAGCCAAATAATAATCCAGCCAGTAATCCAATTATATTTTTTAGCATGGTTGTGTCTCGCTATTCTCTTCTATTTATAGTATCAAGCACTGCCTTCGCAACGTGCTGTCTATGGCGCTGTTTAAATCAAACCCAAGCCATGCCGACCAATATAGACGGTCACAACGCCAAACAACATAAAAGTCACTGTCGCTGCCATAGAACGTGGTGACAGACGCGCATTACCGCAGATACCGTGACCACTCGTGCAGCCAGAACCCAAGCGCGTGCCGAAACCAACCAGTAATCCCGCCCCAATTAATAATGGCAAAGAAGTACTCATCTCTATATCAGGTAACGGTTTTCCCAGACCATATAGTATTGGCGAGACAACCATGCCAACTATGAACAATACCTGCCACATCTCTACTTGCTTGGGTTTAAGCAGATTTGAGAAAATACCACTGACACCAGCGATACGCCCAATACCTAATAGCAGAATAACTGTCGCTACACCCAGTATCAGACCACCCACTAAGGAGATAGGCGTAAATACTTGCCAGTCTATTTGTATATTCATAATATTTACCTAGCTTGCTTGTTTTCTCAGTTGCTTAGTTGCTTAATTCATTGATAAGTAACTAACTCATATGACAACTTTCGATTTATTAAAAAACATTATATTATAAAATATAATAAAAAGGTAAAAAAATACTGAACCTATTGTTATAAAGGCTCAGTATTTTTAAGTTAAACAGATTCCATTTTGAGTAGCAAGGAAAGCGAGCATCAGTGCTACTTCAAATAGATAAAGCAAGTTTGGCACAGCCAATCATGTTTCTGCGACAGCTGCTACTTCGCCAATACTTTATCAAGCGCGGTTTCAAAACGCGTTACCGCGCCATCAATATCCGTCAATTTATCTAGACCAAACAAACCCAAACGGAAGGTTTTAAAGTTTTCTGGTTCGCCAACTTTTAATGGTACGCCAGCGGCGATTTGCAAGCCCGCTTCAGCAAAAGCGCTACCTTTATGCATGTCATCACGCTCAGTATAAGCCACGACCACACCTGGCGCTTTAAAGCCTTCAGCGGCAACACTTTTGACGCCTTTGTCTTCCATGACCTTACGGACACGGTTACCAAGCTCCCATTGTGCGTCAGACAGTTTAGCAAAGCCCACTTCTTTGGCCTCATTAATAGTATCGCGGAACTGACGCAGGCCATCGGTTGGCATGGTCGCATGATAAGCATGACCGCCATTTTCGTAGGCGCGCATGATGTTTAACCATTGCTTAAGATCGAGGCTAAAGCTATCAGATTCTGTATCATCGACTTTTTTGACAGCTGCATCACTTAGCATCACCAAGCCAGCACAAGGAGTACTGCTCCAGCCTTTTTGTGGCGCGCTGATAAGCACGTCAATGCCTAAGGCTTTCATATCCAACCAAACACAACCTGAGGCGATGCAATCGATGACCAATAAGCCACCTACGCTATGGACGGCTTCGCCCAATGCTTTAATATAGTCGTCTGGTAGAATGATACCAGCTGAAGTTTCGACGTGCGGGGCAAAAACGATGGCTGGTTTTTGTTCTTTGATTTTTGCCACAGCGACATCGATATCGACTGGTGCAAACGGCTTTGGCGCATCAGTATTTTCTGTACGATCAGCGGTCAATACCGTCGATGACTTAGCAATATTGCCTTTTTCTAGGATTTGCGTCCAGCGGTAGCTAAACCAACCGTTTCGGATAATCAGACAATCTTCATCCTTTGCCAATTGACGGGCGACAGCTTCCATCCCATAAGTACCAGAACCCGGCACAATAGCGACGGCATCGGCGTTATAGACTGACTTTAGCTCGCTAGATAAGTCGTTCATTACTTGTTGAAAGACTTTAGACATATGGTTGAGAGCGCGGTCAGTGTAAACCACTGAATATTCTAATAGGCCATTTGGATCAATATCTTGACGTAATGCAGTCATGGAACGCTCCTAGTTTATGGTTAGATAATTTGATGGCGCTTAAGTCTCAGTACAGCCATATCCAAATATGGATACAGCCTAGGTACTAATATCGGATAAGAAACCAGAAAACGACGTAAGGCTGACAATATTGTACTTTAGCCTAGAGCGTGTCCTCAATCTGAACGGAAGCGACTAAATGGGCTAAAAATGAATATTGATAAAGCCTATAAACGCTAAGCCAATATATTCATAGCTATACGCTTAGCGAACACCAGTACGGTATCTTAATCCAAACCATTTATTTAATGAGAGCTTGATATTAGCACCGATACCGAGGGTTGACAACGATATGCCTAGGCAATGATATGACTTGCACTGTTGACTGTTTATTGGTAAATACGGCTTATTGGTAAATGCTGTGCTAATCAGCATCAATGTCCACGATTGGCATCTTTTAGTCCTGAGACGACAAAGTCTAACAATTCACTGTCCCCTTCGCGTGCCGCTTTACGCATCAGCTTGGATGGCGCATGGGTCAAGGTTTGGGTTAAACGTCTCGACAGCTCGGCTATGATATCTTCAGGGCTCGCACCCTCAGCATTAAGCTTAGCAATAGACTCATTAAGCAGCTTATCTACTTGGTCATGAGTACGCTCACGATACTGCTGAATGTCTTTGCCGACTTGGCGCACTTGAAAGCGTCGATCCATTTCGACGACCAATTGGCTAACGAGTAGCTCAGCGTCTACTGCTGCTTGACGACGCTGTTCAATATTACCTGCGATCACATGTTGCAAGTCGTCGACAGAATATAAATACACGTCATCTATGCGGCTCACGGTCGAATCGATATCACGTGGCACCGCCAAATCTATCATCAGCATTGGCTGATAACGACGACGTTTTAGCGCCTGCAATGTCATGGTCTTATCTATTAATAAATCCATACTACCGCTACAGCTACTGACAATATCAGCCTCTGCCAGCACTTGCGGCAACGCTTGCAAAGTTCTGACTTCCACTTGTCGTCCAGGTTTACGCAGCTCAGCCGCTAGAGCCTCAGCACGCTCAGGGTTGCGGTTGCAAATAATCACCCGCCCCACCCCAAGCCCCGCAATATGTGTGGCAACCAAACGATTCATCTCACCAGCGGCAACCACCAACAAAGTACGATTGGGCAAGTCGTCAAAAATTTGCGTGACCAATTTAGCCGCAGCAAAGCTGAGCGATACGGCTTGAGCGCCAACCTTGGTTTCATTACGTACCCGTTTGGCAGCAGCGAATACCTGATCGACGATCCAACCTAGCTGATTGCTTAATACTTTTTGTTCTTGCGCCATATGTACGGAGCGCTTGATTTGACCCAATATCTGCGGCTCACCCAATATCATAGAGTCCAGCCCAGCAGCAACCCTCAACCAATGAGTCAAGGCGTGAGTATCACGGTGCACATATAGATATGGGTCAATCTCGGTGAGCGACAGTTGCTTAAAATCAGCCAGCCAAGTTTTAATCTTCACGATATGGGCGCTGATGGCCGCTGATGAGATATTGGTGCTGAGCGCAGCATTGCTAGTATTGCTGATAAAAGATGGCGAGGTAACGTCATTGACCGTGGGCGACGTTACTGCTTGCTGAGACTGAGACAAAGTCTGCGGAACGAGGGCATAAATCTCAGTACGGTTGCACGTAGAGACAATCACACTACCATCGGTAAAGGCCTCTAACTGCTCAAGGGCGATAGCCACATCCTCACCCACAAGCGCCAAGCGCTCTCGTAGAGCGACTGGTGCGGTTTTGTGATTGACCCCAATGACCACTAATCTCATTATTGATAGACCATAAATATAACGCTCACTTGCCAGCCAAGCGTGCTCGCCGTTTGCCAAAGGCAGTTTTTATAAAAAAGCAGTTTTTATAAATTGGAAAAGCAGTGTTTAGCAAACAGCGCTTAAAGGAAAACCTAAAACCGCTTATTATATCATTATTGCTGGCTTTATTTAACACTCGACCACCTGTGGTGACTATTTGCTTGTATCTGGGCGCATGAGTAACAAATCAACTACCTGATAGATTTTTTGGACGAATAATTGAGTAACACGGGCGCTATTGTTTATCACCTCAATCTCCTTTTATAATATCGATCATGGGTACTGGCTGCCGATGTCTATTTTAAAATCATCAGGATAAAATTGCCTTATTAATGAGTAAACAATAGGTGTACACTGCTATTTATGATTTTTTTTGAGTCATCATTTCGATCACAACTTGTGCATAACGATCAATCTAGCCTTCGCGCTTTATTACACGTCATTATTGAACGTCTATGCCAACGTTATAAGCTAACACTATCGTTGGCCATTTGTTTGTGCCTAGCCTCACCCGCTCAGGCCAATCCGCTCGACCCATCAGACATTCATAATGCCACTAATAATCAATCCTCATTAAGCCAGCCTTCAGTCGCAATGATGAATACAGATGCGACTAATCCTAATACATTTTCCAATAAACCAACACAGAACGAGTCAACAACGACAATAACAAGTGTGGCGAATGTAAATAGCTTACCACCGACGATTGCCGCACAACCAACGCTGACCGAGCCAAGCTTGTATGCGCTTTTGGATGCAGAGTTTTCGGCTGACCGCAATGACAGACGCCGGGCGGTGATGATTTATAAGCAGCAATCTTTTAAAGAAGATGCGACGGCAGTGTTTGAGAGAGCGCTTAGCTTATCTTTGCGTAATGAGAGTGTCGAAGCTTCCTTACAATTTGCCAAAACGTGGCAAGATCAAAATCCTGATCATGTCCCCGCATGGTTTTATGTGGCACATTTGGCCTTGCGCGCGCACGATTATCTGTTGGCAGGTGAAACCTTAAATCGCATCTTGCGTTATGACCCTCGGGCAGACTTAAGCGAAATCCTTATCGGTATTTACCCTAATACTGATAATGACAAGCGAGAATTACTTGCTGCCCTACAGCCCCTTGATAGTGAACAAAATGCCTCGCTATCGGTGTTAAAGGCAGGCTTGCTATACCAATTTAACGAACCTGAAATTGCCATCGTCCATATCAATCGCGCGCTAGAGCGTCAGCCTGACTATGTACCTTTTGTCACCTTAAAAGCAGATATATTGCGCAAAATAGAAAAGCCTGAAATGGTGATTAATTATGTTAGCCAATCACGTCTGCGTAATCCTGATAGCAAAAGCTTGTACCTATACGAAATTCGTTACTTACTGGATTTGAAACAAAGCAAGCAAGCGTGGCAGCTATTACTGGAGGCGCACAATCGCTTTGCTGATGATGCTGAGATCACCTTATTGGCCGCACTGGTCAGCTTGGACATCGAAGAGTATCCTAGTGCCGATCGCCTACTCAATATGCTGGCAAAAAGTCCTGCTTACCTTGACCAAGCCTATTATTACCTCGGTATCAGTGCCGAGCGCCAGCAACGCTTTGATCAAGCGAAATACTATCTCAATGGTGTTATGCAAGAAGACTTGGTGCTAGAAGCACGCAAAAAAGTCGTCGCTTTTGAGTTGATTAATGATGACGTAGATGCAGCCATCGCTACCTTAGAAAAATTACGCAAAGAATTTAACGTCTTTGCGCCTGACACTTATGTGCTACAAGCCGATATTTTATGGCAACAGAATGAGCCAGAGGAAGCGCTGCGGTTGTTGACGCGGGCAGCGCGTAAGTATCCTAATAGTGAGATGTTACTGTTTGCCCGTGCTCAGCTGTTAGATGATAAAGCCGACTACGTGGTCAAACGCACCTTGCTCAATCACTTACAAGCGCTCGATCCTAACAATCTCTCTTATCAGCTCAGTTACGCCCAATTATTGCTCTCCAACGAGCGCAGCTCTGAGCAAGGGTTGGCGCTAGCGACAGCGATTATCCAAATTCGCTATGATGACCCACGTTACGATAACGAGCTACATCTGCAAGCATTGAATATCTTGGCAGGCAACGCCTTGGCCAATGAAGACTACCGCCAAGTGATCAACTACCTGCAAACCCCTTACGATGTCTTACCCACTCTACGCTCAGGGACGCTATTGCTGCGTGCTTATCAAGGCCTAGGGGATAATGACAAAGTCGACGCCTTGCTCGCCGATCTACAGCAGCGCTTCTCATTCGGGCAGCATAATGTTAATGACCGCATACAACTGTATTAATGACAGTTGGCGTCATTTTTAAGCAATATTTTGTATAACAAATAAGCCATAACCATTGCGCAAGCTATCAAAACCCAAGTTATCAAAGCTACAAGGCTCTTATAAGAAGCTAACAGCGACGTATAAATGGGTAACAAATTCAGCTTAAGCTATTATCTTTGTTAATTTTGAGGAAGCATCATGTCAGTATCACAAACAATCCCTTTTCAAGCCAAAAAACTCAGTCTAATGACGGCTTTAACAGCAGCCATTTTGGTGACGACTGGTTGTCAGTCATTAAAAACCACCAGCGGCACAAACCAAGCTAGTAGCACCGTACAGGGACAAAGTGGCCAGCAGCCACAGAAGCTTGAGAGCTTCAATATCACTGGCAAAATTGGCGTTACGACACCTGCTAATGATACTAACGGTGCTCAAGGCGGCAGTGCCTTTTACGCGTGGGGACAACAAAACGACCGCTTTGCGATTGAGTTGATTGGTGCACTCGGGATTGGTAAAACCAACATTGAATACAATGGTCAAACGGCAACATTAGTCAGCGAAAAAACTGGTACATTGACCGCTGATGATCCTGAGACCTTACTCAAAAAAGCCACTGGCTGGCAAGCACCGATCTCGCAAATGCCGTATTGGGTATCTGGTCGCCCAGCGCCTTCCGACACCGCCCCTACCCTTGACAATCAAAATCGTTTGATTAGCTCAGTTAATGGTGAGTGGAATGCTAGCTTTACCTACAAAGGCAACGATAAGCTGCCTAGTAAAATCAGCGCTGCACAATCACAAGGCAATAAAGTCGTCATGACGATTGATCATCAGAATCGTTAAAGCATTGAAATATTTAAACGTTGAAATATTGAAACATTCATAAATCAAATGGCGATGCAAAATAATATGAGCGCTAAAACGACCATCACTCGCTTATCCCCAGCAAAAATCAATCTGTTTTTGCACATTACTGGTAAGCGTACTGATGGCTATCATGACTTGCAAACCGTGTTTCGCTTGCTTGATTGGGGCGATTATTTGCATTTTTCGGTGACCGATGATGCATTGATTTCTACGGCTGATAATCGGTTAAATGCCAATAAGCTTTGTCTTCAGCTGCTGACCTTAACTGGCGCAGACGCAATAACTGCCAGTATAGATGACAATTTGATTTTTAAAGCCGCACACGCATTGCTAGCATTTGTCATAGAATCAACCAGATTACTTAAGCAATTAGCGTCAGTGGAAATTACTTTAGACAAGCATTTGCCGATGGGCGCAGGCTTGGGCGGTGGTTCTTCCAATGCCGCGACGACGCTACTAACATTAAATGAGATTTGGCAGCTTAATTTAACGTGTGATGAGCTGATAAAAATCGGTGCTAAAGTGGGTGCCGACGTACCAATATTTATCTTTGGGCAAGATGCGATTGCGATGGGTATTGGCGAGGAGCTGACAGCGATTGACTTGCCTGAGCAGCAATACTTAGTCCTAACGCCAAACGCGCATGTGAATACCGCCAAACTGTTCGCCCACCCTGAATTAAAGCGCGATATTACGCCACTATCAATTGAGACGATTAAGAGTCAGTCTAATGACTATGACAAACAGTTAAATGCGCCTTACCAAAATGTCTTTACACCAGTGGTGACCAGCCTTGCCCCTGCTGTCGATGAAGCGCTTCAATATTTGCAACGTTTAGAAGAGCAGGCATTGGGTACAGCACGTATGACTGGCTCTGGTAGTGCAGTGTTTTTGCCGTTAGATGTGAATATTGCTACTGATAAGGCACTTTTGGCGAAATGGATTGCGGATGCGCCTTGTTCGGTATATATAGTTGGGAGTTTATAACTGCGCAAGTTTTTATAGATAGGTGAAAAGGTAAGAGCCGCAAATACTATCAAGCCTAAAGCATTTAAGAGCAAAATATGATCACTCTCGGAAATACAGAAACTATTGCTTTTAAAATACACGAAATGGAAAAGCCATTCATAGTGATGGATATTATTGTGAACTCAGTAAATATCAGTTATCAAGATAATAATTATTATGCGTTTCCACTTGTTAACAATATTAAGAAAGAAATAGAACTTATTACTGATGGCGAATTTCACCTAAATAAAAGCTTGATCAATAAACCACTAAGCAAGCTACACGATATTTTTTATGAAACTGAAACTGGAGTTTACGATAGCAGTAGTGAGAAAACTAACTTTTTGTTCTATGACTTATCTACTAACAAATCTCTATTTTACGTTTACCAAGAAGATGAATGTCTGATATTTTTTGGGAAATTTTTTGATAGTAATAATACTATCACTTCAAGAATAAAGAAAAGTGAGTTCTTAGCTACATTGCTAAAGCTGTTGCATACAGTTGAGTCTTACGCTGCTCCTCGGAACATATAAGACTACTTTGGAAATTCTGTACCAGACACGCTAGTCTCAAGCTCACTAATATAGCCCTACGAGAGAATATCAGTAAGGCATCAATCCTTATTACCGACTTTCACCATATACCTATCGAAATCATACCGTCCTTGATGAATTAAGAATAAATAGCAGAAAAAGCCGCAAATGACTTGCAAAATCTGAAAATTTACTTATAATAGGTCGCCTCAATAGGGGTATAGCCAAGTTGGTAAGGCATCAGGTTTTGATCCTGACATCCGTTGGTTCGAGTCCAGCTACCCCTACCATTTTTTAGTACGAAGCGTTCGATAGACACTGATTATAATTGGTATTATAAATACTCACTTATTTTGATTGTCATTGACAACGTTATCCCAGTTTCGGTATAGTTCGCAATGGACACCGCTAGGGAAAAAGTTGTTTTTTAGACGGTTTAATCGTTTATCAGATAACTAACAGGTGATGACATCATTCTAAGAATAACTAGTAGTTACTATTAGATATCAGATGTTCATAGCCTAGACATTACAGGGGTATAGCCAAGTTGGTAAGGCATCAGGTTTTGATCCTGACATCCGTTGGTTCGAGTCCAGCTACCCCTACCATTTTTTACTGTAATAGTAGTCTCCAATCATTTTCACCACTCTTTTCTGAATTTGAGCAGTTTGACACTGCTTAGCGGTCGCTGCTTGAGTCAATCAATAGGACTTCTGTCATGCCTTATTTGGCGATTTTTACGGGCAATGCCCACCCAGAATTAGCAAAAACCGTAGCCGATCACCTTCATATACCTCTTGGTAAAGCTGACATCACGCGTTTTTCTGATGGCGAAATTGCCGTGGAAATCAAAGAACACGTACGTGGTAAAGATGTGTTTATCATGCAGCCTACTTGTGCACCGACCAATGACAACTTGATGGAAATCATGATGATGGCTGACGCTTTGCGTCGCTCTAGTGCTGGCCGTATCACAGCTGTTATGCCTTATTTCGGTTATGCCCGCCAAGACCGTCGTCCTCGTTCAGCTCGCGTACCTATTTCGGCTAAAGTCGTCGCTGACATGTTAAACATCGTTAGTATCGATCGCGTCATGACCGTTGATTTGCATTCAGATCAGATTCAAGGCTTCTTTGATATTCCAGTTGACAACATCTACGGTACGCCCGTACTACTCAACGACCTCAAAAAACAAGACTATGACAATATCATGGTGGTTTCACCTGACGTTGGCGGTGTGGTACGTGCGCGTGCGATGGCCAAGCAATTGGGCGATACTGACATGGCGATTATTGATAAACGCCGTGCCCGTGCCAATGAATCACAAGTGATGCATATCATCGGTGATGTTCGTGACCGTGATTGCGTGATCGTTGATGATATGGTCGATACTGCAGGCACATTGTGTAAAGCGGCTGAAGCATTAAAAGCAAACGGTGCGCGTCGCGTCTTAGCTTACATTACTCACCCTGTTCTATCGGGTAATGCGCTGAAAAACATCAGCGAATCTGCGCTAGACGAAGTGGTCGTTACCGATACAATTCCGTTATCGGCTGAAGCTAAAGCATGTAGCAAAATTCGTCAGGTCAGTATTGCCCCAATGCTTGCTGAAAGCTTACGTCGTATTAACAACGAAGAATCTATTAGCGCAATGTTTGATGCCTAATTTTAAACCGTTATTGCAGTGATTTTGATAGTGAGCACTGTGACCACGAAGCCCTAATAGCAAAAAATAGAGCGTCAAGTATCATTACTTGGCGCTTTTTTTAGGTAAGCCTTTTTTCTAGGTCTTTATTATCACAACAAAACCACGTATAATGCGCGCCTGTGCCGACCATTTATCTTATCTAAAGTGGTCGATATTACCAAAAGTGCTGATCACGCTGATAAGTAATGGCTTTTATGCTCACTATAATGACTTTTATGATCATTATAGTGATAGAAATCCTTGCTATGAGCGAATGGTTTAAGAGGCTGATTGATTGTTAGTTATTATTAATCATTAGCCATCTTAGCTATCATCACGTCTTAGTGGATCGGTCGCAAATCCACTTTTTATGACCAGACACTTTTTCATTCTTTTTATAGGATTATATCCATGAGCATTAACCATTTCGAGCTAAACGCAGTTGATCGTTCTGCTGAACAACAAGGTAAAGGTGCGAGCCGCCGCCTACGTAAGCAGAATCTAGTTCCTGCTATTATTTATGGTGGCAACGAAGAGCCTACCTCTATCTCTATCAAGATTAACGAATTGGTAAAATCGCTTGAATTTGAAGCGTTTTTCTCGCACATTTTGACCATCAATGTTGACGGCGTAGAACACCAAGCTGTTATCAAAGATTTGCAACGCCATCCAGCTAAAGGCTTCCCAATGCATGCTGACTTCCAGCGCATTGTGAAAGGTCAAAAAATCCACATGAATGTTCCTGTGCATTTCACTGGTCGTGAAGATGCGCCTGGTACTGCGGCTGCTGGTGTATTGTCTACGCTAGTATCTGACATCGAAATCATCTGCCTACCATCACTACTTCCTGAGTATCTAGAAGTAGACGTATCTGGTATGGAAATCGGTGATTTGTTCCGTCTATCAGACATCAAACTTCCTGAAGGCGTTGTAATCCATGAGCTTGAGCTAGAAGACGGCCATGACCGTACTATCGTTAACATGCAGCCACCAACGGTTGAAGAAGTTGACGAAGATGCAGCTGACGTTGATGCAGCTGACGTACCAGCCACTGAGCAAGATGCTGACGGCGAAACTGAAGACAAGAAAGACGGCGAATAATAAACCACTACTATGTAGCGACTTATCGTATGCTACGTAGAAAAGGTTTGTTTGGTTAGAAAAACAGCAGGTGATGAATATCTCCTGCTGTTTTTGTCCGTAATGTTTGAAAATTAGGACAACTTTTATGTAGGCTAAATATTATAGAGTCGTCTTACTTTTCAAACATTATCACTCATTTATTAACTTTAAGCAGGGTGTTTTTATGGCCATAAAACTTATTGTCGGTCTTGGTAATCCTGGTCAGCAGTATATGTTTACGCGTCATAATGCAGGATTTTGGTTCGTCCATCATTTAGCGCAGCAGTTTAATATCACGCTCGCCCCTGACAAAAAGTTTCACGGGGTAACAGGACGCGGGCAAATTCATGGTCACGATGTTCGTCTTTTGATGCCGCTGACTTTTATGAATAAATCTGGTCAGTCGGTGGTACCCATGATTAATTTTTATGGCATCCACAATGATGAATTGTTGATCGCTCATGATGAGCTGGATATTCCCGCTGGTAGTATCAAGCTCAAAACAGATGGTGGTCATGGTGGTCATAATGGTCTGCGTGATATCACCCCGCATATCGGTAATGATTTTCATCGCCTACGTGTGGGTATCGGCCACCCTGGTCAAAAATCTAAAGTCAGTGGGCATGTCCTTTCTAAAGCGTCTCCCGATGAGCAAATTGCCATTGATAGCGCATTGACTGCTGCCTTTGAGGCCTTGCCATTACTGCTAGGTGGTGATGTCGAAAAAGCACGTTCACAAATTAATGGCTTTAAATTACCCGAATAATATAGTGGTGCTATTATAATGGCCTTTTATTTTGGCAGTTCTGTCCCCATTAACCTTTTGATTTAGTTATTTAATATCAGTTACGCTAAGGAAGCAACCTATGCTACTTAATATGCTTAAATGCAAATTACACCGTGCTCGCGTTACCCATGCCGAGCTTCATTATGAAGGCTCATGTGGTATCGATGGTGATCTGTTAGATCTTGCTGGTCTACGTGAAAATGAATCTATCGATATCTATAATGTGACCAATGGCAAGCGCTTTCGCACCTACGCTATTCGTGCTGAAGCAGGCTCTGGTATTATCTCGCTAAATGGTGCTGCGGCGCATATGGCAGATTTGGGTGATATCGTCATCATTTGTGCTTATGCGCATTTTGATGAAGTTGAAGCTTCAACGTATCAGCCAAAACTGGTCTATTGTAATGAAGACAACACCGTAAAAGACACAGCAAACATCATTCCGGTACAAGTGGCTTAAAGCACTGGAACACCGAAGATTTTTGGATAAAGCAAGGATAAACAATCGACTAAGCTGTTGAAGTTATTCTTATTATCCAACCAAAACTGCTATGCTAATATGAGAGCTGAATCTCCATTCTGATTCAGCTTTTTTTTATGCCATTTTTATATGGCAAATTCACATTTTATACCACTCTTAAAAGATGAAGTCGTCAGAAAAATAAATGTCAGCGCTATGTTTTTAGGCTAAATGAATTTGACACGGCTAAGCGTATTTTTAGGTTTGGTATTAATACTAATTTGGTATTAACACTAATAAGGAAACAGACTGATGTGGTTGGCAGTTATTGCAGTATTGATCGGACTAGCTATTCTTGTTTGGAGTGCAGACCTTTTTGTTGATGGCGCCACTGCCTTAGCAAAAAAATTCAACGTCCCTAGTTTCTTAATAGGTGTGTTGATTTTGGGTGTGGGTACATCCGCCCCTGAGATGGTCGTGTCGGTATTGGCGGCACTAGAAGGCAGCCCTGATTTGGCATTAGGCAACGCTTATGGCTCAAACATCATCAATATTGCGCTGGTATTGGGTGCAACCGTATTGATTAGCCCTATTATCATTCGTAAGGGCATCATCAAGCGTGATTTACCTCTATTGGTATTGATTACTATGGTCGCCGCATGGCAGCTGCGTGATGGGCAATTAGACCAAGCAGATGCGATTGTGTTGATAGCGCTGCTGGTCGTGACTTTAGGCATTCAGATTGTACTAAGCTTACGTGAAGGCAACCATGAGCACGAAGGAGAACCCATAGCAGAAAGCGTCGATGCTGAACATATCGAGCAAACCCTAACACGGGGACTCATCAGCTTAGTTATCGGCATGCTTTTACTGGTCATTAGCTCACGAGCTATAGTTTGGGGTGCAGTAGAATTGGCAACGCTGTGGGGCGTTAGCGAACTGGTGATTGGATTGACGATTGTTGCTGTGGGGACATCGTTACCTGAGCTGGTATCGAGCTTATCAGCTGCCCGTAAAGGCGAACACGACATGGCACTGGGTAATATTATTGGCTCTAATATATTTAACACCTTGGGCGTCGTTGGTCTCGCAGCGCTTATAGCGCCAATCACAGTCAGTCCAATCATCTTATCGCGCGATATAGTGGCTATGGGATTGGTCACCTTGTTACTCTTGGTATTGTGCGGGTTTGCCTTTATGAGTAAGCGTCCATTCGGTCGCACTTCTGGGTCGACTTTGGTCTTATTCTTTGTCGGCTATACTTTATGGCTGATACAAACCGTCAACCTGTAACGCTTAGAGTGTATTAACAGACCTAAAAATGCATGAACAGACTATGGCGATGATAATGCGGTTTATTTTCCTTGCTTGCGGTTTCTAATGACCCGCCATAGTCCTTCATTCTCTGCTTTTGGCATTTTTAACGTGATGGTATTTGATAGCATATCTTGTACCGCGAGACCACGCGGATTGAAGAAGCAAAAAGCATAATTAAAGATGAAGCCCAAAAAAGCACTGGTTAATAAGATAGCCCGCGAGCCATCGATGACACTACCAATAATGCCAAATATGAGTGGCATGATAAAGGCGGCTAAAATGCGCTTAAAGGACTGACCCCACGTCAGTAAATGACCGCTATTATTGACTGTTTTTAAGCGCCACGTCTGCATACCTAATGTCTGCCCACCGCGACGCCAAAATATCCCGTAGAACCCCACCAGCGTCAGTATAAAAGACGGCGTCATAATAAAGTTTTGATACCATGTCGGCAGCGACTGCGCTTGTGAGGACTCGCTACCCGTCTCCATAGTCATAAGTGTGCCAATCACCGTCAGCAAAGTCCCTACCAAAAATAACAACGCTAAAATCAACATCCCATCATAAAGGATCGCTGCCATACGAGTGCTAGGTTTGGCAATCGTTGGTTCTTCAATTTCAGGGGCACGAGGCATGGAGGTTTTTGGTGGCAATTTGGCTTTATTAGCCGCTTTTGACGACGATTTTGACATGATACAAGCCCATAGCAAGCGAAAAATAGAGCGCTCATTGTACCGTAATTCAGGCGCTTATCGTATATTATGATGAGAGAAGACGTCAGATGCAAAAGACTGTTTATTCAAATTTAGAGGGAGGATAACAAGTAGGACATGGCTTTATAATATAAATAGTAGTTTTATAAATAGTGGCTTTATAAAAACTGTAGACATAAAAAAACCGCCAAATTGTCATAAGACAGGCGATTATTTTAATGTTTCTTTAACTGGGTTAAAGAAGTGATAATGCAAATGGTGCGCTTGGAGAGATTCGAACTCCCGACCCCTTAGTTCGTAGCCAAGTGCTCTATCCAACTGAGCTACAAGCGCGTACTTTGCACATCATTCACTACGCAGTAAATAACTTTGTAGTAAATTAGGTTGGTCATTATATAGATAATATCGCTTGTGTCAACATCTTTATTCATTAAAATCAAATTTCTTTTTAAATGATAAAAAATCAACCACTACTTTTTGCGATACTACTCTAAAAACAACACTATAAATGGAGGTGAAGGAGGGATTCGAACCCTCGATACGCGCAAACGTATGGTTCCTTAGCAGGGAACTGGTTTCAGCCACTCACCCACTTCACCAAACGATGTAAGACTTTTTAAGTTCTAAAAAATAGTATTATTGCTGATAATACGTCTTATCCCGTGGGCGAGTATTATAGCAAAGCCGAAACGAATTGCAAGCGTTGTCTACAGATTTAATGCGATTTTTATCATATTTATTTGTTTACGTCGCCTTATACCCTTTTGAACGACCAAAGTACCAGAATAATCAGTAAAAACGAGGTTTAGAGCAGTCAGCCTAATCTGATACCATTCACAAAAATTAGAGTAGCAAGGAAAACGAGTGTAAGTGCTACGCATTGTAGACTAAACGAGTTTGGCACCGCTAATCGTACTTTTTGGGTTTGGTATGCGTTGTTATTGATTGGTGGATTGACCGTCTATACACAATCTCTAACCTGCTATGGCTTTTTTGGTAGTGGGTGTCTATAGTATTTGTTACTCATTTTAGATTATGTCAAAGGAAGTATTATGCGACCAGTAGTACTGTGTTTTTCAGGATTGGATCCCTCAGGCGGTGCTGGATTACAAGCAGACATCGAAGCCATTGGTCAAGCAGGTGGTCATGCTGCCATTGCTTGTACGGCCATTACCATACAAAGCTCGCAGCAAGTTTTTGGTTTTGAAGCTTGTAGCGCTGAATTAGTCAGAAATCAAGCTATGGCAGTGCTCGATGATTTGCCAGTAAAGGTGATCAAATCGGGCATGCTCGGCACTACTGATAATATAAAAATGATGACTAGATTATTCGCTAATAAAGTCATCAAGAAACACACCTCTTTTGTACTAGACCCAGTGTTGGTTGCCAATAGTGGCGGTAGTTTGGGTGACGAGCAGACGTTGGTCGCCGCTTTCAAGAAGCTGCTGCCCTATGCCTCTCTAATTACCCCAAACACTCATGAACTGCGAGCCTTGAGCGGTGAGCAAGACTTGCATACAGCTGCGAAAAAACTGTGCGCACAAGGGTCTTATGCCGTATTGGTCAAAACCTCACACGATTTTGATAGCGGTGATATCGAGCAATATTTATATATACAAGGTGACATGGTGCATAAAAGCACTTTACCGCGCCTAACAGGTGAATTTCATGGCTCTGGCTGCTCGCTGGCTAGCTTTATCGCTGGACGCTTGGCGATGGGAGACGTGCTTATCGATGCGGTCAAAGCAGCCGATAGCTGGATTACACAAACCCTGCGTGCGGCTGATGCTCCGCACCCTGATGATAGCCAAGCCCAATTGATACCTAATCGCTTTATAGACTTTCAGAATAATCTATAAACGATAAATAAAAAAAGACGCTCTATATTAATAGAGCGTCTTTTTTAGCGAATCTTTTCTTAGCTTTCTGTCTTTACTTTACTAGCCCAACATCGGCATAAAGCTCGCTGCCAAACCACCAATGAGCATTTCGAGCAGAATAAAAGCAAAAAAGGCGACCATGGGTGACAAGTCAAGCATGCCTAAGTTTGGTGTGATACGGCGAAAGGGCGCTAAGATTGGCTCAGCCAAATTAATGATGATACCAATAATAGGATGCTCAGATTTAGTAAACACGACAATCCAGCTCACAATGATAGAGCCGATGACCAAATAGCGACACATGCGTAAAAAGTCTAATATCAAGCTGATGGTACCCGTAAAAAATAGCGGGACAGGTGCGATGCCTTTATGGGTCAACGCGGCTTTACCAGAGATATCAATCAGGCGTATCAAAAACATCAGCACGATGGCGGCAATACTGATACGACCTTGCCCGACAGTTGGGAAAATACGCCCAAACACATCGACGATATGGGTCGCTTTGTAAGCCGGAGCAATCATCGGATTGCTGGCATCCATCCCTGCAAATTGCAGCATAAAACGGATGAAGACCAACATCATAGCGAAGGTGGTGACCAAATCAAAAATTTGAAATAACAGGTTGTTCATGAATTGCTACTCAATGGGCTTGTACGCTAATAACAACAAAATTAATAAAAGACGAATAATCGAGACCAGTATTAACCATTTATGATGACAGCCACTCTCAAAGTGGCTGGTTGTATCTGGTGGCTATTGGTATTACTTCATCTCTTCGCTAAGCGCTTGGCTACGGTCATAACAAGCTTGCATTGCTTCACCGATTTGACGACCAATCTCATTGGCTTGCATTGATTCTACCGCAGCTTGAGTCGTACCGTTCGGTGACGTGACTTTGCGGCGTAGCTCAGCAGGCGCATCATCACTGTCCATTGCCATTTTTGCCGCGCCTAGCATGGTTTGCATGGCCAATGCTGAGGCTTGTTCTTTATCTAAACCTAAAGCAACTGCCCCATCGACCATCGATTCGATGATATAAAACATATATGCTGGCGCTGACCCTGACACAGCGGTGACTGCATGCATATGCTCTTCCTCATCAACCCACATGACCAGACCAGACGCTTCCATCACCGCGGTTGCTAACTGCTTTTGTTCCGCAGAGATATCATCCGTACCATACAGACCGGTCGCACCCATCTGAATCATGGCAGGTGTATTTGGCATCGCGCGCACGATATTGCCATAGCCGCCCAACATACCTGACAGAATATCCGTCGACAAACCTGCCGCGACCGAAATCACCAATTGCTTGTCTAACACATCGGCAAAAGCGCTCACAACCGGTTTCATCACTTGCGGTTTTACTGCCAGTACCACAATGTCAGCATCGATAATAGCAGCAGTTGCATCCACAGTGGGGTCAACCGTATTCAACCCTTTAGCAGCCAGTTGCTCTCGAGCCTCGCTACTAGGATCAGCAACAGTAATTAACCTCGGTTTGATACCGCAGCTCACAAGCCCGCTAATCAAAGCCTGTGCCATATTTCCGCCGCCGATGAAGCTGATTTTCTTATTATCTAATACTGACATACATGTCTCCTACTCAAAAAATTCAAAGGTAATCAAAGTAACATAATGGCATTTAAAATGACACTCAGTTTACCATACTGCTACTACGACCGTTTGATAAATTCCCGAGCTCATTATTAGCCCAGAACACTATTCAACTACTAAATTGTCACAGACTCTTCCACAGCTTGATTAGTAAATTAAGAAGCATAGCTTTTAAACTACTTTTGAATTGTTTTTGGAGTAAATGATGTATTTCGTGCGTAAAGCCAGCCTAGAAGACTTTACAGATATTGCTAACATTCACTTTGAGAGTTGGTGTGCTGCCTACTTAGGTTTGCTACCAGAGTCTTATATGAGCAATAAAAATAACCTATTCGAAAAGATAAAAATGTGGCAGGAATTAATGGTTCATCCCGATGTTGTTGTTTGGGTAGCACATGATACTAACCATAAAAGCTTAGGATTTATTGGATATTTTAATAAGAATAATAGCTATGAAATTACGACTTTGTATGTTTTACCAGAATATCAGGGGCTAGGTATAGGAACTGAGTTAATGAAGACGTCGTTGCAAAACATCTTAGAGTCTAATATCAATACCCACTTTTATTTATGGGTACTAGAATCTAATGCAGCTACTATCGATTTTTATAAAAAATTCGGTTTTGTCTATACTGGGGACAGTAGTGAAGAATGCTACGAAAGTACTAAAATTACAGATATCAAAATGGTAAGAAAAAAATAATCTAACTTCTTAACTCAGAATGAGTAAAATTTACCGCAAAAAATTATTTACACTTAGAACATTTCCGATAGCACTGTCTAAAATACTACTATCATTTCTAATGGCTGTTGATGACTTATCAGTCCCTAGCACCCAACTTTCAAATGGTGATGCTAGCAATAATGGCAATTCTTCATCTGTATGAATACACATTACACTAACCACTATTAAACTCTCACGTAGCCATGATGGAATGCCCAACGTTTGATACAGTTTTTTTCCTAATTGTGGGCGCGATGCCAATGCAGTCTGTAAGCGCTGCTTGCGATCTAATGCTGTTATCTTCACTACTGTTTGTAACGCACGCTCATCTTCCGTATTGTCTAATAACTGTGCCAATGCCTGAGGTGATATCTGCAACTGCCAAGTAAAGTCGGTGCTCATTCGTAAATGAATCGGTGCCAAATTATTCTCAGATAAGCCATTGCTAGAAATGTTGGATAGATTGGTAAGGGCTAACGTTTGGGTTTGTTCATTAAGCGGCATGTTAAGCCATGCCAACCAATCATTGCTTAGACGATAAAGCTGCTGCCGATAACGACGAATAGTATAAGACTGCTTACGACCTTGCCAAAACAGTTCCGTTTGGTGATTATTATCATTCCGCTCAGCTAATCTTAGGACATCATCGACTAGCTGCTTAGCGGGCGGTAATGGCTCATCTTGACCTAGCCAATGGTGCAATAATTGGCGTTGGCGATAAAAAGGTAGTTTCTGTAGCTCATCAATATTTAGCACACGCTGCGCAGGTGGTAACTGTAGCGAACTAATAGCTGTGTGATGCATGTCTTTTGCTGATTGAGCGCTGACAGTCGCTTGCGCATCGCTTAGTAGCTGCGCACTTCGAGCAATATTTTCGATGACGTTGGGATTATATTTTGCTAATGCTGGCATAACATCACGGCGCAGTCCGCTACGTACATTGTCGCCAGCGTCATTGGTCGGGTCGTCGATATAGGGCAGTTTTAAATGCTGGGCATAGGTGCTAATACTGGCACGTTGGACGGTCAGCCAAGGCCGCCATAGTGCCATACGATGTGTGCCCTGCGTTTGGATGCGCCACGGCTGCATACCCGACAGCCCATTCACCCCCGCTCCCTGAATCAGCCGCATTAATATCGTTTCCGCTTGGTCATCGGCATGATGCGCTAATAGCAACACATCATCTTGATTGAGTTGCGCTCGCATGACACCGTAGCGTGCTTGCCGTGCCGCCTGCTCATCATGACCGTTCACTTGCGCATGTAAAATCTGACACGGTATTTTTTGCACCTCTGCCCAATCAGCCACATGTTTCGCCCAAACGCTACTATCCGCTTGCAGACCATGATTCACATGCAGTAATTGCGGTAAAAATGGCAATTTACCTTGTCGATAGAGTTGCACACACAATGCCGCCAGTGCCAATGAATCGCGCCCGCCACTACAAGCTAGCCAAAGTCGTCGACCATGCAGCTCCTCACTGTACTCAGCCAAACTGGTCAATAACGCCTCAGCCAAATGAGTATCAATTGGCAGCTCAGCTATCGGCTCAATAGGATATGGAAGGATTGCACTGCTGGTCATAATTCATCTTATTTATTGAGTTGCTATAGTCAAAATATCCTAGAAACGCGACGGTATTGCTGATATCAATTTTTTGTAGCCTCTGTCTGCGCAGGTACAGCAAGCAAGAAAAATTGATATCAGCAGTGCGTGATGTATCGATACTACTTTTCACTGAATATATATACATTATTAATGCAGAAGTTAGTTGGCACAAAAAAACGCGCCATAGAATGACGCGTTTTTATTTTAGCACTTTTTGTTTTAACATTAAGGATAACTATTTAATATCAAAAGCTGAGCCTTAAATACTTAATAGGTGCTCAATAATAAATTGACCTCACTCTAAACAAGCCCAATCTAAAAAAGCACAATGCCAGCCTATTAAGCAGGCAACATCACTTCTGAATTAAAGGTTTTTAGCTTCTCATAGCGCAGCTCGCAACGCTCATGCGCATCTAAATCCTTAAGCTCATCTAACTGCTCAGCAATGAGTGCTTTCAATGCAATCATGACTGGCTGTGGCTGAATATGAGCGCCTTCGCCCTCTTCGATGACAGCATCAATCAAGCCCATTTGATATAAATTAATCGCATTTAACTTTAATGCTTCACTGGCATCTTGTGCTTTTTCAGCTGTTTTCCACAAGATAGAGGCACAGCCTTCCGGAGAGATAACTGAGTAAATGCTATTTTGCAGCATATTTACCTTATCACCCACACCAATCGCTAACGCACCACCTGAGCCGCCTTCACCGATAATGGTCACAATAATAGGTACTTTTAGGCTAGAAAACACTGCGATGCTTTCGGCAATGGCTTGCGCCTGTCCACGCTCTTCCGCGCCGATACCAGGGTACGCGCCTTGAGTATCAACAAAGGTCATCACGGGAATATTAAAACGCTCCGCCATTTTTACCAAGCGAATCACTTTGCGATAACCTTCAGGATTGGCCATACCAAAGTTATGGGCGATACGCTCGCGAGTACTACGACCGCGATGTTGACCAATTACCATTACTGGCATACCGTCAAAGCGCGCCAGCCCGCCCAAGATGGCTTTATCATCAGCAAACGCACGGTCGCCGTGCAGCTCATCAAATTCGGTAAACAGCTGATTAACATAGTCCATAAATAATGGACGCTTGGCGTGCCGTGCAAGCTGCACACTATCCCAGACAGTGCTCATAGACCTTTCCCTTTAATAATTATATTTAACAATAGCATCGTTATCGGTTTGTAGATGATAAAAGTACAGTTGTAAACTCAATAGAAGCTATAGTAGCACATCTTAAATGGCATGACATTACTGACAAAGCCGCTTTTGTTACGTTAATCTGTAGCTTACTCATCACAATAGTAACGACTCAATGCTAGCGCTCAGCACTTATGCCTCGACCACGCTTAACGTCACGCCCCACTTAGCAAACTGCTCGACCTCATTGTGCAAATCTGACAATAGAAAAGCATAATGCTCATTGTTATCGGTCACTGTGATTTGCCAGCAGTTGGTATCAATGACTTGAAGCTGCAACGTTGGTAGTTCGTTATCGCTACGGCTGTGATGCGCGAGTACTGCTAACCGTAACAATAAGCATAGATAAACCAGCGAATCACCGCCAATAGTACAAGTCTGCTCTAACATATCCGACTTGAGCTTGCGACGATGATTGAGCATCAGCTGTGCCATACGCTTTTGATCTACTTGTGAAAACCCTGGAATATCAGAATGTTCAAGCAAATAAGCGCTGTGTTTGTGGTAGCTGCTATGGCTAATCGCCAATCCTATCTCATGTAAAAACGCCGCTCGCCTGAGCAAATCGCAATCGTCGCTACTGAGTGACAGCTTCGCCTTCACTTGCTCAAACAGATTACGACTGGTTTTTACCACCTGCTTGGCTTGTTTTTTATCCCCTGAGTAGCGTTTAATCAGCGCGAGCACACTACGGTCACGCACATCTTCACTAGCAAAGCGCCCGAGCATGTCATACATGACGCCTTCGCGTAACGCGCCATCAGAATAGGTCATAGTCTCAATGCCCAGCACTTTCATGACTGCACGCAGCACTGCCACGCCTGCAGGGAAGACGGCCTTGCGATGCTCCTTAACCCCTTCAAGCTCAATATCATTGACATTGCCAATCTTAATCAATAATTTTTCTAGCTTTTTGACGCCTTTATAAGTAATGCGTTCTTGCTCATCCGCCCAACCTTTAGAGACAAGAACGTTACGCACTGCTTTAATTGTGCCACTAGAGCCAATCACGCTGCTCCAGCCCGTCTTTTGATAGCGCCCGTTAATCGCCAATACTTCTTTGCGTGCGCCTGATATGGCATTGTTAAACGCTTCTTTGGTAATCTGCCCGTCATCAAAATATCTTTTGGTAAAGGCAACGCAGCCCATTTGTAAGCTTTCGGTCAATAGGGGGTCGAACTCTTGACCAATAATGAATTCGGTCGAACCACCACCGATATCAACGACCAAACGCTTATCGCTACTGGCATTGGTGTGTGACACGCCCAAATAAATCAAACGTGCCTCTTCTCGTCCAGCGATGATTTCAATCGGCTTGGGCAAGATTTTATTGGCACGAGTAATAAAGTCATTCGCATTCTTAGCTTGGCGCAAGGCATTGGTCGCCACCACACGGATGCGCTCGGCAGGCACCGAATCGAGTCGAGCCACAAACCGACTTAAGCACTCAAGTCCGCGCTGCTCAGCTGCCGCCTCCAAGATATTATTTTTATCCAATCCTGCCGCCAACTGCACCTTTTCAGACATGGAAACCACTTTTCGTACCTCACCATGATCGAGACGCGCAATGGCCAAATGAAAGCTGTTCGAACCAATATCAATGGCTGCCATCATTTCATCTTCGGCGATTGGTGGGTTTGCTAGATAGTCATTAGGCATAGGAGATATCGTTACCGTGTTAGATAAAAAGGATAGGATATTTGCTGAAATATAAGAAAATTGCTCTATGAATAGCTTATATCACTGAACGAATCACAGCGAGTTTCGCCATTAAAGCATTTATGCCAAACACTGGCAAGTAAGACGCACACTTGGCTAAAGCCCCGCACCAGCACAGACAAGTAGAGCACATTTGGCGCTTGTGTTAATCAGGGTGATTTGCTACATTAAAAACCATAAATATTATAATAAAGAACAAGCACTTACTTATCCATTCTAATTTTCTATTAAACCAATCCGTGCTCATCGCATAGTAAAACCGTTCGGCTTTGGTAACAAAAAGCGCCACGGACAGATGATCAATAAATAACCCGCAAGGAAGCGACGACAATGAATCAAACCACCAATCAAGCACTGCATGGCAATCAAACACAGCATAGCAATCAAACAGCAAATGCTCAGACAAACAGCCAAGTGAACCATGACATAATAAAAGCTGCCACGCCTACTGAGCAGAAGTTTTACGATTTCTATTTAGAAGAACATCAAAATATGGCGTGCCGACGACTGCATTTCGCAGGCAGCAGTTTTGGCTTATTGGGCTTGGCAAAATCTGTCAAGGCCCGTTCACCAAAGCCATTGCTAAAGGGTATCGTGGCAGGCTACGCTTGTGCTTGGGTTGGTCATTTCTTTTTTGAAAAAAACAAACCTGCCTCTTTTAAATTTCCCTTAAAGAGCTTCGCCAGCGATTTTCGTATGTATAGCGATGTGTTACGCGGCAATTTGAGTTTAAAAGATCGCAAGTTTGATAAATCACGATAAAATTCAATCGTTATATACAGCACAAATTAAAAAACTGGGCTCCTAAAAATAGCAGCCCAGTTTTTTAATTTGTATTGAGGATTTTATTTATGTCAGGTCATTTTCATCAGTGAAATGACACATTCATTTAGCGCAAAGACTTACGCAGAATTTTACCGACTGCCGTCTTTGGCAACTCATCGATAAACGCATAAGACTGTGGACGTTTGTAGCCCGTCAGACGCTCACTGGCAAAAGCAGCCAGCTCCTCAGCCGTCAAGCTTGGATCTCTTTTGACCACAAAAGCTTTTGGCACTTCTCCACTATGCGCATCTGCAATCCCAATGACCGCTACCTCAAGCACTTTTGGATGTTCAGTCAACGCCGCTTCTAATTCGTTCGGATACACATTAAATCCTGACACCAATATCATGTCTTTTTTGCGATCAACAAGCGTCAAAAACCCTTGCTCATCCAGCACGCCAATGTCTCCTGATTTGAAATAACCATCGGCACTAAAGGTATCAGTATTGTCTTGACGCCAATAACCCTGCATCACTTGTGGCCCCTTAATACCTACTTCTCCTGGTGTTCCGATAGCACATGCTGAGCCGTTGTCATCCATGATTTTGATGTCCATCATGGCGAGTGGCAGACCCACGCTACCGTTAAAACCATCTATACCGGGCGGGTTAAAAGAGATAACTGGCGCGGTTTCGGACATGCCATAACCTTCATTGATAATCATGCCAGTGACTTGTTGCCACTGCTCAGAGACCGCTTTGATAATAGCTGTACCACCACCGATGGAGAGTGCCAGTCGGCTGAAATCAAGACTGGCAAACATTGGATGATGCAGCATCCCGATGAACAAGGTATTGACCGAAGGAATGACATGCGGACGATGCTGCTCAATAGTATTGACTAGCCGATCGATGTCACGAGGATTGGTGACCAATATATCTTCCCAACCACCATACATACCAAGCAAACCGCAAACGGTAAATGAAAAGATATGATAAAGTGGCAAAGGATTGAGTATTTTGATCTGCTCGCTGCGACCTGTTTCAATCGCTTTGCCAAACATCGCATAACACTGACAGACATTGGCCATGACATTATAGTGTGTGAGCATCGCGCCTTTTGGCTTGCCAGTCGTGCCGCCCGTATACTGCAATAAAGCCAAATCTTCACGCTCGATAGTGACGGGCTGACATTGCTCAGCATGGTAGGTATTCATAATATGGGCAAAGCTTACACCGTGTGCTGAGGTATCGTTTGCGGCGACATCGCCTGTGTTTTCGCGAGCGTTATTTGCTTGGCTTGTAGCACTTGCTGTCTGATCGATATGAGTAAGCAAGGCGATATCGTTATCGGTAGGTGCGACAGTGGGATCAATGGAGCAATGTATGACTAATAACAATTGCGCTTTTACTTCCTCATCGAGCTGCTCATAAGCGGATGCCATGCCATCAAGGACAATGAGTACGCAGGACTCAGAATCAGTCAGCTGATGTGCCAATTCATAATGGGTGTACATCGGATTGACATTCACCAGTACGGTGCCTGAGCGTAAACAACCAAGCAGCACGACTGCATACTGCAATATATTGGGTAGTTGTACAGCGACACGATCGCCCTTGTTGATTCCTTTTGCTTGTAAAAAAGCAGCAAAGCGGCGACTGGCAATATCCAATTGTGCGAAGGTAAGCGTGGCAGGCCCCATACTAAAAGCCACAGAATCACTATGCTGATCTATCTTGGGTTGCAATAAATCTAGCAGGTTGTGCTTGCCCTCTAACACATCTAGATTATTTCTTAGTCCGTGTTTCTCATACGAGGCTTGCCATAACGGTGGCGTATTACTGCTAGGCATATCATTGGTGCTGGTAGTCATGAGTTAGCGTCCTTGCTGAGTATGTTTTTCTCAGCATAGCACACTCTAATAACGATTTTTTAAGCGGCTGAGTCACTTTATGGGCTCTGTTATTAGCAGTATTTTTTGGGCCATATGTATCGACTTTTATGACCAGTATATAGGTCAAAAACTTAGCTGAATCAGCCTAAAAATATAGGTGCAATCACATACACACATTTACCAAACCTCTCATAAATTTGAAATATGTCCGAAATATAGCCATGTTATGCTAAATGCCATTTCATACCAGTAACGAGATTATATGTTTATCATGAGCCATATTAAAAACGTCGGCTGTCTTGCTTTATTGTCAACAGGACTATTTTTCAGTGTTCAAGCATCCGCAGCAAACACCTGCGACAAGGCTTATACTCAGACTGATATTAACAAGTGTATTGCAGCTGAGCTGGCCGTAGAAGACAAAAAACTGAACCAGTCTTACCGTGATTTTCAGCGTTTACTTAATACCTCTGAGAAAAAACAATTAAAAGCAGTACAATTGTCATGGATTGATTTTAGAGACAAAGCTTGCCAGTTTTCTGCCAGTTCGGTTCGTGGCGGTAGTGCTTATCCAATGGCGCTCAATGGTTGTTTGACCACTTATACACAACAACGACGCGTACAATTAGACGCCGATATTAAAAACATCAAAAGTAAATAGATAACTTTAGAAAATAAGTAGCAATAAAAAATAGATGTCCATAAAAAAACCAGCACCTCTGAAGGTACTGGTTTTTTATTGCTTTGATTGCCTAGATTAATGTTACTTATGACTTTGGAATAATCAGAATAGATTAAGCACTGGCCATTTCAGCAAATATCTCATCAGCAGCTTTGATAGACGCATCAATATCTTCATCGCTATGCTTGATAGACATAAAGCCCGCTTCATAAGCCGACGGTGCCAGATAAATACCACGATCGAGCATACCGTGGAAGAAAGTATTAAACACGGTCATGTCGCACTCTGTCACGTCATCGAAATTCTTTGGCGTTGCAGTTTCAGTATCTTTGACAAAGAACATTCCAAACATACCGCCCAATTTATTGGTGCGCAAGTGAATGCCATGCTTGTCAGCTGCTGCTTGAAAACCGTCTACTAGACGATCAACTTTCGCTGCTAACTCGTCATAGAAACCCTCTGCCGTCAAATCTTCAAACATTGCAATACCAGCGCGCATCGCGAGTGGATTTCCTGATAACGTACCAGCTTGATAAACACCGCCAAGTGGTGCAATGCAAGACATGATGTCTTTCTTACCGCCGAACGCACCAACTGGCAAGCCAGCACCGATGATTTTACCAAAGCAAGTCAAATCAGGATCAATACCGAAATGTGCTTGGGCACCGCCAAGTCCGACGCGAAACCCAGTCATGACTTCATCAAATACCAATACCGCACCATTGGCAGTACACTCTGCGCGCAAGGTGTCATGGAATTCTTGAGTCGGAATGATCATGTTCATGTTACCAGCGATCGGCTCTAAGATAACGCAGGCTATCTCTTCGCCCCATTTCTCAAAACAGTCTTTGATCGCTTGCGGATCATTATAAGGAATCGTAATCGTGTGCTTGGCAAAGTCCGCTGGCACACCTTTTGAGGTTGGCTCACCAATATCAAGCATACCTGAACCTGCTTTTACTAGCAGGCTATCTGAATGCCCATGGTAGCAACCTTCAAACTTAACGATTTTGTCACGCTGGGTATAACCACGTGCCAGACGAATCGCACTCATGGTCGCTTCTGTACCAGAGCTAGTCATACGAATCATTTCAACACTAGGCACGATTTCGCAAATTTTATCTGCAACGGTTGTTTCAAACGGTGTAGGCGTACCAAAGCTCAAGCCATCATCGGCGGCCTTTTTAACGGCATCGATGACTTTTGGATGCGCATGACCCAAAATCATTGGCCCCCAAGAGCCGACGTAATCGATATAGGCATTGTCTTCAGTGTCATAAATCTTGCTGCCATTGGCACGGTGCATAAAGATTGGCGTACCACCGACCCCTGCAAAGGCGCGGACTGGTGAGTTGACACCACCTGGGATATGCTTGCGTGCTTGCGCAAAGAGCTGTTCGTTTTTAGTACTCATAGTTATTCTCTATTTATTGGTTCTGTATTATTTTATAAAAAGTAAACTTTCTGATTAACTATTATCAGATTTTAGTATTATTCTTTGAATTAAACGTAGCCGCTTAAGCTTTTTTGACAACAGATGATTTAAGCTTCATTGGTCCGTAGCCATCAAGTTTGCAGTCGATATCATGACCGTCAGTCGCATCTGGCAACAGACGAATACTTTTCGCTTTAGTCCCTACTTTGATCACAATTGAAGAACCTTTGACCTTTAAGTCTTTGATGACGGTCACAGCATCGCCATCTTGTAGCTCATTACCGACGGCATCGCGAATGACGGCATCTTGGTCTTCAGCTTGCGCTGCATCAGTTTCAGCTGCCGTCCATTCATGAGCACACATAGGACATACCAGTAACGCACCATCTTCATACGTATATTCAGCATCACATTTTGGGCAATTGGGTAAGCTCATTCTATCCTCGGCAGCCATCGTACATTAGGTTAATTGTAGAGCTAATATTGTACCGTAACTCGCCATCTTTAACCAATTTGTACGGTTGAAAATAAGACGCTATGCCCAATTTAACGCTTAACCCATCGCTTAGTGATGACGTTTCTTATGACAGGGGGTTTTGTGGTACTCTTCTTAGCCTCATTTAGATTTATACTCACCTATTCTGTCAGTGACAAAAGCGATCAGATAATTTTTTATCACTTCGATTTACCCTCTATATTATTATTAAATAAGCTCTCATTAGAAGGATAATAACAATGACTCAGTCTTCAAATCCATCAGCCGTACCGCAGTTTTCGCAATTAACCATTCAAGGTGAGGACGCCGAAAAGTTCTTACAAGGGCAATTGACTTGTGACGTCACCAAACTCGGGCTTAGCTATCAGGCAGCCGCCATCGGCAACTTAAAAGGTCGTATTGAATTTGGTATTTGGATCAAAAAACAAGCAGAAAAGCATTATGACGTGGTGATCAGTGCTGATTGTGCTGAGTCTTTACAAGCACATCTGAATAAATACGGGACGTTTTCAAAGTTTGAGACCAGTGCCCCAGCAGCGATTTATCCTTGTGTATTAGCCAATGAGCCAACTTTTAGCCACAAAGACGATCATAATACCATTGAGGATACGCAGGCTTGGATGGCATGTAGCATAGCCACTGGCAATTATTGGATCGTGGCTACGACTCAGGGCCAGTTCCAACCACAAGAGCTGCGTCTACATCAGCGCGGCGGCATGGATTACGATAAAGGCTGCTACTTGGGTCAAGAAGTCATCGCCCGTATTTATTTTAAATCTGCCCCCAAAGCATTTTTGCACTATGTACAAGGCACCGGTGAAGCACCAGCTGCTGGTGACAAACTCGATAAAATCCAAGTGGTCAATGCTATAAAAAATGACGATGGCTTTACTGCTCTGGTCGTGGCTCGTCCTGAACAGCTAGCAGAAAGTGGTCTGAGCATATTGGACTTGCCAGCCGCACTACAAGTAGATGTTGCACGTCCAAAATAAGAAGTAAGTCGGATCAAGCAAGCGACGCAGCGAAGGTGATGGCAGTTTAATACAGCGCTACCGTCATGATTAACATGAGCATAGAGAATCCTATGACACATATTGCGGTACTCGGAGCAGGCGTGGTGGGCGTGACCACCGCATGGTATCTACGTCAGGCAGGCTATGATGTGACCGTGATTGAGCGCGAATCAGCGGCAGGTATGCAGACGTCATTTGCTAATGGCGGTCAAATATCAGTATCGCATGCCACGCCTTGGGCCAATCCTGCGACTCCGATGAAAGCGCTCAAATGGCTATTTAAAGAAGATGCTCCGCTATTGTATCGCTTGCGTGCGGATAAAGCGCAGCTCAAATGGGCCATGCAGTTTTTGCAAGAGTGCCGCGCCGATAGAGCCGATGCCAATCTCGTGCAAATGGTGCGCTTGGGTCTGTATTCGAGAGACGCTTTGCAACAGCTGCGTGCTGATATCGGTATTGATTACGAGCAGCAAACGCGCGGTATCATGCATTTTTATACCAGCCAAGCTGAGTTTGATGCAGCCATCGAACCAACCGAGCGTATGCAAGCGCTTGGCTGTGAGCGCCATGTGATTGATATTAATAACGCTGTTAGTTTGGAACCAGCGCTTTACCCAATCGCGCATAAACTCACTGGCGCAACCTATACCAGCCGTGATGAGTCTGGTAATGCGCATCTATTTACCCAGCGTTTGGCACAGCGCTGCATAGATGCTGGCGTACAGTTTTTATATGATACCGAGATTTTGGCACTCAATACTGATGCAAATTCTACCCGTCCGCATGTGCACAGTATTACCATTCGCCCAAAAGGCGAGAACGCGCAGACCTTTAGTGCTGATAGTCATGTATTGGCGCTTGGCAGCTATAGTGTCTCCCTATTAAAACCGCTGAACATTCATGCACCTATTTTTCCCGCCAAAGGATATTCAGCCACTTATCAAATCAACCCTCGTGCACCGCATTTAGCCCCTTTTGTTAGTCTGATTGATGATGAGTTTAAACTGGTTACCTCACGACTAGGTGATAAGCTACGGGTCGCTGGGACAGCGGAGTTTAATGGCTATAATTTAGATTTAAATGCCACGCGCTGCGAAGCCATTACTCGTCGCGTACAGCAGTTGTTCCCAAAAGGGATTATTGCAAATTCCGTTCAATACTGGACGGGACTGCGGCCTATGACACCCTCAAATGTCCCACTCATTGGACGGGCACATTGCGGTCAAGTGAAACACGGTAGCCGCAACGATGGGGCCACCTTTGATAATTTATGGCTCAACACGGGTCATGGTACACTAGGCTGGACGCATGCTTGCGGCTCTGCAAAAGCAATTAGCTTATTAATCCAAGGTGAAACCCCTAACGTGGATTTTGACTTTGTCGGTATGAGCGCTTAATCGGATAAACGATGTATTAAAATATTATGCAAAAGAAAGAAGGCGCTTACCTATAGTAAGCGCCTTCTTTTTAATTTATTTTTAATTTAAATTTAGGGAAAGACTTATATTACTGTGCTGCCCATCAAAATTTATGATGCCGTAGCCAATGCGTCATCTGTTGCTGATTCAAGCGCTTCTAATTGTACTGGCACACCATTTACTGCCGCGTTGCCACTCAACTGATCAATCAAAGTATCGTCCGTTAAGTCATTTACACTGACGCCTGCATGCGCTTGGGCAATCTTCTGCTTAACGCCTTTGCGACCATGACCGAAGCCATGTGGAATACTAACAACGCCTGGCATCAGCTCATCAGTGACTTCTGCGGCAATGATAACGCTGCCCACCCGAGACGTCACTCTGACATCTTGACCATCTTTAATGCCTTGCTGCTCAGCAGTTTCAGGATGCAACATTAACGTACAACGTGATTTTCCTTTTACCAATCGATGGCTATTATGCAGCCAAGAGTTGTTGCTGCGCACATGACGGCGGCCAATGAGCAAAATGTGACTGTCATCATATTGCTGCATCATCTCTTTTACACGGTCTAAATCTGCTTGATAAAAATCAACATTGAGATGAATCTGCTTGTCTGCATGCTTGATGGCCTCTGGCAGCATACTGTGCAGTGGCCCTAAATCAACACCGTGCGGATTGTCTATCAGCACATCCAAGGTAACCTCTTTATAAGGCCCATACTTGAGACCCTGCTCGAGTAAAAACTTTGGCCCAAACGCTTTTGTCGCTGCACGTTCTTTTTGTATTGCTTCTGGGGCATCTTTATCCAAACGATCAGCCAATTCTAAATAAATCTCCCAATCATGCTTTTCATTGTCTTTTCGATCAAACAAGGCAGGCGAATACTTGGCGACATTGTGCACCGCAAAACCGTTAAACGTGATGTCGTAATGGTCACGCTCTAATGGCGATACAGGCGGTAATATAATATTGGCATGACGGCTGGTTTCGGTCACAAAATAATCGAGCGACACCATAAAGTCCAACCCTGACAAGGCTTCATCTAATTTTTCACCATTTGGTGTACTGAGGACAGGGTTACCGGCGACACTCATAAATCCTTTCAACTGACCTTCGCCTGCTACCAACATCTCATCCGCCATCGCAACCACTGGATACTCCCCATTGAAGTCAGGCAGATTGCTTACTCGGCTGTGGCGTTTGCCTAAATATCCTGGGCCCGAGCTATTGACAACATCGACCGCAGGATTAGGGAACATCAATCCGCCCACTTCATCTAAGCGACCGCTCACGATATTAATGACCATCGACAGATACTGGCTTAACAAGCCGAACTCTTGCACCGATATACCCATGCGACCATAGCAGACCGAGCTTTCAGCCTCGCAAAACTCCTTCACTAAACGTTTAATTTCAAGTGCAGTAATACCAGTAATGCTGGCTACCGACTCAGCCGTATAGTCTTTGGCAAAAGAGGCGATACGATCAATCTCTGGGGCCAAAGCCGCTGCTCTACTGTCTACCTTGGCATAGCCTTGCGCATAGATTTCGTTCAACATAGCTAGTAATAACAGAACATCAGTTGCGGGACGAATAAAATGATGCTCGCTGGCGATCTCTGCGGTTTCTGTGCGTCTTGGGTCAATCACAACCACTTTACCCGCGCGAGCTTTTATATCTTTTAACTTTTGGCGCATGTTTGGCGCAGTCATGATACTGCCGTTAGAGGCCAGCGGATTGCCACCAATAATCAACATATATTGTGTGCGATTCACATCAGGCACAGGGATACGCAGCATGTGACCAAATAGATGCATGCTGACGATATGATGCGGCAGCTGATCAATTGAAGTGGCAGAAAAGCGACTGCGTGTTTTTAGGCTGGTCAATAGCTGCTTGACCGTTAGCATGCCACCCATGTTATGCACATTCGGATTTCCCAGATACACCCCAAAGGCGTTTTGACCGTATTTTTGCTGTACTGATTGGATGCCTGCCGCTACTTTGTCTAAGGCGTCCGTCCAGCTGATTTCCTTCCAACCGTCAGCGGTTCTTTCAACAGGCTGGCGCAAGCGGTCAGGGTCTTCATGCAAATCTTGTAAGGCCGTGGCTTTTGGGCAAATGTAGCCTTGCGAAAAGGGATCGTTTTTATCGCCTTTAATCGATAATACTTTTTCACCATCATGTTTTATTTCAACGCCGCACATCGCCTCGCACAATGTGCAGGTTCTAAAATGTGTTTGTTCGTCAGCTACCATTTCTTTAGCCATAGTCGTGCTCCCTGTGTTTTTTATTGACTCTAGTTTCCGTTCTACTTTCGTTTTATACAGTCGATTCAATTTAAAAAATATAGCATTGCTGGGATAATTTTTTCGAAGTCTCTGGAGTGCAAAGCACGCAGCAAGCGAGGAGCATTTATCCCAACCGAACACTATATTTAACGTGCCCCTTTTATTTTGAACCAACTACAAGTTACTTTCTTTATTGTTGCGTCCGTGCAAAAAAATTGCCAAACAATGCAGCAAAATTTGCACTCAAAATGGTGATCGCTTGTTGTTTTGAATAACGCTCTTGATGACAGCCTAAAATTAATTCATGGACTTGTGCGCTAGCAATATCGACACAGAGATTCACGTGAGTGCGTTCAATAGAACGACCAGATAACTGTAGTCCCTGAATGAATATCTCCGTCCACTCTTCTTGTATTTCTGTAATAAGATTGCCTAACTGTTTATGCTCCGAATCCTTATTCACGGCATTTATTGTCTTTGAGCCAAAGCGCGGACGATCTTCGATGAGGTGTTGAAACAAGGCAATATTCTGAAATGCCGCATCAAAAATCATGGTCAAACAGGACTGGCAACGCTGGTTAAATTGCTCTTTATTCAAAAAATCATAATCTTTTATCATCGTTACCCAAGCCATACGCATGGGGGATAGATAGTTGTCTTTGAGCTGTTCGCTTAATTCATGTTGCAAGGCATCAAGGCTATCAAAATGATTGTAAAAGCTAGGTTGAGCAATGCCTGCACCCTTGGCCACTTTATTCATGCTCATGCCACAAGCGCCCTCTACGCTATAAAGCTGTAGGGCACTCTTTAATAGCGCGCGACGCGTTTTGGCTTTTGCCAGCTCACGCTTTGATTCGGTTGCTGGACTGGCAGCCATGCGAATGAAGTCTGTTCTAGCATTTACCTTCAATATCGACCTCGATTGATGTTTTAAAATGACTTATGGGAATAATTACTATATCGACTATAAGATTATAGTCATTTAAACTATAAGTCTATAGTCAAATTCATCGTCAAACTTATTTTTCACGAAACAATACTTCTAGGTTGCCATCATGACATCAGCAGTTTTTTCTCCTTTTTTATTACCTTGTGGCACCAGTCTCTCAAATCGCCTTGCCAAAGCTGCTATGGAAGAGAATATGGCAGATGAAGGACAAGTCCCCGGCTCTACTATTTTACGCCTATATCAACGCTGGGCTGAGGGTGGTACTGGCTTATTAATTACCGGTAATGTGATGGTCGATGGTCGCGCGATGACCGGTCCGGGCGGTATTGTATTAGAAAAAGACAGTGATATAGCTCCTTTTGAAGCGTGGGCTAAAGTGGCCAAAAAGAATGACACCCAAGTTTGGATGCAGATTAACCATCCTGGTCGCCAAGTGTATGCGGCTATGGGAGGTGATGTGTTGTCACCTTCTGACGTTTGCCTTGATTTAGGAAAGCACTCTCATCTGTTTGGCAAACCCCGCGCCATGACCCATCAAGATATTGAGCAGCTGATTCAACGTTTTGTCGATACTGCTTTAAAAGCAGAACAAGCTGGTTTTGACGGCGTGCAAATTCATGCCGCTCACGGTTACCTTATCTCTCAGTTTTTGTCGCCATTAACCAATAAACGTGACGATGAATTTGGCGGTTCGATTGAAAATCGTATGCGCTTATTAATCACTGTTATTAAAGCTGTTCGTGCACAAGTTTCGCCTCGCTTTGCCGTCGCCATAAAAATGAATTCAGCCGATTTTCAGCGTGGAGGTTTTGATGCTGATGATGCAAAAACCGTTATTCTAGCAATGAATGGACTTGCTGTTGATTTGGTGGAGTTATCTGGTGGCAGTTACGAAAGCCCAGCTATGCAGGGCACAACGGCAGACGGTCGAACCTTGCAGCGAGAAGCTTACTTTTTAGACTTTGCAAAAGAGATTGCGCAAGTGGCCACCATGCCCATTATGACCACAGGCGGTGTCAGGCGTTTGGCGGTAGCAGAAAACGTCCTAGCCCAAGGCATTGATATTGTTGGGATGGGCACAGCCTTAGCGATGAATCCCGCTTTGCCTAATGACTGGAAAGAAAACGAGCAGCTCAGTGCCTACGATCCAGTGGTTCAGTGGAAAGACAAAACCTTGAGTGCGATTGCGACTATGGCTGTCATTAAGCGCCAGCTGCAACGTATGGGTGCAGGAAAGCCACCAAAACCCAATGCTTCACCCCTATTTTCATTGATTCGTGATCGTCTCCGAGTAAAGAAACTTACCAAGCGTTATCAAGATTATTTGGCTAAGTAATTTGTGTTTGCACTTTTATAAGAGGCGTGTTGCACCTTTATAAATAGGCATTGCTGATTGCTGAAACTGTTCTAGGGCGTGTCCTCATTTTATTCCGATCTGAATACAGACGAATACAAAATCTGAGCCGTTGATAAAGCCTGATGGTATTGATAGGTTGGTAGAAAACTTCTTATATTATTTACGTATTTCACTGACAACACCCCTTATTTATTACACAAATATGGTCTCCATAACATACTCATGCAGATTGCTATCATGAAGTAACACTCTAAACATTGCCTATACAGACAGCGTGATTTTCAAAGTCTATATTAGACGCATCAGTTAGCTTATTTTTATAGATATCAAATATACGGTAACTAAATAAAAGCAGCTACTGAACTTAGCATTAAGTAAAACCAAACGAGATAAATATCTGGATTAATTAATAATCAAAAAAAGGAATATAATAATGAACGAACATACCCTGAAAGGTGAATGGAACCAAGTGAAAGGCTCAGCTAAGCAAAAATGGGCTGACCTTACTGATGACGATTTATTACACGTTGAAGGCAGCCGTGATAAATTGGTTGGTAAAGTCCAAGAACGTTATGGCCATAGTAAGGATGATGCTGAGCGCGAAGTAGATGATTGGCGTCGCGAAAACAAATATTAAGCTATCAGTTAAGTCACAATGGCATTATTGATGATTTGATAAGTAAAAAAACCGCATGATTCTCATGCGGTTTTTTATTAGCAGCTATTTAACGCTTTATACAGTACTCAATGACGTACTTAGAACAGGTTGAATAAAAATTTCTTAACCTATAGACACGATAAAACCGCATAGCAATTGATTGTTATGCGGTTTTATTGTTAACCATCCATGTTACCTATCACGACTGTAATCTATGCATCCTTGCATAACGTTCAGCATGTTGCGATACCGGGCATCCTACCCTATTTACTACGGTTACTAGCATTAACTGCTATCAGCAAAGGTTATGTATCCTTTCTTCGTTTACCGTTATCATCCTGATGCCAGTAAACGAATCATTATCCTTAATGCGGTCAACTCAATCCTTGAGTTACATTCCCTGATGCCGTGTATGTATAATGCCTAATTCTCACCCTGATGTTAAGTCGCGTAAACGTCATTGCTTGTAAGCATATGCTTACAAGCCCAATTGACTCTAATGTTATTGATATTCTTAAATCAGCATTTTTCCCAAAATACTTCCCTACCCTTTGGCAATACAACGAACGCCAACGCGGAGAAAACAATACCTACCCCACATGACATAGAGGGATAAATAAACTCATATTCAACGAAACTGTCTTTGACATGGTGGTCAAAAATATTGGCAAATAGCCCACATACAAGCACCGTTATACCTACAAATTATGGAAACGACATAAGCTTAAATAGCATCTATGGTTTTTTTATTGCTAATACTCAGGTATGTGCCGTATTGTTGTTTAAGTGATTGTTTATAAATGATGGTTTAAGCGACATATCCTTAAACGTGGAATTACAACTTAATAACGCAAATGACACTTAACATCAAGTTTTGTGCCTTATCATAGATAATGTAAGAAAATATTTCAAAACACAATATTCTCCAGTTATTAGAGCAAACAAATAAGACTGCTAATATAAAAAGGCATCAAGTCCTTCTTTATCGGCGCTACTAATTTATCGGTGCTATTAAGTCAAATATATATCAACTGCATTACGCTGTTAGAGGTGAAAAGCAATCACATAATTATCAATCACGTGATTATCGATCAAAAAAATATCGTAGGAGATTTTATCATGAAGATTTTACAGCTATTCTCATTGAAAACAGCGAGGTCTGCTGGCCTTTCGCTCACATTGCTATGTACGATGGTCGGTTGTACTGTCGTAGGGCCAGGCTATGACAATAACTCTGTCTATCGCGGTGACAAGGGTTATGATAATAACGCTAGCTACAACCGTGTGAGCCAGAAGTTGCGTCAGGATTTGCGTCGTAAAGGCTATCAGGTCATAGACATCAAATCCGATAATTATCGAGGCAATCGAGCGATCACCGCCTATGCCAAAAAGAGCAATCAAACCTATGAGCTCAAGTATACTTATCCTAGCCTAAAGCTTATCAGCTCAAACAGACAAGACTGGTCTAAGAAGCGCTACGATGACAAATATGATAATGACCATGACTACGATAAGCATGATTATGATAAAAAAGATAAGTATAGAAACAAGAACAAAGGTAACAAAAACAAAAATCGCTATAAGAACGACGATATCGAAGACAGCATCAAAAGAGAATCACGTTATCCAGCGATTAAACAAAGAGCGGTCAGAAAGGTCAGCGCTATGGGCTATCGTGTAAAAGATATTGAGCTGGAAGAAAAGAATAATCGCGGCGTTTTCGAGATAGAAGCCAGACGTGGCTCGCAAGACTATGAAATACTGCTTGGTTACCCAAACTTAAATGTGATTAAAGTTGAAAAAGACTAGGGTCTGTTGAACGATTAAATATTTAATCCATTGAACTGAGATTAACTTTTAAGATTATAAGATGTTGAGAATAATGCAGTATCGAATAAAAATTGTGACATCGTTAACCTATTGATGTCTAAGGTCAAATAAGCCAGCCCTTGGTTTGTTTGGCCATTTTTTATAGCACTGTCAAAAAACTTGAACTTGATAAGAGGATATTATGAATATTACAACCCTACTAAAGCCAACCGTTGCCACCGCTATGGTCACAGCGTTAATGATAACGACAGGTTGCGTCACTGCCCCCGGCTACAATGCGTACGGCGACCTTTACGAGGACGTTTATAAAGACAGTAAAGTCTATAAGAAGCATAAAAAAGCTATCAAAAACGTTGATAAAGAGCTTTATCAACCAGCTATCGAACAACGAGCCGCCAATAAAGTCAATAATATGGGCTACCGTGTCAAAGACGTCAAATATAAAAAAGGTGATAGCAAAATAAAGGTAAAGGCCACACGTGGTAGTAAAGATTATAAAATCGAACTTGGCTATCCAGGCTATCAAGTAATTAAGATCAAATAAGCCTAAACCACTGCTAATAACCTATAGTCAGGTCAATATAAAAAAGAGACAGCGTGACTGGTATAAATTTTTCGTAGCCTCTGTCTGCGTAGGCACAGCAAGCAAGAAAAGTTTGTGCCAGTAACGCATCATCATGTCATGTACCCATTTTATTTAGTATCAACTATACCTCTAAAGCTCAAAAATCTAGCACTTCGATGACATCATAGGCAGGCGTCTCATAAGGGTGTGCCTGCTTTAGTACATCAATGACTTGCTCAATATTAGCAGTGGCAACCACCATCTCGACTCGCCACTCATCAACTTTTTCGAGCTTATCTTGCGCGCCAATATGCGGATCACTGCCTGCCAGCGGCATAAACTGCCCCACCCCTTGTACTTGCCAGCAGCATTGCTCGTAATTGCCAATCGTACCAGCGCCTGCTGCAAATAAAGCAGACTTAACTGGCTCTAATGCCGCTTCGGGAACAAAAACCGTCAATTTATACATAGTGTCACCCTTTGTTTTATCTATTAGCATGAGAGAGCAGCTCTATTACCATCATAGCGCAGCCATCGTTTTATTTTTTTGATAATGAAGGATGGTCGCTCCAGATATAGCGCAATAGCCAGTCTTTGGCATCGCCAGCATAGTCAATGCCGATACGAGGACGCAGCGATACTGGTGGCTGGCAGTCATCATCTTCGAGCCATACTGCTGACTCCACACTGATAGATTTGCCATTTAACGCGCGATCAATTTGTAAGCGCTTCGTTAATTTGCCAGGACCTGCCATCTGGGTTGGATGAGTAAGTTGCTTATTCGTGCTCAGAAGCTGTTCTTCCATCAAACGATCACTATCGTCGGTCAAAAATCCAGCCCGTATTAATACCGACTCAGGAGACTCTTCTCCACCGCTGACCAGATTGAGCATATGATGCACACCGTAAGTCAGATAGACATAAAACATGCCGCCTTGCGCATACATAATTTCAGTACGAGCCGTTCGGCTACCCGCATGCGAATGACAAGCAGGGTCGTCCTTACCGATATAAGCTTCAGTTTCTGAGATACGCATGCGCAATACTTTCACTGTGCCATCGGTATCCGTTAACTTTCTACACAATACTTTGCCAATCAAATCAGCGGCGACCACACAGGTTGGTCGAGTAAACCAACTAGGGTCCAAAACAGTTGATGAAGCAATAGACATTAGCGAAACCTTCTCTTATTTATATCATCTAATTGACATGAGCAAATATTAATAAACAAGTATTAGGGTGTGTCCTTAATTCAACCGATAGCGATCTAAATGGGATAAAAGTGATTAAATCTTGCAGTCTGTTTTGAGTGGTTCCATTACAGCAGTCTATTTTAAGTGGTCTATTAATTGATTAAGAGGTCTGTTTTGCTGGTTCCGCTGGGGTATAGTCAAAGTTTCTTGCTATATATTTTGATGAGTTGAACCCAAAATATATGCTTTTATTTTGACATAATCAATTAGACAGTGCAGTTAATTTCGAGCTTAACTTGTGACTTTTTTAAGAGGCATAGCCTTCAATTCTATTTTTTTGCATTCAAAAACTATTTCTGTATCACCTAATAAAAATAGTGAATGTAGAATATTACCATCAGTCGTTACGTCTACTTCATGTACCATTATGGTGATTGGTAATATACAACAATTGATATTAACATTCACAATATCGGAATAGATGATTTCTATTAAATCTTTGCCTTGTCTTTGCTCGATCTTCAACGAAATCCTATCATTTTCTAAATCATAATAAATCGTCTGGATTGTGCCTTTATTAAGCGTCTTCTCTCTATTATCTATTCCGTTTAAATCACTTGATAAAATCGGGCTTAACTCCTCCCTATGTTTAAGTATCTTAGGAACTACTTCATGATAGTAGTACGTAAAATCCCAAGTATGCTCTCCATAAGAATTTACAAAGTGTTTGATGTATTTCATTATAACTATCCTTACATCTGACCCATGCCGTTAATCTCGTAGAAATTAACTTGGAAAATTTTCATCATATAGTTCGATGCCTGTATAGCGCACCGAACATATACTCTCATACCAGCGCTTATGGTAGACGAATTTACAGAGAAAAATTAGGTTCAGAGTGGTTCACTTGAGGAACAGTCTATTTGGGAAGTTCATTCTTTAAACCAACTCTCAAGTTATCACTTGGAAATAATGGCTCTATTATAACCTCTTGATTAAATATGAATACTTTAGGAGATAAAGCAGATACATCATAAATGTTCTCCATTATGACTTTTAGATTGGATCTAAAAACGGGCACATCAGCGTTATCAGCTAAAACGTATAGAGATTTATTAGATAAAATTGATAAATCATTTACTATATCTTCCATACGGTCATAGTCTTTATAGCTAAGTTCAGACCACATTATATAGTCATAGGGTATAGGAAAAGTTTGCAAGATTTCTATCGCTTTCTGCTCATCCTCTACAATATGAAAATCTTCCTTTAATGCTTCTTTACATTCTTCAAATAGTGTCATTAGTTACTACTTATGCAATCTGTTTAGGAGGTTAACAAAATATTTTTCAGTTCTATTAAATGAGATAATATATCTCCTAGCTTCGAACAATCTTAGATATCTGAACAAGTACACTACGAAGTACCCTTCCCGTATCTCAAAAAATAAAACCTTGATACCATTAGCCCACAACCAAAGATTAAATTCCTCACTAGGGTACCATCATTCATATAATGCCATAAAAAAACTGAGCACATGGCTCAGTTTTTTTGTTTTGCGCTAGACATTTACGACTTAGCTAAGTGGTACACCAATACGGTTGGCCACTTCTTCGTAAGCTTCGATAACATCGCCTAATGATTGACGGAAACGGTCTTTATCCAATTTCTTCTTGGTATTTTTGTCCCAAATACGGCAACCATCTGGTGAAAACTCATCACCTAAAACGATACGGTCATGAAATACGCCAAATTCTAACTTGAAATCAACCAGTATTAAATCGCCTGCATCAAACAATGCTTTCAATACATCATTCACTTGATGAGTCAGCTCTTCCATTTTTGCTAATTGTGCTTCGGTAGCCCAACCAAGAGACACAGAAAGTGACTCATTGACCATTGGATCACCAAGCGCGTCATCTTTGTAGAATAGCTCATAAGTAGGCGGCGTCAATGCTTGGCCTTCTTCTAAGCCTAAACGACGAACCAAACTGCCCGCAGCGAAGTTACGTACGACGCACTCAACTGGAATCATATCCAAACGCTTGACCAGCACTTCGTCATCAGACAATTGTCTTTCGAAATGAGTTTCGATACCAGCGGCAGCCAGTTTTTGCATAATAAAAGCATTAAAGCGGTTATTAACCACGCCCTTACGTGCCAACTGTTCGATACGCTTACCATCAAGCGCCGAGGTATCATCACGAAAGTGTAAAATCAGAAGGTCGTTGTCTTCTGTTTCATAGACTGATTTGGCTTTACCTTTATACAGCAGTTGTTGCTTTTGCATTATGGAGTTCCTGTTCGTTCAAGCTTATGTGGTAAAAACGCGCAGCGACCGCTGAATCCTATATGACGTCATTCATGAGAACATCATGTCCTGAACAGTCATAGTAAAAAGTCAGCGGTGTAAGTAGGGAAATACGGTGTTTAGTTTGAAGCATCGCTCACAGCGACAGCGCGTTGAGGCTTAGGCAGTTGATACTGCTTACCTGCTTCGTTCTGTAAGGTGAGCGTGTTTACGCCTGCATTTGGGGTTGTGTATAACGGCACAAAGGCTGCTGGTTGTTGAGTCACTGGTAGCTCTAGTGGTGCAAGCTTCTTACTCTCTTGATACTCTAAGCTGCCATTATCGCGCTTACCAAGAAAGCCTTTGGTCATTTGACAGCCACTTAATACTAGTGTGCTACCCAATACCAAAACCATCATAGCAGGAAACGTTCTTGTAGGGGTTGATGATACTTTCATCATATTATCTCTCTGAGTTAGCAATTTTTGCTCATTTAGACGATTGGCTCGTCGTTTTGATAGAACCTTATAAGTTCTTGCTAAGCCAATGTCATCAGCGACTGGCTCAGCATTTACAATGCTTCACTTCTATAATAAATTCGCACGCATCTATAGTAAATTTGCGCGAACCAACGCTTCATCAATAGTGGCATGATGTTGTTCTGCTAGCCAAACCAATGGCAAGCGGATACCCGTATCTATCATACCCATTTTATGTAACGCATATTTTGCTGGAATGGGGCTCGATTCAATAAATAAATCACGATGCAAGTGCTTAATCACGTCATGTACTTTGTGCGCGGCATCAAAATCACCACGTAGCGCGGCCGAAAACGTCTCACTCATGGCGTTCGGTGCGACATTAGCCGTTACTGAAATATTGCCTTTGGCACCCATTTGCATCAAATCAAGCGCCGTACCATCATCGCCAGATAGCACGACAATACGATCGCCGACCGCTTTAATCAATTGCTCACCGCGAGCGACTGAGCCCGTAGCATCTTTAATCGCAACGATATTATCGATATCAGCCAAACGTTCAACCGTATTTTGAGCGATATCGACCACGGTACGCCCCGGTACATTATAGAGCATCTGCGGGATGTTTACGGCTTGGGCAATGGCTTTATAATGTTGATACAAGCCTTCTTGTGGCGGCTTATTATAGTAAGGAGCAACCAATAATGCACAGTCTGCACCAGCATCCGCCGCATCTTGCGTCAGTTTGATGGCTTCAGTCGTATTATTCGCGCCTGTACCTGCTATCACTGGCACGCGGCCTTTGACATGCTTCACAAAGTAACGAATCACATCGCTATGTTCTTGCATCGATAACGTCGCTGATTCGCCAGTGGTACCGACGGCAACGAGACAGTGGGTGCCTTGCTCAATCTGCCAGTCTATGAGATCGGCCAGACGTTTATAATCGACCGTGCCGTCAGGGTGCATGGGCGTTACCAAGGCTACCATTGAACCTTGTAGTCGGGTTTTAATCTCGTCGTATGCTGTGCTCATAACCGTGCCTTACTGTTGTATTATCCTAGCTTTATTAAAGCTGTCACATGATCGATCATTTGCAACTACCCATATCCATTTTTAAGTCAATAGACAAGCCAATGACAGGTATTGCTTGATGTTCATACTGGGTGTTTATATACCTACAATAATGACATTTGCACTATAAAATCATGTGCAGGTCTACCCGCACTAACATTATTTTTGTCAATTGCCGAGGTTGTTTATTGATAGCCATAAAAACGCTTACTAGTGTAGCATATTTTGATTTGACCGCTATCAGTCAATTAATGCTCAGCCTAGGTATATCGTGTGCCATTTTAAGCCCTGTTTAACGCGATGGTAATGCGCAAGAGTGACTGATTATAGACTTCATTATTTAATAGTTAGTTTAGCGTACTTATGAAACTGGGATAAATGCTTTTGAGTCGTTTTAACGAATCGTCAACACATCGATAGTCGGACGATACAAGCGAAAAGGCAATCCTCGAGTACCCACTCCGCTACTGACAAATATCTGCGCGCTACCATGCTGATATAGACCGCGCTGCTTACCCATCCGGCTACTACCCAACAATGACGATTGATTGTCTATACGGCGAATATCTTGCTTTTTTTGCGCCTTTAGTATGTTTTTCTGTATCGCTTTAGCAGCCCCCGTTATCAATAGTGGTCGCGGCTGTAGCGATTTTGGTAAGTCGCTAATACTATCAAATCGTGACGCAAGAATAATGACAGGTTTAGTCGCCTGCGCGATTTCGGCACTAAGCGCCACTTTACTAGGTACCTGCAAAGTTTTGGCATCGCTCGATTGTTTTGGAACATCTTGCCAACCGCAAAGCACCGCCACGACTGGATTATCCTTTGGGTGCGTTTGTGTACGGGTATTCAGGTGACCTTTAATGGAGCTTGTTTGATTTGCTCTTAATCGACCGTTGCCAGTTTGGGCACATTTAAGCGGCAACGACGTACATTGCTGCCCGATATAATTGATATCAAGCACATCAAAGGCACTGGCCAAAGTATCTTTCAATAGTGGCTGACCTTGCTTGGTGGTATTAATCGACTGATAACGCAAATCCGAGGTACTCATCACCGTATAAACGGGTTTGTTTACTCCCTTAAACAGCATCAACTGCCCCACCAAATCTGCGCTCGGGTAATAGAGCCAGTCACCTGTAATCAGCACTGCATCTGCTGACAGCGCATTGATGGTAGCGACAAGCTTGCGAATATGACGCGGCTTGCCACTATATAAGCCAATACGCAAATCTGCTAATACCGCTACTGTGAGCGGGGCTGACAAGTCTAAATCAACCGCATGATGCTGCACGCGCAAACAATTGGGCTGCACAACGACAGTATAAAAGTACAGACCCATCGTGATGGTAGCCATCAATACAACGCTCGGTGACAATTGTGCCAGTAGAGGCGTCACCTCTTGTACTCGCCCAATTACCAACAGTAACGCCCAAACTGGCATGGTATAAGCAGCATAATATAGCGTCAATTTTGACCAAATACGCAAAAAGCGTTTTGTGGGATTGGCATTGAACGTCTGTAATCCTGACCACAAGATGATATACGCTAGCAATGCTGCCGCTGTCGTGATGCTGAGCGTATAAAAAGCGTGGTCAGTCATAATTACCTAGCTGTATATAGAGGTATGAATAGTCGTTTGTGCAGTGGTCAATTAATGTTGTTCAGTCAAATCAGCGCCCAACTCAATGTCGCTTAATCAAAGTTAAATCGAGCAATAGCATATCATCAAAATCAATCGATAAAAAAATCAGCCATTATAGAGGTCGCGCTCTATGATAGACAAGTATAATTATCAACGCTTAGTGAGATACTTCATTTAAGCATAGTGGATTGACTATATGGTGGCTATTCAATGCGCAGGCCGATAATACCAGGAATGCCTTGGCGCATGACTTCAATCGTTACTACCCCTTTTTTGGGAAGTGAGGAGATAGCGCTGGAGAAATCCGTGACCTTCGCAATCGGCTTTTGATGAAAGTTGGTAACGATATCGCCAGCGAAAATACCTGAACGGGCGGCTAAGCCAGTCGGGTCGACGGTCGTGACCAATATGCCTGTTTTGTTGTCAACAGCCAGCTCTGCCTGCTCATCTGGAGTCAAATTGCGCAGACGTAAGCCCAGTTGTATCTCATCGTCTTGCTGTGAGCCGCTTTGCGCTCGGACATCATTTGGTGCATACGTTAGCGTGCCTTTTACCGTCATTTGCTTGCCATCACGCTGAATCTGAGCACTGAACGGATCATTGGGTCGTGCCCGATTGAGCAGATTCAATAAATCTGCGGCGCGCATAATCTGCACATCATTATATTGCAAAATAATATCGCCTGATTGCAGACCTGATTTTTGTGCTGGTGAGTCTGGTGAGACACGTGTAAGCAGAGCGCCCTGCGGACGAGCCAAGTTATACGCTTCGGCCAGATTGCGATCGATGTCTTGAGGATAAATACCCATATAGGCACGCGCGACTTCACCATTGGTTTTTAGCTGCTCGTAGATATCCATCGCCGCGTCAATGGGGATAGAAAACGACAAGCCCATATAACCGCCCGTCCCGCTAAAGATACGTGAGTTGATACCAATAACTTCACCGCGCTGATTGAATAAAGGTCCACCTGAGTTACCCGGATTTAATGCTACGTCGGTTTGGATAAAAGGCACACTGGTCTCACGTGAAAAACTGCGTGACTTGGCACTCACGATACCTGCGGATGCCGAATAATCAAAGCCAAATGGCGAGCCAATCGCCAACACCGGCTCACCCACTTTTAGACTGTTTGAATCGCCGATGGGCAAAGCTGGGAACTGATTACCCACGACTTTGAGTACGGCCACATCTGAGCGCTCATCGCTACCCACCAAGGTCACATCCAGCTCGGTTCTGTCATTAAGAGTCACGGTGATTTTATCTGCTCCAGCAACCACATGATGATTGGTCAACATATAACCATCAGTGGTGACAAAAAAAGCAGTGCCATAAGCGTGTTCAATCGCGGGCTTCGCTGCTTGATCTGGGATACGCAAGCGATCCCCGAAGAACTGACGTAAAAGTTCGGCGGTTTGCGCTTTGGCAAGCTCATCTTCACTGACCGTTTTGGTGACATTGACCCGTGCCACCGCTGGCGTCACTTGCTGTACCAAGTCAGAGAAATCAGCAGTGGTGACCGCTGCTTGTGCCTGAGGCATAGTGGCTGCATTAATGCCTATCGCCATTACCGTGCCGATAACCAGTGCCAAACTGCTACGTTGCAACCAACGCTGCATACGAATAGTGGGTTGCGCTTGAAACATATTGATAGGCATATTGTCTCCATATGAGTGGTTATTATTGTTAGCAACAATATTATCGCTATTATCGCCATAATAGAATAGATAGCAAGCTTGTATAAATCTATAGGGATAATCTATAGCAATAATTTATAAGGAACAATTTATAAGCAACCATCTTGAACGCTGGTCAGCTTATTACTATTACTTGCCTGCCAGTTTGTGTCGTAGCGATGGGTAAGGATAATGACGTGAATATAAGCCATTTTGATACCCCGTCGTCTTATCCCCTCGATTTCGTAATCTTTTATAGCGCGTTCACCTAATCATGTGTCAGCGCAGAACGATGGCGCGCGGCTATCACGTCAGACAGACCCTTGACATATATAAAATAAAATCATGATATGATAACAAGCCTAATAAATTTTTTAGCAAACAATAGTTAGCCACATCGGGCAGCTATGAACTATACACTAATCGAATTGGCTTTTAACGCCCTTATTTTCCATCTTTTGCGCTTCTAGCATTTTTTTATTTATCTAGAGACGCGTTTGTCTTTACTACTATATAGTATATATATCATCCATGATTCATGATGGCTATGGTTATTATTAATTTGCCGTTATAAAAGGTTTTGGCCGCTAACGATAACCCACTTTAATAGCTAGACAGCATCACAAGATTATAAAAGGATTAATTTATGGATACCGCCCTATTGTTATCCGGCGTGGTTGGGATCGGCATTGCCGCCCAATGGTTGGCTTGGTATTTAAAGCAACCGTCCATTTTATTTTTGTTACTCATTGGCATTATTGTTGGACCCGTACTCGGCGTTTTCGACCCTGATTTAGTCTTGGGCGAGCTGATGTTTCCGTTCATCTCTTTGGGCGTGGCGATTATTTTGTTCGAAGGCTCACTGACCCTTGAGTTTGATGAAATCAAGCAACACGGCACGGTCGTACAGATGCTGGTGTCGGTCGGGGTGCTCATCACCATTGCTATCGTCGCGCTGTCGACTTATCTATTGTTCGATGTCGATCCATTGATTGCGTTGCTGTTCGGGGCGCTGGTATGTGTCACTGGGCCGACGGTGATTATGCCGTTGTTACGTAGTGTGCGCCCCAACAAGACCATCTCCAATATCCTCAAATGGGAAGGCATTATCATCGATCCCATTGGCGCTATCGCCGTGGTATTGGTCTATGAGTATATTATCTCTGGTGGTGAAGCCAGCAGCATATTGCTATTTGCCAAAATTGTCGTGCTTGCAACGGCGCTTGGTATGGCTGGCGCATGGGCATTGGCGTTCTTAATGCGCCGCCATATGGTGCCTGAGTTTTTACGCAATGTCTTTACCTTAGCTTTTGTTTTGGTTTTATTCTCTGTCTCCAACCATTTAGAGCATGAGTCTGGTCTGCTAACCGTCACCGTCTTGGGCGTCGCACTGGCGAACTGGCCCAAGTTCCCACGTGAGACTATTTTAGAATTCAATGAATCATTAACCGTTCTACTTATTTCGGTATTATTTATTATTCTTGCGGCACGTGTGGAGCTGGCAAGCTTAATGAGTGTGGGCTTTGCAGGCTTGGTGCTACTCGCTATCGTAATGTTTGTGGCGCGTCCCTTATCGGTCTGGGCATCTTCTATTGGCTCAAACCTAAAAACCAATGAAAAGCTAATGATCAGCTGGATTGGACCGCGCGGTATCGTCGCCGCCGCTATCTCATCGCTGTTTGCGATTCGCTTGCAAGAGTATGATATTCAGGGCGTTGAGCTGCTCGTACCTTTAGTATTTATGGTCATCATCGGTACGGTCATGATTCAGGGCTTGGGTGCAAAAGTAGTGGGCAATTTACTTGGCGTGCGTGAGCCTGAGACCAATGGTATTCTTATCGTTGGCTCCAATCCAGTTGCGTTGCTAATCGCAACCTCCTTAAAAGACCAAGGCTTCGATGTCATCGTCGCTCATAATAACTATACCAATATCGCCCGCGCGCGTATGAGTGGTCTGCGCACCTATTTTGGCAACCCCATCTCCGATCACGCTGACCATCATCTTGACCTTATCGGTATTGGTCATCTATTCGCGATGAGTATGGATAAAGAGATGAATACCTTGTCTGAGATTCATTACCGCCATGAGTTCGGCGAGCGCAAGCTCTATCGCCTCAAGTTCAGCGATGAAAAAGTGAAAAGTGAGCGCGATGATAAGCAGTCAAACTTTCATTCGCAGTGGTTGTTTGGCAAAGACGTAACCTATACCAAACTTGCCAGTATGCTGTCCAAAAAAGCCCGTATTAAAATCACCAACATTACGGACAGCTATACGTTTGAGCAGTATAAAGCCGACAATAAGCAGTTCGTGCCGCTCTATACCCTAGACAAAGAAGGCAAGCTGCAAGTCATCACTGATAAGTTCGAAGGATCAGTACCACGTGATCGCAAGCTCATTTCTCTAGTCGTTGATGATGAAGTCCAGCCAAAGCCAGTGGACGTCACGCCAAAACAAGAGCAAGCCCGTGCTGCCGCAGATGCCAGTTTTGAAGCCAACTCCAAAGCGCCTGAAAAGCGCAAAGAAAAAGAGATGGTGGAAGATATCGCTGATACGCCAGAGCAAGAGCCATCCATAGCGGTTGATAAAGAGAGTGACGTAGCGAAAAAAACCGTCAAGGCTGAGATAGATAAACGTCAGGGAGCGGAAGCTAAAGACGTCTCTACTAACACAGTCAACAAAGGGGTGATGGCAGATAACTCAACGGCAACGTCAAAAACCAGTAAGTCGACTAATAGTAGTACAAACGGCAATGGTAGTGCGCCCAAGATAAAAAGTGGTGCGCTCGATCCTAACCGCCTACCTGACTCAGATCATGACAATACCGCCAACAATGTGAAGGTGAAAGATTCGGTAAAAAAGGATGCGGATAAACCATAAACGCTATAGTCGATTCAATTTAAAAGTAGTACAAGGCAACCGAGTGTAGATGTATATGTGATACTTCAAGCGAGGTTAACACTGTAATACTTTTATAGTGGAATGACTATATTTTCTGAAAAGCTAATAAGCAAATTAAAAGCCCTCATAATGATTATGAGGGCTTTTTTATAGGGCGCTATTTGACGATGTTTGGCAAGATTTAGCCCATGTAGATGACTATAGTCAGTGAAAATTAATATCAGCAGTATCGTAGCGTTTTTGGGGTATTTTGACTATATCGAGTGAATTGGAGACACGGCCTAGCTAAGATGAAATCTTGTCGCAACTGTTTGCCATACTCGTGTGCTGACCTCCTCAGCGCTACCTGAGGCATCGATACGCTGGATACGCTCAGGGTGCTCGGCTGCGAGCGTACTAAAACCTGTATGCACCCACGTAAAAAACTCAGTCGCCTGCTGCTCAAAACGATCGGCAGCGCTACGTTTACCCGCCCGTGCCATGCCTTCTAACACTGGCAAATCCAACCATAAAGTCAGTTCGGGCAACTGGGTAACGAACTGAGTGATAAGCGCATCAATTTTGACTCGTACAGTAGCGTCACCATGCGCACGCCCAAAGCCCTGATAAGCAATGGTAGAGTCGGTAAATCGATCACATATCACCCATGTTCCCTGCTGTAGTGCTGGCAATATTACCTGCTGCATATGGTCGCAGCGCGCTGCAAACAATAACAACAGCTCTGTATCGTCATTGATCTCCGTCGCTGGATCCAATAATATCTCGCGCAGACGCTCTGCAAATGGGCTACCACCCGGCTCACGGGTACGCAAATAGTCGATACCGCTATCTTGCAAGCGCGCACATAACTGCTCGATGGCAGTGGTTTTACCCACGCCTTCAGTGCCTTCAAAACTGATAAAGCGCCCTTGCATAGGTGCTGTATCCGTAATATCAGTCGTGGCTTGAGTTGAATTGATTTGCAACAAGTTGGCTGGTATAGATGCTGACATGATATGACCTTATGTCATTGATGAGCACTATATGAATTTTTATAGCGCTCAGTAAATGATAGGTTTTATGAAAAGTAAATCGATGGTTTACTGCGGCGGCGTTTGAGATTTTTTCTCACGCATGACACTCAGGTATTCTTTTACCGCCTGATTGTGTTCAGCCAAGCTATTGGTGAATTTGTGCCCACCATTCCCTGTCGCCACAAAATACAGCGCTTCACTATCCGCTGGATGTAAGGTGGCTTCGATAGAGGCCGCAGACGGTAGCGCAATCGGTGTAGGCGGCAAACCATCGATTTGATAGGTGTTGTAGGATGTTTTTTCGTCGATGTCTTTACGGCGAATGTTACCATCGTAGCGGCTGCCCATACCATAGATAATCGTCGGATCGGTCTGCATGCGCATGCCTTTATCCAAGCGATTTTTAAACACCGCTGATACTAAGGGACGCTCTTCTGCCACGCTGGTTTCTTTTTCGATAATAGAGGCCATTACCAGTGCTTCATAAGGACTTTTATAAGGCAGGTCAGGCGCACGATTTTCCCATGCTTTGGTCAACGCTTGCTGCTGACGCTTATACAAATCCGTCAATACCTGCTTGTCACTGGTGCCCTCGCCGTAATAATAAGTGTCAGGCGCAAACCACCCTTCAAGATTATGATTGACGATAGGGTCGTTACTGTTGGTCACGCTCTTTGGCAATATACCGACCAAGTCCAGCCCTTGAGCAATACTGGCGTTACTAGCATCACCGCTGTCTGCTATTAGCACTTCTTTTTTGATATTGTCGTTATCACGTAGCGATTGATATAAGTCTTTAGACGTTTTACCTTCGATAATTTGCACTTTTACCATTGCCGCTTTGGCACCCTGCGCGAGCACTTGTAGCGCCTCAGCGATGGTTGGGTTCTCTGGTAATTGATAAATGCCTGCATGTAGTGGTGCATCGACTTGCGACTTAATATAAAGCTTGGCGACACTAGCAGAAAACAGTGGCGTCTGCTGTTGCCACTGCGGCAGTAATCCGTAGTAGGTCTGACCTTGCTCGATCGTGACCATCTGCTGCGGCTGCTCAATCCGTCCAAACAGTGTCTGATAGACTATGACTAAGAGAAACGCAGCAATAAGCCCCAGCACAAGCAATACCTGATAGCCACGCTGCATAAAGAACGATTGATTGTCCACTTTATATTTACGCGGCTTAGTCTTGCCGCTGATGAGCGAGATATCCGTTGCCGGCACTTCCTCGCCTGCAGCCTCATCCAAGACTGGCTTGGCATTCGATGGCGTGCCAGCGATGCGCTCGTCAACAGCGCCCTCTTGCTCATTGGATGGAGTATCATTAGGACGTTCAGGAGGCGTTTCAGGTGTTGGATTGCTCATGGCAACTCGCAAGGCAGAGGTTTGCTAGAATTTAGCACTGAACCGTGCGCTTTTCAATGGTATTTGCTTAGCTTGTGAATTAACTTAGTGTTTAGATTAAATTATATGGCTGAATATTCCTGCGCTTTTATTGATATTTTTGTTTTGTCTACTACAACGAAAACTTATTATGAATCTACATTTCAACCAACCTCTCGCTGCAAACTATCAATCTGAACCCCAAAGGATTCGTGTACTCAGTGAAGATTGGGTTGCGAACCAAAGCTATTGCCCTAATTGTAATGCCGAGCCATTGGTTGAATTTGTTAATAACCAACCTGTCGCTGATTTTTATTGCTCAAACTGTCATGAGGAGTATGAGCTAAAAAGTAAAAAGGCAAAATTAAGCAACATTATTAATGATGGTGCTTATGACACTATGATTGAACGTATCAATAGTGATAATAATCCCAGTTTTTTCTTTCTGACCTATTCGCAAGAATATAGGGTGAATAACTTTTTGATCATTCCTAAGCAATTCTTTCAGCCGGACATGATTATAAAACGCAAACCATTATCCGTTACTGCCAAACGCGCTGGTTGGGTTGGTTGCAATATTGATTTGCGCAAAGTGCCCGAATCGGGGAAAGTGTTTTTGGTCAAAGACCAGCAAGTCATACCACGCGATAATGTCACCGAGCAATTTCAAAAAACCTTGTTTTTACGCGAGCAATCTATCACATCACGTGGCTGGACATTAGATGTTTGGCAATGTATCGATAGATTGGATGTGAATTTCTCTCTCAATCAAGTTTATGCTTTTGCTGATGAGTTAAAGCTCAAACATCCCGAAAACAATCACATTAAAGATAAAATTCGCCAACAATTACAAGTGTTACGTGACAAAGGCATTATCGAATTTGTAGGTCGTGGGCAATATCGAAAGTTGTACTAATTGCTGGAGAACATCGTAGAAATTAGGGCAAAAAACGAGCAAGAAGCACTATTAAAAGCGCAAGATATGTATCGTAATGAAGAGGTTGTTTTATATCCCGATGATTTCATTGATACTAAATTTAATATTTTTGCGCGAGAATAAACGGCTTTATTTAGCCGATATTTTTTTGACTTTTAAAACCCACGACTTCACCCGACAATAACTTCAAACTACTCATTGGCATAATTCCGCGTAGCGCATTACAAAAAAACAGTTGGCTTAAATGCGGTAAATCCTTATCTGATAACGACCTAATGATAACTGGCTGTTCTGTGGTGGATAACCCATCGATAAGCACTTGCCGCATCACGCCAGCGACGCCCGATTGCGCCATAGAGGGCGTATACCATTGACCAGTGCTCAGATAATTGCTGTTGTTTTGAAGATGTGGAGGATTGGACGATTTTGCGAATGGCGATTCTGATAATTGATAGAACACATTACTCATCGTCCCTTCAACCCAGTGCCCACTCATATCACGCAGCAGCCCCTCACCGATATTGGGTTCGGCACTCGCTGATAAATGATTGGACGATAAATGATTGGCTGGTAAGAAGGGATTGGATTTTAATATTTGGGCTTTAACGCGTTGTAGCTCAGCGCTTGCCAGCACATTATCGAGGCGATTGAGACTTTTAAGTCCGGCAAGCGGTGGCGGTAGACAGGCGAGTTGTGAAGACAAGCAAGTGGCAGAAGCCACTGGTTGCACAGGCACTAAGCGTCCATTCGGTAGACGTAGCTGCTCAGCAGTGGCGATAGGCATGGCGGAAGACTTGAGCCAGACCTCGCAAGCACTACCGGATGTACTTGGCGCATAACCATAACCACGGACATCTTGCGCCGCGCGGGTGACGATAAGCTTAAGCATGCCTTGCTGCAATTGCTTGGCCTGTGTCTGCAAAGTGGCCAATAGCGCTTGGCTATCGATATCGAGCTGTAGAGCGTCGGCATGAGAGTCAAGGCGCTGCTGATGATAGTCCGACCACAGTATCAGCCCATCGATGACGCCCATAGTAGTAAAAAAGCCATCACCGTATGCCAGTCCGCGATTGTCTAATGACATTGTTAACGCTATCTCTGCTGCGTTATCGCTAGCCTCGCTTAGAGGTTGCAGGCGTATCCAGCTGTTGGACGGTGGCATGATAGCTTCCACCATTTAGCTATTGTCTGTTTGAGCAGCAGCTTTATTAAGCACCAGCATACAACTATAAAACTCACATTTCGCCAACTCTATTTTTTGCCCACCGATGGTTTTATCTTTAATAATCTGACCGTTCAGCATATCAGCGAGCACTTTGCCACCGTCATCACCCATCAGCTGACGCGCTAGCATATAGGATTTTTTGGCATGATTTTGACTCAGCTCTTTTTCTTTATCAGAGTCAGTTGGATTGGCATAATACCAGCCAAGTTCCAGATATTTTTCGGAATCGATAATATCTAAATAAGGCGCATCGGTGTTCATAAAGCGATACTTAGAAGCTGGATTACTGGCATAGTCTAGGCTGTTTTCGTCGGTACTCACCACTTTACCAAAGGTCGCTTTGATACCATCTAGCTCATCAACCGTGATCGGCTCTACTTGGTCAGCGCCCCATGCCAGTACATCATATTTTACTGGTGTGCCTTGCTGAGCAGTCGCACCATCTAAATCAGCTGTGTCAGTCGGAGCGGTCTGCGTAGAAGTATCTTTGGCGGTCTGCTCGCTAGTGGTTGCCGCGCCAGCCTCTGGATCTTGGGCGTCTTCTTTGGTGCTATCACAGCCACTCAACGTCACGCCAACTGCCATTATCATACTGACCATCAAGGTCTGTAGGTTATTATTCAACATGGACAATGTACTCACACTTTTAGATTGATCTCAAAATAGTATTAACGAGCTGGCAGATACGCCACTGATAATGAAGAATGTTTTATTAAAAAGCTTGGTGATAACCTAGCAGTTACTAGCGCATATTGATATCGATTTTTATGCTCACTAGTTTACCCAACTGCTGAACGCTTGACTACCCTTTACGTTACGGATACCACTCCCAGACAGTACAGATTTGTTAAAGACCTCACGTTTTAAACCCCTATGTTCAATCGTGTATTTGTCGCTTAACCGCCCTATTTGTCAAACATAGCGTTATCCCTTATGATGAATGGGTTTGAACGGTTATCAATCTGACTCCTTCATGCCCTTACTGCCAGCGGACTACTTATGACCCAGCACTTTATCGTTATTGGCAATCCAATTGCCCACAGTAAATCTCCTGAAATACATACGCTATTTGCGGCGCAAGCAGGCATTGATATTCGCTATCAACGCCAGTATTGTCCCGATGATGCAGCCAGCTTTGCCGCGGTCGTCGAGGCATTTTTTCATGGTGGCGGTGTGGGTGCCAATGTGACGGTTCCCTTTAAACAAGTCGCTTATGCGTGCTGTCAGGCGCGTGGTGGCTTATCAGAGCACGCCAAAGTCGCCGGTGCGGTCAATACACTCCTGCTCAATAAAACACTATTAAACAGTGGCACGCCGATAGCAGAGGCGCTGTACGGCGATAATACCGATGGGCAAGGGTTAATCAATCATATCACCAGCTTAGGCTGGCCGCTGGATGGTGCTCGCGTTGCCATCATTGGCGCTGGTGGTGCCGCGCGCGGGGCAATATTACCTTTGATTCAATCCGGTATCGCAACACTCACAATTGCCAATCGCACAGTGAGCAAAGCCACCGACTTGGTCAGCGAGCTTAGCGCTGCCAGTACGTCTATTAGTCAGCAGCAGATTACTACTTGTACGACTAGCGAGTTGAGCGGACAGTTTGACATTATTATTAATGCGACATCGATTGGTCTATCGGGCGAGACCTTGCCACTGAACGACACGCTAAACACGCAATATGCCTACGACATGATGTATGGTCGTACTCTACCATTTTTAGAGCATTTTTCGGCACGTGGGACGCGGACCTCAGACGGTTACGGCATGCTGATCGGACAAGCTGCCTTAAGCTTTGAGCGCTGGACAGGTCATAGCATCGATGTCGTACAAGCCACTAAAGCTCTCAACGCCAAATAAATCAGACCGTCATTTATATGTTGCTTTGAACCACAAAGGCGTATGAAGCCGAATCAGACAAGTTTGTCATACGCCTTTCATTTATTCTTTCGTTGTTTGACCAAAACGCGCGAGCAGCCAAGCTTCTATTTGTCGTAGCGGCACACGCAAACGGCTTGAGTGTATGGCCAGACCACCGCTAAGCCCCACCACGCAACCAATCGTAGTATCAAGCATACGCACACGAATGATCTCCTCGGCGACGGGCGGCACCAGCGACATGCTGCCATATTCAGCGATAAATATCGTCAACGGCGTGATAAATACCACTGCCAAGCCGTAATGACGATCGACTAATGACTCGATACAGAGCATCATTATCAAAATAGCGATCGCAACGCCCCATATCGATAGACCCCACGACAGCATCCAACTCGCCACTGCCATTCCCACTAATGTACCGAGTAAGCGATGCATTTGTTTGATCCACATCGTGCGTAGCTGCATGCCTTGAATAATGATGAAACAGCTCACAGCCGCCCAGTAGGGATAAGGCATCTTTAGCAAAATCGCGATGGCCAACGCCAAGCTCACAAAGCTGGCCACAATGAGACTGTCGCTAATCATGTCCGATTCATAAAGATAAACGGGCGCAGGCACAGTAGGACGCGTCGCTAATAAAAACAGACTATATAACAGCGCTAGTAACATCGACATACCACCACCTAACATCACTAGCCCTGTCGCTGATAGCACTTGCGCCAACGGCACAGGAATAAATAACGCGATCGCCCCTGCCATCATCACAAACAATCCTGCCGGTGGCGGCTGTCGATAGTAACGACCCAACATGACGATGGCAAAAGCAAGCAATGCAAATACGGGCAGTCTGAGCACAGGTATCTGCTGAGCGATCAGTCCGAGCGCAAAGCTCAACACCATGGCAAATCCCCACGCCATGACCGTCACCAAACGATACGGTAGTGTGCCTGACAACGGCAAGTTGAGGATAATCATTGCCCCCAGCGAAGCCTTAATACCTGAAGACAAAGCATCAAAATAAGCACCGACGAACACGGGGAAGCTAATGGCAATGGCAGCGATAATCGGCATATGCCATGGTCTTTTGCTGCGACTAACTGTTAACAAATGCGGCAGCTCACCCAACACTAACGACTTAATATAGGCAAACCGTTCTGCCAGCCAAGTTATCCAACTTGCCTTACGCTTTGATGCGCTCATAAATCGATTTTCCTCTTGCCTCGATATTGCGCCGATTGATGAAACATTGTCTTTCTTACTTTAATTTGCACGATGTTTGAATGAAAATGACTCGTAATGCTATTATTTAAACGTGAATATTTTACCGACACATAACTTAATTTAATATATAATAGTACGAATTATGAATATTAGTTATAAGTTATATATTTGTCGTTATAGAAGTCTTATACTTGGATAACTATCATAATAGTTAACTTTTATTAAGTAACACTTAGCGACTGTCATTACAGACGATATTTTAATAAGTTCAACTCACCATCTACAATATCATTCATTTGTATCAAAATAAGCAAACATCCGCTCGAATAAACTCTGGTTTTCAATCCTAAGTCTACGACAGCGAATTAACCAAAGAGACCGACTATGTTAACTTACAAAGCACCTTTACGTGATATCAAGTTTTTAATAAATGATGTGTTCGACTATCAAACGCATTATAAAAGCTTAGACAATGGCGAAAACGCTGACCCTGAAACCGTTGATATGATTCTTCAAGGTATGGCAGATTTTGCCGAAAACGTCTTGGCACCTTTATATCAGCCAGCTGATGCAGAAGGCTGTCATTTTGACAATGGCGTAGTCACAACCCCTAAAGGTTTCAAAGACGCTTATGACCAGTTCGTAGAAGGCGGTTGGCAAGGTATTTCTTATCCTGAACAATACGGTGGTATGAACTTACCGACTTCATTGAACCTAATTAAAGCTGAAATGATCGGTACGGCGAACTGGCCATGGGCAATGTATCCTGGTCTATCTACAGGCTGTATCAACACCATCTTACAGTATGGTACAGATGAGCAAAAAGAGACTTATCTACATAAATTGGTCGAAGGCTCTTGGGCAGGCACCATGTGTCTGACTGAGCCACAATGTGGTACTGACTTGGGTCAAGTAAAGTCAAAAGCCATTCCACAAGATGACGGTAGCTACAAGCTGGGCGGCACCAAAATCTTTATCTCAAGTGGTGAGCATGACTTAACAGATAACATCATTCACATTGTGCTAGCACGTCTACCGGACGCACCAGAAGGCACACGTGGTATTTCATTATTTATCGTACCGAAATTTCTGCCAAATGCTGAAGGCGAAATTGGCGAGCGCAATGGCGTTTCTTGTGGTTCTATTGAACACAAAATGGGCATCAACTCATCAGCAACTTGCGTCCTAAACTTTGATAATGCGGTCGGTTACCTCATCGGTGAGCCAAACAAAGGCTTAAAAGCCATGTTTACCTTTATGAACACCGCTCGTATCGGTACTGGCATCCAAGGTTTGGCGCACACTGAGCTGTCTTTCCAAAACGCCCTACCGTATGCGAAAGATCGTCGCTCAATGCGTACGTTGTCAGGTACGAAAGATCCTGAAAAAGTAGCTGATGCGATCATTCATCATGCTGACGTACGCCGTATGCTATTGACCCAAAAAGCCTTTGCTGAAGGCGGTCGCTCGATGATTTATCATTCAGCCCGCTATGCTGATAAAATGGCACAAGGCATCATCAATGGCGATGATGAAGAGTTTGAAAAATGGGATGATAAACTTGGCTTCTATACGCCTATCCTCAAAGGCTTCTTAACTGAGCTTGGTATTGAAGCGGCCAAACACGGTCAGCAAGTTTATGGCGGTCACGGTTATATCAAAGAGTGGGGCATGGAGCTAATCGCTCGTGATGCGCGTATCGCTACTATGTACGAAGGTACAACTGGTATTCAGGCACTTGATTTGCTCGGTCGTAAGGTTATCTTGCAGTCTAAAGGTAAAATCATCCGCGATTACACCTCAAGCATCATGAAATGGTGTGGCGAGTATGCACTTGATAAAGACATGCGTAAATTCGTTTGGGCATTGACCAAGCTTTGTGCTGAGTGGAACACTCTGACTGTACGCTTGATGCTGATGGCACGTAAAGACCGTGAAATCATCTCAGCAGCATCAGACGATTTCTTGATGTACTCAGGCTATGTCATGATGGGTTATCACTGGGCACGTATGGCGGCTGTCGCTTATGACAAGCTTGAAAATGGCGGTACAGAATCACCAGAGTTCTACAAAGCCAAAATCCAAACTGCTGAGTTCTACTTCGATAAGCTATTGCCACGTACCTCAGGTCACGCCGAAGGTATGGTTGCACCAAGCAGCAGCATGACTGCCATGAAAATCGAAAACTTTGCTTTCTTAGATTAAGATTTAAAAATAAATTCATCAATCATTGATAAAAAAAGCGCCTATTATTTAGGCGCTTTTTTATGCTTAACTAAAAGTCAGAGAATACTAGATCTGGAAATAATAGATAGATAACAAACTCAGTGAGGAGATAATGATGTTGTCCATGAATAACAAAAGCACTTTGTTAATCGCACGAGTGATAAAAATGCTGTTGCTAAGTGCCACATTAATAGGTGTTAGCGCGAATAGTGCGTTGGCTAAAAGTAGCGACACCCCTATTCAGTTTGCTAAAGGTGCTATCAGTAGCACGGTAACTGGTCAGCTAAAGCCTAATGAAAACGAGCACTGGTATCGTTTTCACGCCAACAGTTGGCAATATGCCATCATTAATATTGCATCACTTGCTGGTACGCCTGAGACTGCCAATGTCGGTGTGCTGCATATGCCCAATGGCACACAAGATGGCACCAAAGGCGGTATCATTTATCAAGGCTGCTTGCCTGCCACGGGGACTTATCGATTGCGCATTGCTCGTAATCTAATGGCCACCCAAGGTCAAACGGCAGGTTATAGCGTTGAAGTGATTGTCTTACCTAAGTATGCCAGCGAGCCACTGTGCGAGTATTTGTAGATTTACTAAAATACGAGTAACGGTAAAGCACACGGCAAATATTGATTACTAATACTAATCACCAAGCATTTTTTTATGATAGACCGCACTAATCTCTTCAACTTCCACGCATATCTGCAATGCTGAACGTCCCGATTGCGCGGCGCTCAACTGATCTTCTATCGTTGCGACCAATAGCTCTGCCAACTGATTGCGAACGGCAATATCGCGTCCTGTCATCATTTTTAGATGCGCGTAAATAAATCCATTGGCCTGCTCATCATCTTCCACACCCACCAGAAATGTTTGGATGGGTAGGATGCGTGCTTTGATATCAGTTTGTTGTTTGAACTGACCACTGTCCCATAGCACTTTATTGAGCGACTTGAGCAATGATTCTTCATGAGCAATACTGACATTGGGTGTGGCTTGGATGGTTAAATGCGGCATGAGTCTATCCTTAAAGAAGTGTGAATAATGAGTGAGAATTTAGTGTCCATATCAAGTCTGAGTTTAACCATTAGTCATCGGTAATATCAGCAAAACAGGCCTCAAGAGTGGCAGCCAATTGTGTCGGTGGTAATTCGATTTCTAACCCGCGGCGACCACCGCTCACATAAATGGTTGGCTGCTGTTCAGCTGACATATCGATGACGGTCGTCAAGCGCTTCTTTTGTCCAAGGGGACTGACCCCGCCCAGTACGTAACCTGTACTACGTTCGACTTGCTTAGGGTCTGCCATTTGTACTTTTTTGCAGGCTATCAATTTATGAACCGATAAGGCTTTGGCCATTTTTTTGAAGCTCAGCATTTTGTCCACTGGCAAAATAGCCACTGCCAGTGAGCCATTGTCAGTAGATACCACCAAAGTCTTAAACACTTGAGCTACTGGAATGCCCAGTTTTTCGGCAGCCTCCAATCCATAAGAAGCGGCATTACTGTCGTGAGTATATTCGTGCAGCTGATAATCAAGGCCGCGCTGTTTGGCAAGTTTGATAGCAGGAGTCATAGGTATTTAACTTATGGTTATTTAATTGAAATAAGTGAGAGTAAAGATTAGGGCGTGTCCTCAATTCAACCGATAGCGATCTAAAGTTTGATATTTAGTAGTAGTTTACGCCACTATATCATTGCGCTAAAGCCTTTATACCTCAAATAATTAAGCATCTCACACGGTATTTAACGCTCGAAATGGTCACCAAATCGTATTAATATTAGCAGTATATACAGACACAATATATCGCTTTGATGGCTTTTATGGCATCATGAGGGCAATACAATTTACTAATTTTGATATCCATTATGATACCCAGTTTCTTAAAGAATAAGTTCCTAAAAAAACGGATTTTTAAAGCGCCAGTCGCGACCGATAGCCAGTCAGCGACAGGCAGCGATGCAGCAACCGATGACGCTGCAATTGCGACTAAGCCTTACTCGAATGCCCCCATCAATCAGCTATATCGCAAGGTATCGGGTCAACTGCTCGATATCGCTGTTAAGCCGAAGCTGTTGGGTGAGTTGCCAGAGTTTGATACTGACGATCAGACGCTAAGATTTTATGTGCTGCAAGATTATTCGCGCTCCAACAGTATTTTGATCGATTTGCAGACGCAAGAGCACAATCTGCCACCAGCACTGGTTGGGGTAAATGACGTCGCCCATAATGTTAAAGAAAATGCGGCCATCATATTTTTGCACCATCCCCATGCCAAAGACAATCAGCTATCGCCGCGCCTTTCTCGTTTGGTGTCTGCTGTTTTACAGTATCCAGAGCTAAAAGTGCGTTTGGTGCCGGTATCTATATTGTGGGGACGCGCACCTGAGAAAGAAGATTCCCTCTTTAAGCTTTTAACGGCTGATAACTGGGAAGATCCTAGCATTACCAAGCAGTTATTTAATATTGGGGTGATGGGACGCGATACCTTTGTCCAGTTCCATCCACCGCAAGACTTGCGTGCCCTTATTAATGACAATCTTAAAGGACACGTAGAAGGCCCTGCTGTCTTTGATTCTATTGCCACTGATTCAGTCAATTCAACCACTGATGGCACCAATGAGGCGGATACCGTACCAAGTTATGCGTTGGTCGCAGCTGCCGATGGCAATCGTGAGATGGTGCGCATGCTGCAACAACAGCTCAAAATCTACCTAGATAAGCAGCGCGCCAGTATGCTCGGTCCTGACTTATCAGATCGACGCAACTTGGTCGATAAGCTGGTTTATTCACCAGCGATTAAGCATGCGATAGAAGCTGAGGCCGAAGCATCGGGGATCAATGTTCGTGACGCCCGTAGCCTCGCGAAGGGCTATGCCAATGAAATGGTGAATGACTACTCCTACCCGATTATTCGTGTCTTTGATCGATTTTTGACGTGGTTATGGACACAGCTTTATGACGGTGTAGAAGTCCATCATTTTGAGCGAGTGCGCGAGCTGGCAACAGATCACGAAATCATCTACGTGCCTTGTCATCGTAGTCATGTCGACTATCTGCTACTGTCTTACGTTATCTACAAGCGTGGTCTGAGCATCCCTTACGTTGCAGCAGGTGATAACTTAGATGTGCCTGTCTTAGGCCCACTATTACGCGGAGCGGTGGCGTTTTATATTCGTCGTAGCTTCCGTGGTAATGCGCTTTATACCGCTGTGTTGCGCGAATATATGCATACGCTTATTACTCGTAATACGCCTATCGAATACTTCATCGAGGGCGGTCGCTCACGCTCAGGACGTCTGCTACCACCAAAGATGGGCATGCTGGCGATGACTGTACACAGCCAGTTACGCCAAACCAATAAGCCAGTGGTATTCATTCCAACTTACATCGGCTATGAGCGAATTATGGAAGGCGGTACTTATGTGGGCGAACTAAAAGGCAAGCCAAAAGAGTCTGAATCTTTAATCGGCTTACTCAAAGTTGGTCGTAAAATTGAGCGCATTTTTGGCAATGTCCATCTAAGTTTTGGCAAACCGCTTCGCCTTAGCGACTTTATGACAAAATTCGATGTGGCAGCCAATAGCTTACCGACTGATCGCACTGATACCCCACTCGATGCCAAAACCAGCGCCATGGTCGACAACATCGGTGTAAAAATCATGCAGCATATCAATAAAGCTGCGGTGGTCAATCCCGTATCGTTACTGTCATTAGTACTCCTATCCGCTCCCAAAGCGGCACTAGATGAAGATATCTGCCGTGAGCAAATCGCGCTCTATCAAGGTCTTGCTCAGCAGCTGGCTTATTCAGAGGATACAGTCATCACTGATATGAGCCCGCAGCAGATTATCGATTATGGGGTCAAGCTCAAACTGATCGAACGTATTCCACATATTTTAGGCGACATCATTCAGGTCGCAGACAAGCAAGCAGCACTGCTTAGCTACTTCCGCAATAACATTTTGCATGTCTTTATTCTGCTATCATTCCTAGCCGCTTTAGTCGCGCGCAATGGACGTATCGAACGCAGTCGTTTGGATAATATTGCCGAGCAGTTATATCCATTTTTACAAAGTGAGCTGTTTTTATATTATCCAGCACATGGCTTAGCCGAAACGCTCAACAAAAAAGTAGATAATCTGCTCAGTCATGGACTGATCGTCGAGTTGGGTGATGGTGTACTTAGCGTCCCCGAGTCCAATAGCAAATGCTATCAGCAGCTACAAGTGCTTGCGACACCAGTTGAGCAAAGCCTTGAACGTTACTTTATGACGCTTGCCCTCCTTGCTCAACAAGGCTCTGGCAACCTGACTGAAAACGAAGTCGTTGATCTGTGCCACTTGCTCGGTCAGCGCTTGTCTGTGCTGTATGCGGATGACATTCCTGACTTCTTTGACCGCGCCTTATTTACTAGCTTTATTAGCGCCTTGACCCGCCTTGACTATCTACAAAAGGACGATGAAACGGGCATACTGACCTTTGACCACCGTATTCATGACATTGCGCATCATGCCAAATACGTGCTAACGCCTGATATGATGCAAATCTTGCAGCAAGTCGCCAGCTTAGACGAAGAGGAAATTACCCATGCGATTACTGAGATTAGTAATAAAAAGCAGCGTAAATTTGGGCGCAAGCGCTAATCTCTAGCTGGAATTGATTTATAACCAGTTATCTTAAGTAAATGAAGCACAAAAAAAGACCTCTAACGATTAGAGGTCTTTTTTATTGGATTGCAATATACTAAACAGCCGTATTAGTTCGTAATCTTCTTATACTTCATACGCTTAGGAGTGGCAGCATCACCCATGGTCTTTTTACGGTAGGTCTCAAACTCAGAGTAGTTACCATCGAACCAAACAGGGCCTTCTTCTTCGAACGCCAAGATATGGGTGGCGATACGGTCAAGGAACCAGCGATCATGCGACACGACCATGACGGTACCTGGGAATACTTGAATCGCATCCTCTAGCGCACGCAAGGTTTCGATATCCAAATCGTTTGATGGTTCATCGAGGAGTAATACGTTCGCACCCTGCTTTAGCGTCTTCGCCAGTTGCAAGCGGTTACGCTCACCGCCAGATAACTGCCCGACATGCTTCTGCTGATCTGAGCCTTTAAAGTTAAAGCGACCGATATAAGCACGACTTGGCGTGGTATATTCACCAACAGTGATGATGTCGAGGCCGTCAGACACTTCTTCCCAAACGGTTTTGCTATCGTCTAAGTTGTCACGTACCTGACCAACATAAGCGACTTTGACACTTTCACCCAAATCAACGGTTCCAGTATCTGGCGTATCACGTTCGGTAATCATGTTAAATAGCGTGGTTTTACCCGCACCATTTGGACCAATAATACCGACGATAGCACCTGCTGGGACGTTAAAACTTAGGTTTTCATAGAGCAAGCGATCGCCAAATGATTTAGAGATGTCATTAATCTCAATAACCTTGTTGCCCAAACGTGGACCAGGTGGAATATAAATCTCAGCCGTCTCGTTGCGCTGCTGAAACTCTGTTGAGTTCAACTCTTCAAAGCGTTGTACACGAGATTTAGACTTGGCTTGTTGGCCTTTTTGGTTTTTACGAATCCACTCAAGCTCTTTTTTCAGTGCTTTAGCAAAGGATTCTTCTTGCTTATTCTGCTGCTCTAGACGCGTATTCTTTTGCTCTAGCCACTCAGTGTAGTTGCCTTCGTACGGATAGCCATGGCCACGGTCAAGCTCCAAAATCCACTGCGCGACATTATCCAAGAAATAGCGATCATGGGTAATGGCAACGATAGTACCGCTGTAGTTCTGCAAGAACTGCTCTAGCCATGCGACAGATTCGGCGTCCAAATGGTTGGTCGGTTCGTCAAGTAATAGCATATCAGGGCGTGATAATAGCAAACGACATAGCGCCACACGGCGTTTTTCACCACCTGACAGTTTACTAACATCCGCATCCCATGGCGGCAGACGTAAGGCATCAGCGGCTTTTTCTAACTGAGTGCTTAAGTTATGGGCATCCCATGTTTGGATGATGTCTTCCATTTTGCCTTGCTCTTCAGCAAGTTTATCGAAATCTGCATCAGGCTCAGCGTATTCAGCATAGATAGCATCTAAACGAGCGAGCGCATCTAACGCTTCGCGCATGCCGTCTTCGACGTTACCACGTACGTCTTTGCTGTCATCAAGCTGTGGTTCCTGCGGCAAATAGCCGATTTTGGTGCCCGTTTGCGCGCGTGCTTCGCCACTAAATTCTGTATCCACACCTGCCATGATGCGCAGCAAGGTTGATTTACCTGAGCCGTTGATACCGAGTACACCAATTTTGGCACCCGGGAAAAACGATAGGTTGATATTTTTTAGGATTTCACGCTTAGGTGGAACAAGTTTTGACACGTTGTTCATCGTGTAAATATATTGAGCCATTAACACTCCGATAGACTGCATAGAAGAGGCAAGCAAATCATACTTAGCAATGATGCCAAGCGTGCTGCACCTCAAAATCAGGGTTACAAATTATAGGCCATTATCGCATTGTGGCGCATACCCTGCAAGCTAGTAGATGGCTTTAGCACTCTTTGGCATTGATTTCGTATTTTTGCACCTATAAGCGCAAGTTTTTACGCCTATCAGCACAAGATTATTTGCTTGAATGCAGCCTATAATAGTCAGTATAAGCCCTAATTTGAACAATAATCATATCACCCTGATACGCTTCTGTTTTATAAACCCCACAAAAAGTTGCAGCAAATTTTTCGCAAAATTAATGAATAGCCGTTAAGATATTAGATATTCTTAATAAAATATTTCAATAATTGTAGAGTTCTTTTGTCTGTTCTAATATGTATAAACGCTGATAAAACGACGGCAAAAGCAGTTAGGCGAGCAGTCAAATGCACGACTTTACAATGATTGAAAAGCATATGATAAAAGGTATTCTATGACGACCGGCTACCGCCCTGAGATTATCCAACGCGCGTTCGTTGATTTTATTGGGTCGCGCTTGCATCCGTTTTGGTCATTGACCACACCCAAACTTCGCCTTGTGGCACGGCAGGTGCTCAACGAAGAATTGATTGCGCTGCAATTTGAAGTCAATCAGGCATTCAAACGACAGGCATTTTCGGTCAATGATAGCTGGCAAGGTGGTCAATATATTCATTTGACCGTGCCTATCGATGGCATCAATCATCAGCGCAGTTACTCGCTGGTTGGGCTGTTTCCTCAGCCAAAAAATTTATATGATGCTATTTTTACTAAAAATCTTGTAGACAATAGCGTTGCTAATGACGCTGACCATAATACTGAGGATCGCGCTAGCAACACTCTACATGCTACCGTCACTATTGCTATCAAATCGCAAGGGCTGGTTTCGGACTATCTGACCAAACAAGCGCCACTTGGTACGGTATTTAATAGTAGCATTCCGAGCGGTGACTTTACCTTAGCGGATACATCAGAAAAATTAGCCAAGCAAAAAAGTGGACTGCCACACTCTGAGCAGTCGCCCCTCTTGTTTGTCGCTGGTGGTAGCGGTATTACCCCAATGTTAGGGTTGATTACTCAAGCATTGACACAACGACGTCACGTTACTTTGCTATATTATTATCGTTCGACATTGGCAAGAGCGCCTTTTCAAGCGTACTGGCAACGACTAGCTACCACCTATCCCAACTTTGCTTATTATATGGTTAATACCACTGATCCAAGTAGCTATCTAGCAGGCACGCGACACTTAGACGCAGCAACTTTATCACTGCTACCATTATCATTAGCAGAGTCGATGATATTCGCCTGCGGCTCATCCTCATTATTAGCAGGGCTTTACCGCGCCCTTGACACACTAAGCCCGCCAATAGATAAAGAGAGCTTAACCAACAAGCACTCACTACGAGACAACGTAATTATCGAACATTTTGGCACGGCATTGACCGATGCTGATATGAACGTTGGCACAGGTGAGTCAAGCAAAACGGCAGATATAGCAGCACAAACGGTATATTTACGCGGGCGACAGCAGCAATTTAGTAGTCGCACCACGTTGCTTTTAGGGGCTGAGCAAGCAGGCATACGGCTAAGCTATGGTTGTAGACAAGGAATATGCCAGCTGTGTCGCTGCCAAAAAATAAGCGGTGTCGTCAAAAATATCCAAACGGGCAAAGTGAGCAGCAATGGTTATGAATCCATTCAGACCTGTATCAATATACCAATGACAGAAGTTATTTTAGATGTATAAAGCGTGTTGCTTCTATTAAGCGGCTATTTTTAATAGAGATTTTTTATAGATAGACTTAAAGTGTTGGTACCGCCTTATTAACGGTTTTACAGCGTTTAAAATACCTTGTGAACCAAAAATAAAGCCCCGCTCACTCATTAATTATTCTTATCATTATTACTGTTTAATTAAGACCTGCTCTAGGTAAACTAACTAAAATACAGCAACTTGTACCAGATTTCGATAGATTAACGCTTTAGCATATTATATGCTAAAACTCACTTGAATCATTGGACCGACGCTGTCGTCTGACACCCTAAGCAGTCTCGGTTAAGGACTATCTATGCGCTTATTACCCTCTATGTTCACCGCCCAGTCTGCCGTGCCTACATTTTCTGGATTAACGACTGTACCGCCAAAGCAAGGTTTATATCCAACTTTGAGCGGCTCGCAATTGTCAAAAGCGCGTACAGAAGCATTGGCTGCTGAGCTAAACACGCTGTATCAGAGCGTGATGGACTCACTGGGTGCTGATGATGCTCGCTATATTCAGCGCGTTTATACCACCGTCGTCTATAGTGAAGTGCTGGCACGTGGTCTGCTGGCTGTAGCAGGTCGACTGTCATCACGACGACGTATAGTGGCGACTTGGTTATTGGGTACTTCCCTATTAAGTTTTAGCAAAATCTTAAACAATATGGAGCTTGGTCATAATGTCATGCACGGGCAATATGACTGGATGCAGCATCCGCATCTGAATAGTAAGCAGTTTGATTGGGACATCGTTTGTCCTGCCCCACTATGGCAGCATTCGCACAATTATCTACACCATACGTTCACCAATATCGTTGGTCGCGATCATGATGTGGGTTATCATTTGATTCGAGTGACTGATGAGCAGCCTTGGGTACCAGAAGATCGCTACAACCTGCTTAGTACCGCAGGACTGGCACTTGGATTTGAGTGGGCGGTTGCTTTTCATGATATTCAAATCAGCACTGATGAGTATGCGGACTCTCCTGATCTGTATAACATCATGCAGCAGAAATCTCGTGCTTTATTTGCCAAAATCGGTCGGCAAGTGGGCAAAGACTATATTGCCTTGCCAGCCTTAGCAGCAGTAACGTTGGGGCGCCGTAGCGGCATAAGTACATTAAGCGGCAATCTCACTGCCAATATTGCTCGCAATATCTGGACGTGGGCAGTGATATTCTGTGGTCATTTTACCGAACAGGCGCATATCTACACCCATCTCGATGCTAACGAAAGCAAAGGGGACTGGTATGTCCGTCAAATCCTTGGCTCTAGTAATATTCAAGGTAGCAAATGGTTTCATCTTTTAACGGGTAATTTGTCACACCAGATCGAGCACCATATCTTTCCTGATATGCCCGCTCGCCATTACGCTCGTATCGCGCCACAAGTACAGGCAATCTGCCAAAAGTATGGCTTGTCTTATAACACTGGTCGGTTTGGTCGCCAATTCAAACAAGTAATAGGTCGTATCAAGCATTTTAGCAAACCAAGTGCAGAAGAATGGCAGGCACATTTGCAAGCACAATCCAATCTACCAGCGCATGCAAATAATGTTGTCGAACCAAAAGATGAACCGCTCATGCGCGGCTTAAGCAAATATCTACCGCCTGTGGTGCAAAACGCCTTATTTTATGCCAAGTAGATGTTATAAGAATGATTGCAGAGAATGTCATCTGTAGAGCTTATCTAGGCCGTGTACTCATTTAAAAATCATGATAAAAATGAGGATAGAAATGAGTACACGCCCTAGTACTAACGGTAACATTTCGCCTATCTGTATTTACCATAAGCATTCGTAAGTATCTATTATATCTATGAGCAATGACTCATAATAAAGACTAGCAATGACTCACATAAAGAAATAACTAACTATAAAAACAAGTCATTTCGTACAAACATTCATGATGCGAAAACTTATAAAAAATGGAGTGCTATATGAGCGATAATATTGACAAAAAACACTTAGATATTGTCCATGATGAACAAGCCAAACGTTTTGAGACCTCAATCAATGGTCACACTGGCTATATCAGCTATCAAGAACGCGACGGAAAACTCGTCTATGACCATACTATCGTACCGCAAGAATTGGGTGGGCGCGGTGTCGGTTCAGGTCTAGTCAAACATGCGCTAGACTATGCGCGCGAACAGGATAAAAAAGTCGTGCCACAGTGCTCGTTTGTTGCCTCTTACATCAGCAAGCACCCTGAATATCAAGATTTGGTATAGTCGAATACCATCCTTTAGCTCTATTAAAATCCAACAATTGATGCCACACTACCCTCCTATTTGTTTGCTATCTACAATCATATATTTATCGTTAAATATGTGACAAGATATCAAACGTAGGTGGGTTTTTTGCCCTATTTTAATCATAAAACTTATATAGCATTTACTAAAATGGAGAAGTCTACTAATAACCAAAAGCTAGCGAATACTCGACCAGTAAATCCAACATAATAATAAAGGAGACCGCTATGAGTAGTTTATCTGACAAACAAATTGATCTACAGCTAGAAGACTTGGCTGGCTGGCAGCGCGATGGTAACGGCATCATTAAGAGCTATAAATTTAACGACTTTATCGAAGCCATAAGCTTTATGAACCAAGTTGCATTTCACGCCGAAGCACTCGAACATCATCCTGAATGGCACAATACTTATAACGTCGTAGATGTGCGTCTAACGACCCATGATACGGGCGGTATTACCAGTCTTGATATTCGTTTGGCCAAACGTATGGAACATATTATTCAGCCCAAACATTTATAATTATTTAACTCGCCTCTTTTATATATAGAGACGTATTTAACAATTCAAGCAATATCTTTAGTAAAAAATCCCCATAAAAAAAGTCCTCAATCGAGGACTTTTTCTTATTACTGAGTAACGTTTATTTTGTTCAACTTATCATTACATTTTACGACTAACAAACGCGACGATGAACAAGATCACAGCCAATGCTAGTAAAATGTATGCGAAGTTTGCAGACAGTCCAGCGACACCGCCAAACCCTAGGAAACTTGCGATAAGTGCGATTACGGCAAAAATAATAGCCCAGCGAAACATAGATTTCTCCTCAATAATTATCAAAAATCAGATGCTAAGACACATATAACAGACCTTATAAACGACCGTTACTAATATTTGCCTTACCTCATCCAATATCCATTTTAAGTTGTTGTTTTTTTAATACTGTCTATAACTGCTTACAAACATAGATTAGCAATGTTTCGCACCGATAAACGTTCATTTTGGTAATAATATCGGTAGGTTATGTAACCTTTGTAGCAAATCTTAATATGCTGATATTTTTTCTTGGCTTTTCGAGATTTATATGTAGAGATAGTAAAATACCCCTCAATCCCTAGCATTTCCCTCTTATAGTCTGCTATAAACCATCACAGTTCACACTAACGGGTTTCTACTTACGGTTAACATGTCTTAGAATAGAGTCAATGGCATATAAAAAATGATTTTTTATTTCTACCATTCAGTATGAGATCACATATAAAAAACACTTATTAAGGATAATAAATATGGCTACAAATACGGATACTTCAAAGACTATAAATGCAGCAGATGATAACAAGCAGACCAGTAGTGAACAGCGTCCTTACACCATCGTCTTATATGGTGCGACAAGTTTCGTTGGGCAAATTACCGCCCATTATTTAACAAGCTTTTTGTCTGATGCCAAAAATAAAAATGGCGATAGCGTCACGTGGGCGATAGCGGGTCGTGACGAGGACAAGCTTAACGAATTACAGTCCAAGCTTGAGAACAAAGTAGACATCATTATAGCCAATAGTAAGGACGCTGCCAGTCTTGATAAGATGACCAAACAAACACAAGTCATTATCTCAACCGTCGGCCCTTACCTAAAATATGGTGAGCCGTTAATCAAGTCTTGCGCCGAAAATGGTACAGACTATGTCGATCTCACCGGTGAAGCTATCTTTATCAAAGACATGATGGACAAATACCAAGAAACTGCCAAAGAGAGTGGTGCTCGTATCGTCAACTCCTGTGGTTTTGATTCTATCCCGTCAGATTTGGGCGTTTATTTTACCCAGCAGCAGGCAGAAGCTCAGTTCGATAGCACTTGTGATGTGATTCACATGCGCGTAAAAGCGGCGAAAGGGGGTTTATCTGGTGGTACGATTGCGTCAATGGCCACTATCTTTGAAGAAGTGGGACAAGATAAATCACGTCGTAAGCAAGTGGCAAACCCTTATCTGCTTAATGATGATAAAGACGTGCCTAGCGTACGCCAAGCCAATATCAGCAAGCCAGAATATGACAGTGAGCACAAACGCTGGTTGGCTCCTTTTGTGATGGCAAGCATCAATACCCGTATCGTGCATCGCAGTAACCAATTACTCGGCTATGAATATGGACGCGATTTTAAATATGACGAAGCCATGTGGATGACAGATGGCATAAAAGGTAAGCTGTCGAGCTATGCCCTGAGCGCTGGGCTGTTAGGATTTGCCACCGCGATGATGATTAAGCCAAGCCGCGAGTTACTGTCCAAGCACGTCTTACCGAAAGCTGGCTCTGGCCCGTCGAAGTCTGATCAAGATAATGGTTACTACGATATTCGTCTTTTTGGAAAGACTACCAATAAAGACACCATCAATACCAAAGTAACGGGCGACAAAGATCCTGGCTATGGCAGTACATCACGCATGCTGGCACAAGCGGCCTTGTGTTTAGCGCAAGATATTAGCAAAGACGATGTCTGTGGTGGGTTTTGGACGCCAGCATCTGCAATGGGCAATAAACTGCTAACGCGCCTAGAAACGCATGCAGGTCTTAGCTTCGAAATAGTCGAGGGTTAGACTTTTATAGATTCTAGAGTGATAAAGCCTTAGGTTTTACTAACCGTATCTTGGTAACAAGGTACGGTTTTTTAATAGGTGAAATTTCCCATGAATTTTGAGCAGATGTTAATAAATAATAATAACGTACATTTTTGGTGAACAATGTTGCCAGTTTTCGCTTTTTTTATACATTATGCTACACATTCTTAGCCTGATGTCACAGCCATCTATTAGCAACTGACGTAGCATTAAAAAAGTTAAAGTAAAGAAACACTAAGGCAGAAACGTTGAATTAGAAACTATGACGTCATGACGTTATTTATTAAATAGGTGATTATTTCACTAACGACTTTCACTAATGACTCAGTATAAAAATAAGCCATATAAGCAAGTCACCATTCTGACTACAACACATCTATTTATAATTAAAAGGAAGTAACTATGAAATTGAATATATTGACCGCCGCTGTCATCACCTCAGGTCTGGCAATGATTGGCAGTAATGCAAATGCTGGGATGACGACCGATACTCACGGCAACGTAGGCTACGACAGTTACGACGAGTGCGTCACTGCTGTCAAAGATGGCTCAGCCAAATTTTATACCCCTTATACGTATCAAAATCCCAAGCGCCAAGCTGGTGAAACCTCTGTCAAAAAAATGCGCTTATCTGATGTTATGATTCCACAGAATGTCGTTGACAGCAATAACTTGAATACTAGCGACTATGCAGTAGGCGCTTGTGATTTAGGCGTTGGACAATCGAATGGTCGCTACGGGGTATCGGGTGCCTTGGTCGGAAAATACGTTCCCATCGCTGCTGATATGCCAGTCAACGTTTATATGGACAAAAACGGCAATCCTGTCCGTCTAAGTATGCAACAGTGTGACAATCATTTTGGCACCAAATTCCCGACACCGATTATGGCTGAAGTCACTGAAACTGACGCGCCAGAAGCACAACTTGCGATTACTGAAGAGCGCAGTGTAGAGCCAGTCATTATCGAAACCACTCGTGTTATTCGACCCGCTAAGTATCGGGTAAAAGAAGTAATCGTTGCCCCCGTGGATCAAATCAAACGTGTCAACACGGCTAACGGTACTGCCATTGCTGTAGAAGACGCTGGACGTACCGTCGTCGTTGGCGAAGCAGCAGATGCCGAGGTAATCGACAGTACAGAAATTAGCCAGACTTTCCCAGTTATCCGTGTCCCTGATAATGACTTACAGCAGCGCGTTATCGACCCTACGACTGGTAGATATGTCATCGTCGAATAGTTTTTTCTACAGGACAAAGGCTTGACTCTCAGTAGGTCATGCGCTTATTTAGTAACTGACATACCTAAAGATAAGGTGGCAGCGCTCATATTCTCACCTGACAATAAGAATACAATAGTTGCACAAAGTCACCTGCGAGCGCTCGTCTGTTAGATTTTTAATCTATGTACTACTGAAATAATAATGGCTTAGTTGGTATTCTCTTGCTTAGAGTTTTATTAGATGATTTTATAAAGCTTTTCGTTCAAATTGGTCATGATAATCGCTATACGGTTGTCATGATTTTATTTTATCTACACATTAAATGTTAGATATACTAAATATATATATTCAAAATACTAAATTAATTTATGATAAACGAAAGCATGTAAATAAGCGTCAAGTTTGAAATACTTTAAGCTGACACTATAAGAATGCAAACTGAGGAATCAACTGATGAAAAACCGTACCCTACCTTTATCGTTACTTATTGGTGCCGCACTTACTATCCCAAGCTTGGCCATGGCAGCACCTGCTGAGACTGCACAAGCAAATATGCAAAACACTACTACCGCTACCACACTCGAGACTGAAGCTGTAAATGCTGATAATCAATCAGTACCAAATCAATCTAATTCGATTCAGATCAGCGAAACTCAGCGCATCTCAAGAGCAAGCGTGAATAGCAGCGCTAATCAACAGCAAATGGCGCCTAAGCTTCAAGCACAACAACAAGATCAAGATATGCAAGTACAACAACAAGCTATGCAGCAAGCACAACAGCAGGCTATGCAAGCCAAACAACAAGCCATGCAAGATCCAGAAGAAGCAATGCAACAACAAGAGATGCTACAAGAAGATCCACAAGAAGACATGCTAGATGAAGAGGATTTATTAGAGTCGGAACAAGACGACCAATAAGCTGAGTTATTAGCCACGCTAAAGCATTTCTAGTAATATATGTTTCAAATATATTCCCAATAAAAAAGGCAGCCTAATGGCTGCCTTTTTTATTGATTATTGCTGTTAATTATTTAGAAATGACTTGAGAAACCCATAAAGCCACTTATTTTTTAGTTTTAGTCACACCTGCTTCTTGCAGCAATGCACCCAACGTACCCATTTTGCTTGGCACTTCTGTTTTATCAGCCCTTGGCGCTTTGCTACGATTGTTGCTCGCGTTGTCTTTATCCTGACGCTTACCACGTGGGTTAGACGGACGTTTATCAGCAGCTGGGCGACTGCTAGTTGGACGGTCACTACGCGAGCGATTACCCTTCTCATCAGAACCAGCATCTCTCGCAGTAGGTTTTGCTGCTGGGCGTGCAGGTTTCTCAGATTCAGGCTTCATGCTAAACCCGATACGACCACGTTTTTCATCAATAGAAATAACACGTACTGACACGATGTCACCCGGCTTGACGCGGTTCATTGGATCGGCAACGAAATCATTGGCCATCTGTGAGATATGCACCAAGCCATCTTGATGGACACCAACGTCAATAAAGCAACCAAAAGCCGTCACATTGGTAACCACGCCTTCTAACGTCATCCCTTCGCTCAGATCTTTGATGCTATTGACATCGTCACGGAAATTAGCCGTTTTGAACTCAGGGCGTGGATCGCGAGCAGGTTTGGCAAGCTCTTCGATAATTGCTTTTACGCTGATATTGTCATCATTTGCAGCAAGCGCAGTAGTGTCGATCGTGTTTAGTACACCATCATTCCCCAATACTTCCGGCAATGCTTTACCGGTTTGCGCAAGTAAGCTATCAACCAGCGCATAGCTTTCTGGATGCACACCAGTCGCATCAAGTGGATTGCTACCGTCGTGTATGCGTAAGAAGCCTGCTGCCTGCTCAAAGGTTTTAGCACCCAAACGTGGGACGTTTTTGAGCGCCTCACGGCTATCAAACGCACCGTGCTCTTTACGATAAGTGACGATTTGCTGGGCGACGTTTTTATTCAAACCAGCAATGTGCGCTAAGATAGCAGGACTTGCCGTATTTACATCAACCCCAACCGCGTTCACGCTATCTTGGGTGACTTTATCCAAGCTATCGGCCAACTGGTTTTGGTTGACATCATGCTGATATTGACCAACGCCAATGGCTTTTGGATCAACCTTAACGAGCTCTGACAGTGGATCTTGTAAGCGACGCGCGATAGAAACCGCACCGCGTACGGATACGTCTAAATTGGCAAGCTCATCACTGGCAAGCTCACTCGCCGAATAAACAGAAGCGCCTGATTCATTAACGATAACCGCTTTGGCTTTTAGCTCAGAATTGGCAGCCAAAATTTCTTTAATCATCGCATCTGTTTCGCGGCTCGCCGTACCGTTACCGATAGCGACCAAATCAACGTTGTAAGTGCTTAACAGCTCATCGATGACTTTTTTAGCTGCATCCATCTTATTATCAGGGGCAAACGGATACACGGTAGCGACAACTGGCTTGTCTTCGTTATCCAACATGACATGACCTTGGGCATCAACGATGGACATTTTTACGCCATGACGAATACCAGGATCAACGCCTAAGATAACCTTACGACCAGCAGGTGCTGACATCAATAGGTGCTGTAAATTATTGGCAAACACATCAATCGCATCTGCTTCAGCGGTCAAACGTTTTTCAGTCAATAGACGATGTTCAATATGCGGACGCCATTTTTCTTTCCACAAGCTACTCGCCGCTTCTGCTAAAAACTCACGACGGGCAGCAGGTGCCTTGGCATCGATATCAAAATGAGCAATAATCTTTTCGATAAAAGGAGTATCTTCGCCTTCAATTTTGAGACCCAAAACGTTTTCTTGGCGACCACGTAGCATCGCTAATAGGCGATGATTGGGTAGACGAGCAAGGCTTTCACTGTGCTCAAAATAGTCTTTAAACTTCTCGCCAACTTCTCGTTTATCATCACTGGCAACTGCCGAGACGATACTGGCCGTTTTGGCAAAACCACTGCGCAAGTTATCCAGCAGATCTAACGCCTGCGTCCATTCATCAACGATGATGGCTTGTACGCCAGCCAACTGCTTGTCGATATCGCTAAAGTCGACCTCAATCTCATTACCGCTATCGTCAGAGATACTAGATGGCGCTTGATAGTCAGCCAGTGCCTCTGTTGGGGTAATCTCTTGTGTTAAGACTGCTTGAGCAGCCACATCGAGACCGGCAGCGCGTGCTTTGGCCGCTGGTGAACGGCGACGCGGACGATAAGGCAAGTAGATGTCTTCAAGCTCAAGTTTAGACGTCGCGTTATCAATACGCGTCTGTAGCTCGTCGGTCAAATTGCCTTGCGTACTAAGCAGCTCAGTAATTTTAAGGCGACGCGTTGCCATGTCGCGCTCATAATTGAGCGACTTCTCTAAAGCTCGCAGCTGCGCATCGTCAAGATTCTGCGTTTTTTCTTTACGGTAACGCGCAATAAACGGAACAGTCGCGCCTTCATCATAAAGTTTGACAAACGCATTGACTTGAGCAGTCTTAATGCCAAGCGCGCGAGCAAGCTTGTCGTGAATATTCGCGTGTGTGGTTGCATCCAAAACCTGTGCATTTGTCGAGGTTTGAGATGGCGTTAAGGTATCAGTGCTACTCATAGACGTATCAATCGTTGATAAATGGTGTTTGGCATTATAGCAAAAGCTGCATGAATAAAAATCCTTTTTATCTTTTCCTTATTTATCTGTGATTTTATAGCTTAATTCGGTTGCTATCTTAAGTTCTGTAGCCTTGTTAAACAAACGCATACAGCATTTATGCCTACAGGTGATGCAATTGGCGGTGCAATCTTATACACTAAAGTACCAAGAGCACAAATATTGATACGCACTGACGAATTGAACAAAAGTTTTTTATTTATATGCAATTTCTATAATAAATGGCTCAACCATAAAATAACGACAGTGTTTTTGCTGATAATTTCTACTAATAATAATTTTTATAAGAGGATGCCTGTATGCCTGACAATAACAGCCCCGATACTTTGACTCAGCGTATCTTAGTGGTCGATGATGATGCCCGTCTGCGTTCTTTATTACAACGCTTCCTAGAAGATGATGGCTTCGTCGTTCGTACTGCCCATGATGGCAGTCAAATGGACAAGTTGATGCAACGTGAGCTTTTTTCTTTGGTGGTGTTGGACTTGATGCTACCGGGTGAAGATGGCATTAGTATTTGTAAGCGTCTGCGTGAAGACAATGGCGATATTCCAATCATCATGCTGACTGCAAAAGGCGGCGATGCTGATCGTATCGCTGGTCTTGAAGCGGGCGCGGATGATTATCTGCCTAAGCCCTTTAACCCAAAAGAGCTGCTTGCTCGTATCAAAGCGGTACTTCGTCGTCAAAATCGCGAGCTGCCTGGTGCGCCAAGTCATCAGCTAGAAGTGGTTGAGTTTGGACCTTGGACACTTGATTTATCGACTCGTACGCTCAAACGTGACGGCAATGTCGTTACCTTAACAACTGGTGAATTTTCAGTATTAAAGGCATTGGTTCAGCATCCACGTGAGCCGTTAACTCGCGATAAGCTGATGAATCTAGCTCGTGGTCGTGAATGGGGTGCGATGGAGCGTTCTATCGATGTACAAGTCTCACGTCTGCGCCGCCTCATAGAGGACAACCCTTCGCAAGCCCGCTATATACAAACCGTTTGGGGCGTAGGCTACGTGTTCGTTCCTGACGAAGCCGAAGTCGAAACGGCAAAAAGTGAATAGTATTTACTTTATAGTTGCTGCTTTATAACCACTTATGACGATGGTTTAGACAATAATGGCTTTGACCACATCAACCATGATTCAAAACATACCCTGCACCTTGGTGACAGGGTTTTTGGGCGCGGGTAAAACCACCGTCATCAACCAGCTACTCTCTAGCAAGCCCGCCGATGAGCGCTGGGCGCTATTAATTAACGAGTTTGGGCGTATTGGCATTGATGGTGCGCTGCTAGCAAGTGCGCAAGACGACAATGCTGATGCAGGTAGCATTGCCATTCGTGAAGTCAGTGGTGGCTGTATTTGTTGTACCAGTCAACTGCCCCTACAAATTGCGATTACTCGCCTGCTTAGTGACCATCGTCCGCAGCGTCTTATTATCGAACCCACTGGATTGGCACATCCGCGCGAGTTGATACAACAACTGAGCGCGCCACATTGGCAGACAGTGCTCAATATGCAGGCCGTCATTACGGTGCTAAGTGGTGTGCAATGGCAACAACAAAAGTATCGTTCGCACGATGGTTTTCAAGCGCACGTCCGTGATGCTGATGTCTTAGTGATCAATCGCTATACGCAACTGGATGCAGATGAACTCAAGGCTTTACAAGAGTGGATAGCAATGCTCAATTCTGAGGTGGCTGTCATTTGGACAAAGTCTCTCTCTCGAACCGAAGATAATAGCTCAAATAATACAACTGCTTTGAGTACCCACTCATCAACGCTGATAGCACAGCTGACCAAACCAAGCCATACCATCTCTCAGCAATGCGCTACCGATAAAACCAAGCCTAATCAGATTCGTACTTCTTTAAAGCCATTTACTAGCTTGATGTCTAACCGAGCTACAGAGAACGACCAAAGTCTTGGAGACATAGAGGCAGATACCGATCTACCCTACCGCTATCATGAGCAACAACAAGATGTACTGCTAGGTGGCTGGCGCTTGCCTGCACATTATGTGTTTAATGCTGATGGTCTACAAGAATGGTTGTTAAGGCTGCCTAACTGGCAACGTATTAAAGGCTTGGTTAACACCTCTGATGGTTGGTTAAAGATTAACTTTACGCCTGACAGTTTGACTATCACCACGGCGAGCGCCCAAATTGATAGCCGACTAGAGGTGATTTTGCAGTCAGTTATAGATAACGGTGTAGTGTCTAACAAAGCAGAAGTAGAGAATACACCACTATTATTATCTTCACTAGATTGGCAGGCTTGCGACAATGAGCTGATGGAACTGGTGATTGAAGACACGCCCTAGTTACCTATAACAAGACTACCTTTTAAAAAATACTACGTTCAAAAAAAAGACCAACACTACTAAGTAAAATAGTAGGGTTGGTCTTTTTTTAATTAACTTGTACTAATTAGCGCAATTGACTGTCTTTACTGCCGCGACGATTAAACAGTTCAGCAGCTCTCGCCTCTTGCTCAAGCTCGGTTTGACAGCCGACGCAATGCTGCACACCCGGCACGGCAATACGACGCGCTTCTGGAATCGGGTTGCCACACTCATCACAAAATTCTGCACTCTTACCCGTTGGTTGCGCACGCCTCGCGCGCTCAAGCGCATCATTGACCGTCGCATCCATTTGTTCGTGCTCGGCACCATCTTTTGACCAGCCACCTGCCATAATCTTATCCTTTTTGTCTATTATTATTAATATCTTATAAGATAAAAGTCTTTAAGAACAGATAGATGGGGCTTTCTAAGCCTAATTACAACCCGCCAGCGACTGTAAAAAACATATATAACGCTATGGTTTTTACAGTAATCTTTCTCTGCTAATCTTTTGGTTGTAAATCTACCACTTGTCCACGTATTCCGATACTGGCGTCACTCATCAAACAAACATAGCCCGCCATAATGTCTTCAGGTGTCTTAAGAGACATTGGGTTTTCACCCGGATAAGCGTGAGCGCGCATATTGGTACGAGTGCCACCAGGATTGATACAGTTAAAACGCAGATTCGTCGTATTTTGCGTCTCTTGAGTAAAGATATCACTCATTCCTTCGACGGCTTGCTTGGAGAGCGCATAAGCACCCCAAAATGCGCGAGGATGCGTACCGACCGTGCTAGAAGTAAAGACAATGGAACCATGATTCGCATCTTTTAGCAGCGGTAACAACGCTTGGGTGAGCATAAAAGTCGCCGTAAAATTGACCTTCATTACTTGATCAAAAGTATCAATGTCATACATCTCAAGCGGCGTCAATTGTCCGAGCATACCAGCGTTGTGTAATATACCATCAAGCTGACCCACTTCTTTGTCGATAAGCCTTTCTAACTTCTGCATGTCTGCATAGGTTGCACCTTCTAAATTCATCGGTAGCATGGCTGGCTGCTTGCCACCCAAGCTCTCAATTTCATCATAGACATATTCAAGCTTGCTACTCGTGCGACCCAATAGTAGAACCGTGGCACCATAACGGGCGTAGGTTAATGAAGCGACGCGTCCAATGCCATCGCCTGCACCTGTTACCAAGATAGTCTTACCGTCTAAGCAATCAACAGGTGGCACAAACTGACGAATATTGTCGTGCGTTAAAGGTTGCATCGCATTTCCCGTGGCTGCTTGATGGTTCTGCTCGGTCGCCAACTGCTTAACATTGTCGCTCATGGTATGACTCACTGCTTGTTATTTATTATTAAAGGTATTTAATTTCAAAAGCATTTATTTTTAGAAGGACTTACTTAAAGGCAACTATTGCAGATGACATATTCATGAGTCATTTACTTATAGTTGATGTTCCTACAATTGATCTAATTATAGTTTAATTATTTATAATTGGATCAGTTATAGATATTCGAACTTACCCGAAGCAAGTAAAAGTTTATTCAGCTGCGCAGGGGTATCAGTAATATAATCTGCACCCCATTTCTTTAAGCTTTTCTGATCTTCAAGTGGAATATAGCCATAAGCGGCCAAAATCGTCGACATGCCAGCGGCATTGCCAGCGTCAATATCACGTATGTGATCGCCGACATAGAGAACACAGCCAGCAGCGCCGCGCGGTATACCGAGTTTCTCTAATGCCATATACATCGGCTCTGGATCAGGCTTGGAACGTGACACATCCTCAGGACAGACCAAGGCCGCACAGCGTTCATCTAACTGCATTTTTTGTAACAGTAGCTCTGCTAGATAGCGCGGCTTATTGGTGACAATACCCCAAGGTACGCCTTTTTTCTCAAGTGTGGTCAGCACTTCTTCTAACTCGCTAAATACACAGCTATCAATACAAATATCTGCGGCATAATCATCCAAAAACTGCTGACGAAAACCAAGTAAATCATCTTCGCTAACGCTGTCTTGCCCATTTTGATGCAGCATAAGCTTGACCATGGCTGACGCACCAGCAGAAACTTGTTCTCGAATAAGCGCTTCAGGCGGGGCTTGCCAATCGTTTTCGCGGCTCATTTTACCGATAATCCGTACAAAGTCAGCGGCAGTATCGATTAGCGTCCCATCAAGGTCAAATAAAACGGCTTTGACGAATTGGCTCATAAGGCATACTCTTTTAATTAGTGAGGTGTTTGGTGCGTTAATGATGGGACGATAAGCAATGACTTAAACTATCAAGCCTTTGGCTTTTGTACGGCTATCATATAATTGACATCGACGTTTTGTGCCAGCCAGTAACGCTTGGTTATTGGGTTGTAATGTAGGCCAATGATATCTTGGCGTGTAAACCCAGCAGTAACTGCCATTTTGTCCAGCTCAGCAGGCGTGATAAATTTGGCATAATCATGGGTGCCACGGTCAAGCAAGCGCAATACATATTCGGCGCCAACGATAGCAAACAGATACGATTTGGGATTACGGTTGATCGTCGATAACACACACACACCGCCAGGCGCTAACAGCTCAAAACAAGCCTGCACAATCGAGCTTGGATCAGGCACATGCTCAAGCATTTCCATGCATGTCACCACATCGAACTGACCCGCATGGGTTTTTGCTAGCTGCTCTACTGGGATATGCTGATAGCGCAACGTCTTTTCTAAATTGCTTTGCTCGGCATGAAGCGTGGCCGCTTTTAGGTTTTCAGTCCCTAAGTCTATACCGGTCACATCAGCACCGCGACGTGCCATCGACTCAGACAATATACCGCCGCCACAACCGACATCGAGCACTTTTTTGCCAGTCAGACCCATCTCAGCAGTCTTACTAGCGTTTGTACTATCATCGCTATTTTGATAGCCGCGCTTAATATTTTCTTCTATCCAGTTCAGGCGGAGTGGATTGATTTCATGTAAAGTTGCAAACGCGCCAGCATTGCTCCACCATTGGCTCGCCAGTTTATTAAACTTGTCGACTTCGCTAGGATCCACATTTATCGTGGCAGCCGTTGTACTATCAGCCACAGTATCATCCGTAACCGTATTATTAGTATCAGCATCATCGAAACGGCTGGTCGCTTGATCATTTACAGAAGACGAAGATAAAGCTGCGCTCATAGCATTTTCCTTTAGAGTTATTATCGTATACAGTGCACGATTATATACTTAATATTAGCATGCAAGCGGCGGTTTTGTCGTGAGTACATCGTCACGGATTGTGAATGAGGTTAGCAAATACTTGAACGTCATCATCACCGTATGCTGTTTACTTTATAGCAACTATTGCTCCAATGGCAGTTTCTGCCTTTACTTGATTAAAATTTTCAATTTTGAAACTCAAATAGTGATAAGTAAGATACCTTAAATAATAGCTCACAGGTTTACAACCGTTAGTTAAGAATCGGGTTCACAACCACACCTATTTTACGTTATTATAGTCGGTACTCTACTGTAGGTTGATTATACTCGACACTTTGTCATTTATACCTTCAAACTCCTAAAACTCTCAGTCTCTACCTCTCAAGGAAAAAGTATGAAACGTGTCATTACATTGACTGGTCTGGCTTTCGCCATTGGAATCGCCAGTATGGGCGCACAAGCAGCCGATTATGTCGCCGGAAAAGATTATCGCGTGCTAGACAATCCAGAAAAAATCACCGGTGATGCTATTATTGTGCGTGAATTCTTTTGGTATGGTTGCCCGCATTGTAATGCGCTTAATCCACATATGGAAAAATGGGCAAAAAACAAAGACAAAGATGTGGCATTCTTCAAAACGCCAGCAGCGCTTAACCCTGTTTGGGAAGCCAGTGCCCGTGGTTTTTATTCTGCTCAACTCCTAGGCTATGAAAGCAAAACCCATGATGCGTTATTTGATGCCATTCATAAAGATGGCAAAAAACTGTTTGACCAAGCTTCATTAAGCAAATGGTATGCATCTCAAGGTGTTGATCAAAAGAAATTCAACAGCCTTTATAACTCATTTGCCGTTGGTACAAAAATTGGTCGCTCACAAGCAGGCGCTAAACGTTATCAGCTATCGGGCGTACCCGCTGTTGTGGTACAAGGCAAGTACGTGGTAACGGGTGAAGACGCCAAAGTAGTTAAGGTTGTCGATTACTTAGTTGACAAAGCACGTGCTGAGAAAAAATAAACACAGGCATGTCTATGACGTTAATTATCTTTAATTAGACTGTATTAACGCCGCTAAAAAAGCCAATCAATCATGATTGGCTTTTTTGTGTTTAGACTTCGATAGGGTTTTATACAGTCATTAGTAGCTTTACCGATAGCTGGTTTAGGACAACTATCCTTTTAAATCCGATAAGATTGTCACTTCGCGAATATAGCTGGCTAAATCTTCTTTAGACTCCATCATCAGCTCGTCATCGTGCGTGTGCTTGGCGTATTCGATCCAAAGCAATAACTGATACAGACTGTTGCGCTCTGAAATTTTATACTGTTTGACAAACTGCTTTAGTGTGCCTTCATCATTGATATTGAGACGTTCGGACCAGCTTTCTATTTTAGAGACTTGTTCTTTTGGAAAAAAGGCATCGAATAAAGCTTTTACCAATTCATGGCGATTTTCTTCGCTAATCAATTTGCCGACTCGCTTGGTCTGTCTAATACGCGCAGTGGCACTGGTGATATCCGCAAGAGCCATCAACTCTGCCATAAAATAATCACTGGCTGGCAGGTTTTTCAGCTGTTTTTTCGACAAGCTGGCAAGTGGTATCGATAACTGTTGTAAGCGCTCATGGGATTTTTTGAGTTCTGTGCGCGAGACGCGCATATCATGTTCTGACCAGTCAATCATAAAAGCGTTCCAAAATAATGAATAATAAAAGTACTAGGGCGTGTCCTCACTCTAAAAACGGCGATAAAAATAAGACAAATTGCAGTCAAACAAGAAAAATAGCGCAGATAATATCAAGATACTAACCAACTATTTGACGCTGTTTGGCAAAATTTAGCCATTTTTAGCCCATCAATTAAATTGAGGACATATTCTAATGTTTACCAATAACTACCAACGGTTTTTTTCACGATGTTTCGCCAACACTTTTATAGTGTTTGGCATCGCATCGGCAAGACGACGTTGTAAACTATCGGTAATAAATACTGAGCGGTGCTTGCCACCAGTGCAGCCAATTGCCACTGTCACGGTATGACGGTTATTGTGTAAAAAATCAGGCAGCCAACGGCTTAAAAACCTTTCGAGATCGTCGGTCATTTCAACCACTTCTGGATAATCTGCAAAAAATTCGCCGACCTCAGAGTCAAGACCAGTCAAGGCGCGCAGTTCAGGTTTCCAGTGTGGGTTTGGCAAAATCCTAACATCAAATATAAAATCAGCATCAATTGGGCTGCCGTACTTAAAACCAAAAGACAGCAAATTAATGACAATTTGATTGTCAATACCGACATAGGCACGCAACGTGTCTTTGAGCTGATGGATATTAAGCATACTGGTATCAATTGTGATATCAGCGTGGCTGGCAATGGGCTCTAACAGCTCAACTTCTTTTTTGATCGCGGCTGGTAGATTGAAAGCGATATGCCTAGCATTATCACTGTCAACATCTTGTGACATCAACGGATGAACGCGTCGCGTTGCATTAAAGCGTGCAACCAAGGTGCTTTCTTGCGCGGTCACATACACTACTTCAACAGCCCGCTTACCATAAGTCTGTTTTAGAATGTCATGGGTCTCAGCGAAATTAGATAAGTCAGCGCGCGGGGTACGAATATCAACACCAAGCGCGATGCGTTTGATACCACTATCGCTGACCAGCTTCTTGGCAGCATCAGGCACCAATGATAACGGTAAATTATCGATAGAATAATAGCCTAAATCTTCTAGGATATTCAATACTGACGTTTTACCTGAGCCAGAACGCCCTGACACGACTAAAATACTCAGCCGCTCATCGTTCGTTACAGCCCCCACTTCCCGCTCTGTTTGCTTACTGTTGTTTGCATCCATGATCCGTCATCCTAGTCCATTGCATCCAGCAAATTACTACGTTACAACGGCTAATGTACCGTCACTAATTGGTTGTCTAACAATCGTGCCCGCCCTAGCCAAGCAGCGACTAAAATCATTAAATGGCTACTTTTACCATTACCGTTTGCTTCACTACTATCACTAGTATCAATAGTCCCTAGCTGGTCAGTTTTTATTTCTAGATAATCGATATTGAAGCCAGCATCGCTAATACGCTGATGCGTTTCTGCTAGTAATGCGTCAAACCCTTGCATACCCTGCTTATTACTCGTTAACTGCTGTGCTAGTTTCTGTGCTAGGCGTTGCAGTTCCATATGAAGTACGGGAGCTGTTTTGCGCTCTGCTGCGCTCAAGTATTGATTGCGTGAAGACAGCGCCAAGCCATCGACAGCGCGAACAATAGGTGCACCCACAATCTCAATGGGATAGCTCAAATCACGTACTAATTGTTTGATAATCGCTAGTTGCTGGTAGTCTTTTTGTCCAAATACCGCCACATCAGGCTGCACGATATTGAATAATTTAGAGACGACAATACCCACACCATCAAAGTGACCAAGACGTGATTGACCACATAATTGATTGGTAATGGCACCAGCAAGAACTGTGGTCGATGGTGGCAATACCGGATACATCTCATCGACATTGGGTGCAAAAACATAATCTGCACCAACCGTTGCTAGCTTAGCGACATCTTCCTCCAAGGTGCGTGGATAACTATCAAAATCCTCTCCTTCCCCAAACTGGGTAGGATTGACAAAGATACTCACCACCACAATATCGGCATGCTGCTTAGCAATGCTTACCAGCTCCAGATGACCTTCATGCAGGTTGCCCATCGTTGGTACTAAAGCAATACGCTGAGCGCTATCTGGTTTATCATTTCTTTGACCACGATAAGGCTGTAGAGCGGCGCGCAACTCTGAAATCTGCTGATAAATGATTGGCATCGTTAAATATTCTTCTACTGATAATCGTAAAAACCAAAAGACTCGTTAAGACTGGCTAAAAAAATTAGCTAAATTGGTGCTGCTCAGTTGGAAAACTGCCGTCGCGTACTGACTGCTGATAAAGGGCAAAGGCGCCTTCGATACTGTGCGTACTATTGCGCTCATCAGTTAAAAAGTCATGAACGAAGCGAGGTACTCGGCCATGAGCCATGCCCAGCATGTCATGCATGACCAACACTTGGCCATCCGTATCTTCGCCAGCGCCAATGCCAATCACTGGTACTGTAACCGCTTCTGTAACCGCTTTCGCAAGCTCAGCAGGTACGCATTCTAATACTAAAAGTGCGGCACCTGCGGCAACCACTGCTTTGGCATCAGCAAGCAATTTATCAGCTGCTGCGTCACCGCGACCTTGGATTTTATAACCGCCAAACACATTGACTGATTGCGGGGTCAATCCAAGATGGACACAAGTGGGCGTACCTGCTTGCGCCAATGTAGTCACCAGTTCACAAAGCTCACTACCGCCTTCGATTTTAATCACATGCGCGCCAGCTTGCATCAATCGACGGCTGTTAGCGACCGCTTCTGGCAAGGTCACATAACTCATAAACGGCAAGTCAGCCAGTATCAGTGCGTATTTATTACTACGGGCAATATTGGCCGTATGATAAGCCATATCATCAACGGTTACAGGCAAGGTGGAATCATGGCCTTGTACCACCATACCCAAACTATCACCGATCAAAATGGTATCAATCTGTGCCTTGTCCATCATCCGTGCAAACATCGAGTCATAGCACGTTAAGCAAGTAAACTTGGTGCCGTCTTTTTTGAATTTATTTAAAGTAGATAACGTCGTCATATGACCCTCGATTAATCTTCAATGCCTTTAGTTATAAATACCTTTAACTATTATCGTGCCTATGACCCAAAATTTATCAGTCGCTTGATAATAATTTTAACCCTGTCCAATCTTTACTAGATGGATAATCATCTATCGATATACCATCAATGATGAGCGCTGAGGCTAACTCTCGCAGCGGTAACAAGACAAAATTACGCTCAAGCAGTCCAGCATGCGGTATGGTTAGCTGCGGCTCGGTAATTCGCGTGTCGCCATATAACAAGATATCGACGTCCAGACTACGCTCACCCCAACGTCGTAAGCGTGCCCGCTTAGCCTGCTCTTCTAGCTGCTGACAAAATGCGAGCAACTCAAAGGGGGTCAATATCGTCTTAAAACCAGCCACTGCATTAACAAAGTCAGGCTGATCTTGTGGCCCCATAGGCGCCGACGCATAAAATGAGGAAGCTTGAACCTCGCGTATCTGCTTATGCTCTCGTAACCCTTGCAATGCCTGCTGTAAGTGTTCTACCGGCGAACCCAACTCATTGGTTAGATTGCTACCCAAGCCCACATAGCAGGTTGCCCAATCAACATTATCCACATCGTCAGCAATACTAGACATTATCGGTACTGGGCTGGCGACGGCGACGTTTCGATGGTACTGGGCCTTTATTATCGCCCATTTTATTATTACTCACTTGACCGGCCAACGATTTGCTATCAGCATTTTGACTGTTCTTAGTAGACCTAGCCTCTGCTGCTTTCTTAGCTTTCGCAGATACAGTCGCTTTATTAGCTTCTGTCTTATTCCCTGCCGTCTTAGTTGCTGCAGGTTCTACTGTTTTTTTAGCTTTACTAGTAGACTGAGCTGCTGGCTTAGGTGCTTTCTTGGTGTACTCCGCTTCAGTTTTATCGGTGTTATTAGCAGCTACTTGCTTCTCGGTGCTGTCAGCAAGATTAGTATTGTCTACACTTGGCTGACGGCGACAGCGTTTATGCGGTATCGGCTCATTGTTCATAGTGACGAGCGCAGGCGTTCTTGCTACCGAACGGGTAGGATAGGCATTAGCAGCAGGTGACGTAACCTCTGGCTGTTTATCCTTAGGCTGCTGGGTCTTATTTGAACGATCAGCCTTGCTATCAGTTTTTGCATTCTGATTGTGTCCATCTTTATCAGCTGATGCATTCTTAGTAGCTGACTTTTTCTGCACAGGCTCTGGACGTTGCTTAGGCTTATCAGCAGGTGATAGCTGCTTTTGTAATGGCGGCACGACGTTTGCGTGCTCGATGACAAACAATGGCGCAGGCTTAGAGTGATGGCGTTTATTTGCAGTTTGACTGCTGGTATTAGCAAGAGACAACTGCTGTAGCTGAGCAAGCTCATTACTGTCTTGTTTTACCTGCTGCGAGTCATGACCTTTATCTTTATTACCACTAAACTGCTTGGCAGAAGTAGATTGGCTGGCAGCGCGGCGACGGCGTGAGGGGATATTTGACGAATCATTTACCACGGCTTGTTCATGACCATTTTTCTCAGTACTGTGATTTTCAGTGCTATGCTTATCAGTGCTGCCATTGGCTTTGCTACGCTTAGTGTTGTTTTGATTAGACATCGATTCATCCACTATATTTGACTCTGGCTTTTGGCGATTACGTCCGCGCCCTCGCTGCCCTTTCTTATAGGCACCGCGACGAATATTTTCATCGAAATCATCAATCGCTTGCTCTTGCTCTTGTTCAGACAAGGTTTGATACGTTTGCCACCAGTCGCCCATATCATTGGTCGATTCGGATAGCGGATGCTCAGCATCACCGCACTGTTCGCGCAATAGTAAAAAGTCAAAGCCCGCACGGAAGCGTGGGTGCTCAGAGAGCTGAACGATTTGTTTACTACGCGGAGCCGCTAGTTTTGGCTGCAATATCCAAATATCACGGATAAACTGCTCTGCAAATTTAGGAATAGCGGTCTTGATGCGTTGACGATCGATGACTTTACCAGCCGCATGCATCTGCGCTTCAGCAAATGGCATATTGCGCTTTTTGGCTTTTTCTAACTGATGCAGGTAGTTTTCCCATAATATGGCTGCGTAGAAAAATGCTGGGTTGATACTTTTGCCTGCCGCGATACGTTTATCCGTATTGATAGCCACTTGTTTTACTAAAGGACTGGGCTCAGATGGTGGATAAATAATTAAGCTATCAATCGCACCCGATTCAAACAATAACGGCAACAATGGCACCAGATAGCCACCCGTAAACATTTTCTGCGTTTCATCATAGAGACGGTGCGGTGATATTTGCTCAAGCAGCGCCCAATTACCATCATGAAATTGCTCAGACAATGCCTCATCAAACTCAAAACCGAGCTTGGCTTTAAAACGTAACGCCCGTAATAAGCGTACTGGATCTTCTTCAATACGAACCGGCGCATGACCTAACAGACGAATGATCCTATTATCAATGTCTTCAAGCGCACCGCAAAAATCATGAACCACACCTTTAAGTGGCTGATAATAAAGCGCATTGATCGAAAAATCACGACGAGAGAAATCTTGCTGGATATCGCCCCAAACATTATCACGCAGGATCATACCATCTTGATTGGTGGTGCCACTGCTGGTGGGCGGGCCACGGAAGGTAGCGACCTCAATCAGCTCACGGCCTGAATACACGTGCGCCAACTGAAAGCGGCGACCGATAATACGGCAGCGCTTGCCAAAGACGTCTTTAATCTCATGCGGCTTGGCGTCAGTGACAGCATCAAAGTCTTTGGGCCGCAGACCCAATAAGGTATCGCGCACGCCGCCACCGACGATATAGGCGTCAAACCCAGCTCGGGTCAAGGTGGCAATTACTTCAGTAATGGAATTGGGTAATTCAGATTTATTCAGTTCTAACTGCTTGGCGGCACGCTCGGCCATGCATCTACTCCTCGCCGGTATTCTTTAACCACCCCTGACGAACACAGCGTTTATCAGGCGGATGTACTCACTAGTTTAACAAATTTTGCGCGCGCTGGGTGCGTTATGACATGTACTTACGTGCTATTTTGTCAATATTAGGGTTAATTAATGCAAAACACGGCCATTAATCCTGCACACTTAAACGTCTTCTATTTTTCTCAACCGTTTTTGCACCAATACCTTTGACCTTTGCTAACTCATCTACTGTCTTAAAACTACCGAACATTTCACGATATAAAATAATCGCTTGGGCTTTGCTACTACCAATACCATTTAGCGAAACCAGCTCGCCTTCGCTGGCACGATTGATATTCACGGTATATTGCTCACGCGCTTGAGTTTTGGCATTTTCTTGCGATAAAAGATAATCATAAGCACTTTGAGGATTATCAAAACAGGGCACAGCATTAGCATTGTTAAGCATCAGAATAGCCAAAACATAACCTAAAATAGCAGTCTTGACTAAACTGGTAAACGAGACTTTAGAATGAGCGTTCATGATGATCGTTCATATCGTTTCGCCGCTTCCCATAATGCATCCATTTCTGTTATGTCGCTGTCCTCTAAACGCTTGCCAGCTGCCGCCAGTTGCGCTTCAATATAACCAAAACGTGACTTAAATTTATGCACACACGTCAGCGTTGCTGCTTCTGCATCAAGGTTCAATTTACGGGCGACATTGACTAATGCAAACATACAATCGCCCAGCTCCTTTTCAACCTCTCTGATATTTTTTTTGACTTCAGTTTTAGATTTATCTATCAATTCACTCTTTAGCTCGGCAATCTCTTCATCCAGCTTATCCACTGCCCCTGCAACGCCTTCCCAATCAAATCCAAGTTTTGATGCCTGCTTTTGTACATCTTGTGCCTGCATGAGCGCACTACCCGCTTTGGTATTGTCTAGACGACGTTTGGGTTTACCTCGTGCCTCGCGCGCTTGCTGCTCCTCCGCTTTAATCTCATCCCAGCGTAATTTTACTGCCACGTCATCTTCGAGGGTTTCAGCCTCAAACACATGCGGGTGACGACGAATGAGCTTTTCTTGTAAAGTGGCGATAACATCGCTCATATCAAAGCGACCTTGCTCCGCATACATCTGACAATGGAAAACAACTTGTAGCAGCACATCACCAAGCTCGCCTTTGATATCCTCATCATCCTCACTCTGTACCGCTTCACCTAGCTCATAAGCTTCTTCGATCGCATAAGGAATTAGGCTGTGATTGGTTTGCTTTTTGTCCCACGGACAGTCAACACGTAGCCGTGCCATCAAAGCCAATAAATCGTCTAATTCACCACTGGCAGTTGGCGTTCCTTGTACTGGTGCAGGCGCTGCTATTTTATTGTTTTGACTGCTCATGAGGGATACTCGTTTCGTTTATTATTTTATTTGGTAGGTTAGTATAAATTTAATCAATAACGATTGCTGCGTGTCTTATTCATCATTGAACGCTTAGTGTATCATTGAACCTTGATTGGCTTATAATCGTGCTATCTACTTTATTATTTTATCATTGCACACGCGCAAGGAATTTTATCATTATGTCTACGTCTGCGACCATTTTTTATCAGCCAGAAACTGCATTTAATCCTATTATTATTGATTCATTTAAGGCTTACGATATTCGCGGCGAGCTTGGGGTAAATCTAAACGAAGCCATTGCTTATCGTATTGGTCGTGCCTTTGCACAGATTTTATCTCAGCGTTATCATGCTTCGGTTAAGGCTCATGACAATGACATGGCAACTCTAAAACCTGCCATCGTTATTGGTAGTGACATTCGCCATTCAAGCGAGCAATTAAAACAAGCGACCATCGCTGGTATTATAGATGCGGGTATCGACGTGATTGACTTGGGCATGAGCGGTACAGAAGAGGTGTATTTTGCCACCAGTCACTATCAGGCGTTGGGTGGCATCGAAGTCACTGCCAGTCATAACCCTATCAATTATAATGGCTTAAAACTGGTTAAAGAACACTCAAAACCCATTAGCGCTGATGATGGCTTAGCAGAGATTCAAGCATTGGCAGAATCTGGGCAATTCACCACTGAAAACCAATCAGGAACGTTGCAATTATTGACTGATAAAAGTGCTTATGTTAATCACGTCATCAGCTTTATAGATACCGATAAATTAAAACCGCTGAAACTGGTTATTAACTCAGGTAATGGCAGTGCGGGACCCGTCGTTGATTTATTAATTGACCAACTTGCGCAAGCGGGCGCACCCATTGAAGTGATTAAACTGCATCATACACCAGATGGCAGCTTCCCTAATGGCATCCCTAATCCTATGATTGAAGCCAATAGAGTCGCGACTCAACACGCGGTTTTGGAAAATAAAGCCGACCTTGGTATTGCTTTTGATGGCGACTTTGACCGCTGCTTTCTATTCGATGAACATGGTGAATTTATCGATGGTAGCTATGTGGTAGGCATGCTTGCACAAACGTTTTTGAATAAGTACCCAAATGAGTCAATCGTCTACGATCCACGTGTCATTTACAATACTGAGGCAGTGATTAAAGAGCATAATGGTAAGGCTGTCATCAGTAAATCTGGACATTCATTTATTAAGCAAGTCATGCGTGATTCTGGCGCTGTTTATGGCGGCGAGATGTCTGCCCATCACTACTTTCGCGACTTTTTCTATTGTGACAGCGGTATGATTCCTTGGCTGCTCACCATCGAGCTATTGTCTGTCACAGGTAAAACCTTGTCAGAATTGGTCAGCGGCTATATTCAAGCTTATCCAAGTTCAGGCGAGCTTAATTTTCGTCTCACCACTCATGATGCGCCAATGATTATTAGCGCTATTGAGGAAAAATTTAGCAGCGAAAATCCAACCAAATCAATGCTTGATGGCTTGAGCCTTAACTTTGGCGAGTGGCGCTTTAATCTGCGAGCTTCCAATACCGAACCGCTGATCAGATTAAACATCGAAAGTCGTGGTGATAAAGAACTGCTGGCTATTAAAACTCAAGAAGTTCAACAGTGGCTAGCGGCGAAAGGTGCTGTACCAGCGTAAATCCATACCGTTTAATACGCCCTACTTAAAATCAAAAAAAGCTCGCTGATTATTATCAGCGAGCTTTTTTAGCAATAAACAAAATTGAATAGAACTATTTAGACCGACCAATACCTAAATAGTCGCCCACTAAACTATCTATCTGCGAGCGTGTCATTACATTTTGCGCATCAAATACTGGCATCGCCTGTTGATTAAGCTTGGCAATATCTAGTTGATCTTGTGGCGACCAACTAACGATAAAAACAGCCTGTGCGGCATTTAGCTGCTGATAAGGAGTATTAATCAATTGCAATAATGGTTGCTGCTGATAAAGCGCGGCAAGTTCATCTTGTGCTTTATCGCTATACACCAAAGTACGAATATTATAAGACCACAGCAATGCTAGTAATGGATGTATGGCTGAGCCTGCAGTACGTCCAGAGCCTGATTTATAACTACCGCCCCAAACCATCACCGTTTTATTATCAATAAAGCCATCAAAATATTGCCAGAATTTACGGAATATCAGCTCTTTTTGGTCTTCATTGATGTGCATGACTGACTGTAACAGCGGCATATCTAAACTATGACTCACGCTCGACTGCTGTAATTTAGCCAGCTCGGTCGGCAATGTATTGCCTCCAAAGCCCCAGCCTGCTTGCAGATAGCTGCTACCGACACGCTCATCTAGCCCCATAATACGACTGACTTGCTTGATATCAACCTGCTGACTGTCAGCCAAGCGTGACATCTCATTCATAAAACTCACTCGCGTCGCGAGCATCGCCATGATACTGCTACGGGCAAACTCTATCGTTGCGATATCAGCATGATGAGCGGCATGCGCATGCTGCATTAACGGCTTCAATACTTCTAGATGCTGGCTACTGTTGGCTGTTTTTTCACCGAGTAACCACAATGCAGGGTTCAGCATCGAGCTATAAGCATCACCGTCTTGCAAGAATACAAACGGCACATAATATACCCACGCGCGCTGCAAATTCTGAGCGAGTACTGAGACAATGCCTAGTTTCTCAATACCACTCATAATCACAGGCAGCGCCTGTTGATGGCTGTGGTTGAATGCGGTAATCCAGCTGTCTTCTGCCCATACTGGCTTGATACTGTCTAAAAACAACCAATAAAGTGCCACAATGCTTTGAGTATTCGCTTCGTCATGACCTACTGATTCATAGCCTTTTATTAATGTATCAGCACTATCTGGCAACGCTTTACTTAGAATGATTTGCTGCTGCTCATACATTTGCCACAGCGCTTGCAAGTGATGCTCAAAGCTATATTGCTGCAACTGCCGCTCTAGCATCGCTACGTCTGCATATAAATGAACAGTCTGACCCAAGCTTGCCAGCACCACGGCACTGGTAATGGCCTCAATACTATGACCAACGAGCACGCAGACGGACGGTTTTTTACATTTATGACTCAGTTCATCTGACATAGAACGACCTTTCGATATGTTTATATTAATATCAGTATGCGAGTAACGTTAAGACCAACGCTTGATATGCTTTAATAGTTGATCGGTAGAGGTATCAAATTGACCGCTTACCTCTTGCTGCATGGCTTGATGTACAGATTCTGCCATCTGCTTGCCCATCTCAACGCCCCATTGATCAAACGGGTTAATATCCCAGATACTGGCCATCACATAGACCTTGTGTTCATAAAGCGCAACCAGCGCTCCCAAACTATGCGGCGTCAGCTCATCGATCAGCAGCGTGGTTGAAGGCTGATTGCCACGGTAGTATTTATATTTTGCCGCAGCAGACGCTACTTGCACCTCAGACTCTTGGAGCGCAGCATTACCAAAGGCCAGCACCCGACTTTGCGCCAAGCAATTGGCCAAGGACAGCTCATGCTGCTGTTGTAATGGCGCATTTTTCATCTGACCACTATAGCGACGCACACAAGCAATAAAGTCACAAGACACCTGCTGTGTGCCTTGATGTAGCAACTGATAAAACGCATGCTGAGCATTGGAGCCAATTTCACCCCATAGAATCGGGCAAGTATCATAGTCAATATGATCGCCATGTTGGGTGACCGATTTACCGTTACTCTCCATCTCTAATTGAGTTAAGTAGCTTGGCAAATAGCTGAGACGACCATCATACGGCAGTACGGTATGGGCATTCACCTGTAAAAAAGTACTGTTCCAAACAGCAAGCAAACCCAATAATACTGGCAGGTTCTCTGAAAAATCAGCTTGCGCAAAGTGCTCGTCCATACTATGCGCACCAGCTAATAATGCTTTAAAACCCGCCATACCAATACGAATGGCAATCGCAAGTCCTATCGCCGACCATAAAGAGAATCGACCGCCAACCCACTCCCAAAGCTGTAGCTGATGCTCTGGATGGATACCCCACGCACTCATTTTTTCACTATTGGCCGATATGCCAATAAAGTGACGACGTAACACACTGTCTTCCGTACCAGCGCGCAGCTTGGCAGTGGCAAGCAGCCATGATAATGCCGTCTTAGCATTAGATAACGTATCAACCGTGCCAAAGGATTTGGACGAGATGATAAACAAGGTGGTCTCAGGATTAAGATGCTTGAGCAGATTATCAAGCTGAGTACCGTCCATGTTGGAGACGAAATGTACTTCAATGTCTGTATCTGCCCACTCGTCCAGCGCGGTAGTCGCCATGAGCGGTCCAAGATCAGAGCCACCGACGCCAATATTAACCACATCCGTGATGGCTTGACCCGAAAATCCACGCCATGTACCGTTGCGGATACGTTCAGATAACCGCGCTACTTGTGAAAGACTATGATGGACGTCAGAGACGACATTTTGGTCACCAATTTTCAGCTCTGCCGTCTCGGGCAAACGTAGTGCCGTATGCAAGGCTGCTCGCTCTTCACTGGTATTCACCATAGCGCCTTGCATGAGTGCATCAATCCGTGTGGACAATTCACAACTATCGGCTAGCTGTAATAAACTTGCCAGCACCTGCTCATCGATACATTGCTTGCTATAGTCCATATATAGCGCGCCAGCTTGCATACTAAAGCGCTCAGCACGATTATCATCTTGCGCAAACAAGGCTGCCAATGACCATGGTTGCTTCGCAAGCGTTTGCAATTGCTGCCAGTAGGTAGAATTTCGAGCACTGTTGTAAGCGTTATCGCCCTTTATTTCATTCATCAGCTATTCATCGCCTGCTAATTGTTGCTCGGCAAAATAGATAAACGCCTGCATATATGAACGCATGTCACCAGCATCATAGCTGTCGCCACGCATGGTTGTGACATTCACGCCGTATTCGCTAATCAAGGCATCGATAGCATCGGTCAGCTGAATTTCACCACCGACCGAGGCTTTGGTATTAGTCAAATAGTCAAAGATTTGATTGCTAAAGACATAACGTCCTACAACAGCTAGCTTTGAGGGGGCTTCTGCTAAACTAGGTTTTTCTACAAATCCTGCGACTTTAAAGCTAGTATTAGTATCTGATTGCTCATCAATCTCAATAGCGTCGCTCAGCTTAGCAATACCATATTTATGCACATCTTCATCGGCAACATTATCGACCAATATCTGTGAGTGTGCATCGTTGGCAAAAGCATCAATCATAAAGGCTAAATTATCAGCAGTCATATCATTGGTAAACGGATCAAGCACAACGTCGGGCAATAATACGGCAAAATCATGCTCACCAATAATGGGGCGAGCCGCGAGTACCGCATGACCCAAACCTAATGCCTTGCCTTGGCGTATCATAGAGACTGTCACATCGTCTGGTAACCAGTTTAAGCTATCCGCCAGCGCGTCTTTACCTTTCGCTCTAATCTGACTGTCCAGCTCAGCATTGATATCGAAGTAATTCTCGATCGCACTTTTTTGTGCATGACCAACCAAGACAATATGCTTAATACCAGCAGCAATCGCCTCTTCGACGACATAATGGATAGCGGGACGATTACCTAGTGGCAATAGCTCTTTTGGCACAGATTTAGATAGCGGTAGCATACGTGTGCCAAAGCCTGCAACGGGTATAACGGCGTGAGTGATTTTTTTCATAAGAAGAGGTTACATTATAAGATAAAACAAATATGGAAGAGAGCTATACATATAGTTTTGAACTGCGAATGGATTGCTGTATTAACTGCAAGGCAAAAGAACGGTTAATTCATAGGGAGCATTAGCAATGCACTGATAGGACAATAAATACTGAGCTCAAAGCTTTACCAGTAAAGCGTGACTTTTTGATGATAATCTCCTGCTGATGACGTCTGAGCAGTTAATCTTTACTTTCAAGTGCCCTTATTCTTAGGAGAATTACCGAATGACATGTTACTTTGAGGGTATCCCTCACTAAGCAATTGCTTTTCTAGTCGATAATGTGAAAATTAATGACGTCAAAATAATACAAGAATTTATTAAGCAATACATTCTCAATCATAACATCGTTTCAATAATACTGATGCATTTATGTATGGTTATGGTCTTCTTATCCACCGTTTTCGTCACAACCCATTTAGTGTTCTTATGATATATATCATGATAATCTTTATCAAATCGCCAAATAAATTTATTACCAGTAGAAATGGCGATAACATTTTTTCCTAAACCGCCGCAGATATCCAGCAAACTATTCGGAGGTGTTATTATGAAATCACAACACTCTATTATCGATAAAACATTTTCAATGTCATTTTTTTTATCTATTTTCGGTTCATATACGTTGATATTATTAAATTTTGGTATACCAATGTTTACATACAAAAAATCATTGTACACTTCAAATATTTTATTATAATTTTTAGCTGAGAATATATTAGCTATTCTCTCGGGAGTACTTATCTCCGTACCTGTGCACACACCAATTATTTTACTCTTCCCAAAACTATTAAATAAAGTGGACCAATATTCTTTCAAGTTTTTATCAACCTTTAAAGTTAAATAAATATCTTCTAAATCGTGCCTGAAATAGCGAAACAAATCTTGAGCTGGCACCATCACACAGTGATCATTCAGAAAATCATTTTGATCTATATAACTAAAATTGGGATTTACTCTCTTAAAAGGTGCTATTAGTCTCGCATCGCAGACTATACTTATTTCAAAAAAATTTTCACTGAGAGGTTTGAATACTAATGATTGCTTAACTTGATCACCAATACCACCTTCCATTATCACTGTGATTTTCTGAGTATCTAAATGAAGGGAATAGTGGCTTCCCTTTTCAATCAAATTTTTACTGAAAGGTCGAAAATGTAGTAGCTCCCAAGCCTCTTGCATTTTATGACTATGAAGTAAGTAGATGTATTTAGCTTGGTTCCAATCATCCATGTTTTTAGATGCAGCATCCAATATTTCAGGATAACGATCTAGATCCATATATAGATACTCTAAGTATTTATAAGCAAGTTTGGCATTTAAGTCGATCAATAGCTGAAATAGTTTTTCAGAAGCAACAAAGTCTCTTACCCCGTAAGCTGCAAGGGCCGAATTAAATATTAAATTACTATCCTTTATAAAAATAGTGCTATATTTTTTATAATAAATAGTATAGAGACGATTTTTTATAACATCATTTTTAACTGCTAAGCTATTTTTACTTAAAAGCATATCTTTTCTTAGTAAATCTTTATAGAAATTAGACTCAGATATACTATGATGGTTAGCAATCTTTTCATGCCACTGATTAATGACCCTAGTACTTTTTAGGATATAGCTTTCAAGAGGTAAACCATAGTAATTATCAAAAACTTCAAAATCCTTATTTTTACTTTCTTCTAAAAACTCTTTAAATTCTTCATATAACCTTCGACTCTTCAGAGCCTGATTTATAAAACCTTCAAGATCTCTTGGATGAGAACATATTGGTAAGGGAAGACCAGATGATTTTATGATACCTTCCACTTTATGAGAATTAGAAGGTAAAGCTACGAAAGGTTTACCTGCTAGCCCACTAAGATAAATTGAATGATATCTAGGTGCTATAATCAACTCTGCTGTTTGATAATTAGCAACAGTGTGCTGCCAGCTTTCATAGGCTTTGTTATTTTGTAATGGATAATATAAAACATCATAATCAGCTTGGACTTTGCTAACAATAGGATAAACAACTGATTCTACGTGAGGATGCCAATCATTAACTACTATTTTTGAATTGAAGTCCATATTAGTGTCATTACTAAAATCCGCGTTTACTATACTATCAACCGTTAGTCGACATTCAATGCCCTTACGACGCAGGTAATCATAAGAAGCAAATTCTCTCACAGCTAAGTCAGTAAACCTCCCAAAAACATCATCAAAACCGTCAATTTCTTGTATGGTAGCATTGATCAAAAAAACTGGCTTACCAATATTTATTGCATACTCGGCTATAGCCAACAAAAATAAACCTCTATTATGATGCAAGGTACCTTCACCATTTATCACTATTCCATCACATGCGTAAAGTCTATTAGCTATTGCACTATTTTGTATGTATTCAAGAGAAGAAGGGCGATCGCCCTTCCAATACTGCTTGATCTGAGAATTACTATAGGTTTCTACTACTATGTTTCTACTAAATAGAGATGTTAAATGAGCATAGCATACTCCAATACAGCCTATATGAGGGTCAATCGCTGTGTAATTAAGATAAATAATACTACTCATCAGAAAAACCAAAATTATTAAGTCTCATTGTTAACTCGCTGACCAATACATTTTTATCACCTTTATCTGGGACATCTACAATAGTCATTGAGTTGTGCCATACATCGGTCGCCTTATCATCTACTTTTCTCCATAAAATCTGTGAAGAATTAGAAAACAACCAAGTATTTACGCCTAAAGCGCCTGCTAATTCTGCGACTGTTGTAGCAGGTGCAATAACTAAATCTAGGCACATCATTAAAGCTGCTACATCGTCCAGATCATCATATTGATCAATATCACTAAAATTGATCATTTTTCCAGGGAATTTACGTTCCAACCATACTAACTCTTCGGTACAATCATCATATTGCAAGTTTACAAACTGAATATTATCATTTGTAAAAAGAGGCTGTAATTGTTCTATATCTAGGTAATGCTCCATACGAGTAAAATTCGTTAAGCTACTTCTCCAATTTAACCCCACTAATTTTTTACCAGATGTCTTGTAAGATTGTAAACGTTGCTTATATTTATCAATTAGATCAACATCAGCATAAAGATACTTTTTACCAGTAAAGTCTGAGTAACTTTCTCTAAATTTTCCTACAAAATCTGTGACCAGATATACTTTATCGTAATCAACTATCTTGTCAAATGCAGAATTATCTAAAATAGTAGTAAGCGTAGTAGAAGGCAGTCGATCATAATCACATACTGGGTAGTTTTTATTAAAGCCTCTTGTTCTACGAATAGGTAAAAAATCTATATTTTTAAAAGACCTACAAAGAATATTATATAGTCTATAATCACATGAAATAGTAAATGCTTTTGATAAATAAGCTTGTTCAAAATCGTTATAGATAGACATAAACCTGATTTCATCACCAGGCCCGTAAACAGCTAATATCAAACTATTATCTTTAGCGCCAATATCAGAAATATTGTTAGCTTCTCTGAACTTGTTTCCTAATAAAAAACCAATATCATTGGTAAAGTTTTCATTGATATAGCACGCGTATGCCTCACCAATCCTACCTCTTTGTTGTAAAACTGGCATACTAAATGTAGAGTTCAGTTCCATCCCTATATTAATACAATAGTTTATATATTCTTCTGCTTTATCAAAATCACCGATGAATATGTTCAAACGTATTAACTGTTTTATAATAAATTCACTCGTATTGAACTTTAAATAGTTTTCTAGTATATTTATAGCTTCTATATCCTGTCCTTCAGAATGCAGAAAATCCGTATAGACCTTAAGTAATTTATCAGGTCTTGTATTTTTTGAGTTGTATAACTCTAAAAACAGTTTTTTAGAAGCGATATAATCCCCATGTTCGATTAACCCCATTAATCTAGATATGGTTTTATCAGTACTTAAATAAGCGCTAGACCCAATAATATCAAACCAAACAGAATTCCTACCAGTTAAAACACGATACTTAGAGATTAGCTCTGGATTTAATTTTATAGATAATAATATTTCATCTATAAGTGCTGGAATATTATAATTTTCAATTATGAACTTATTATCGATAAACTGATTTAGTGCTCTCCTATTGTTCTTCTCTATATTAACCATCATTGATAACAAGCTAACACCCAAGGACTGATTGAAGCTAAACTTATTGTATAAAGTTCTTGAAGCTACATTAAGGTGATTAATTTTAACTGTTGAACTAGCTGTTAACCGTATGAGCTTTTTGATAATTACTAGTGATTGAACATAATCATTTCTTGAACTAAAAAAATTAAGCTGGCTTGTTAATAGCTTACTTAGTTTGTAATTTTTCTCTATAAAGTTTTGCTCTTTAAAATCCGACTCGTTCAAGCTTTCATCTAAGCTTTGTTCTTCTATAAGGATTTTCTGCTGTGGATGAGGTTCATTAACTAAGGCATTAAATTCTTTAAAAAACTCTTCAACTTCGCCCAAGCTTATATTTTTATGGTTGGGGAAGAAGTTGGATATTAGTTCACTTAGGAGCAAGTGATCTATCTGATCCTTTATATCATATAAAAACTCAATAATGATATCTTGATCACATATATTCAATATAGCACGCAAAAAACCCTGCTTGCTCTCTTGTGGTAATTCACTCCAAATGTAATTCAATACAAAATCATCTATTATGTAAGGCTTAAAAAAAATGAATATTTCTTGATATGATTTACTATTACAAGTAGAAATATTTCTCAAGGCGTGCTGAACATTAAGTTGTATAGAAGTCTCTAAGCTATCATCTAATATATCTTTGTAATCAGCTTGGTAGGTCAACTGTAATATTTCACTACGTATTTTGTGTATAGTAGTGAATAATGGATATATATTATCATTAGACTGCTCTTTAACCCCTACTATGTATCTCGGATATATTAGATAAGCACCAACAAACAATTCCAACAATGTAAGCTGCCTTGTACGTCTATCTGATTCGAATATACATCTATCGTCTGTCAGACCCCATCCTGCATAGAAGGGCTTTCCTAAGACAGTTACTGTCTTACCTCTTAATAAGGCTTCTAACCCTGTAAGTGAGGTAATAGTATAAACATGATCTACTCTCTCTAATAGTTCAATAATATGCTCATCAGGCGATAATATTTCAGCAAAAAGCTCTACATTGGTGTTCTTAAAATTAGATTCTTGAAACCCTTTGAATATTTCTGGATGAGGTCGATAAAGTATTTCTGCGTCTGGGTGCTCATATTTAGCTAGCCGAACCATATCCTCCATAGTCCATTTATCAGGATTACCGTATCGAATTGATGCATCATTATCTACTTGTCCAATGACTAGCACTCTTTTCTTTAATTTAAGACTAGTATCATGAAATATAGCTGGAGGATTATATTTAGATATTTTTAGATCTATAATGAGTTGTAAAAGCTTGGACGCTTCTTCTGTTAGATTGCTATTAATATTAAAATCATGGCTATTTAGAATTTTTTCAACGTCAGAAGGATTATTAGAATTATAGTATAAGCCGGACTTATCAAAAACGAGCGAGTATGGAGTAGCCCCACTAGCACCAAGGTTGGCTGAACGTATAAAGCCATCTTCTACACGCCATATATCTATGTTTTTATAGCTTATATACCTGTTTAAAAATGTGCTTTCATTGTAGCCCCATATTACTATTACTTCAGGTTTGATAGATAAACGCTGCATTACGCCTATCATTTTATAGTTTGTTAATTTACGCGGTGCAAATGCTACTCTAAATTCATCTAAATAATCTGCAATGAATCCAAACTTCCAGTCATTACAACCTATAGCAACTGCTATAGGCTTATCTGTACCTTCTACCCAGTTTTTTCCTACCAAATATAGCTTTTCAAAACCACTATCTTCTCCAAATATTTCATAAGGGTCATGAACTACGAATTGATAGTCTTTACCAGTTGGTACTTTTTTTTTCCAATGATTTTGAGTACGTTTTGAAAAATACTCGGCTAACTCGGATTTCTGATGGGCTTTGGACTGTTTATCTATCATACTTGATATACTCTACTATATTACTTTGCAATAGCTTCGGATGTCACAGGCGTAGCATAATCAACATCGACTGATACTGTTTTGCCAATAATATTTTCCAACATCTTGGGAGGTAGCCCAAAACCTGGTCTTACACTTCTGATAGAGTCAGGAGTAATGATATCTCCTGCTTTTAATGGTTTTACAAAGTATAATGATCTTCTAAACTGTACGTTGGCTTTCTCACTCGATTTATGACCATAATCTACTTCACCTAATGCTTCCCAACATATACGACTAGCATCACATAAGTGCTGCAATTCAGACGCTTCTAAAGAAAAGCTATCATCAGGACCCCCACCACTTCTGTCTAAGGTTACATGCTTTTCTATGATATTGGCACCAAGAGCCACACTAGCTATCGCTGTAGTGTTATCCAATGTATGATCGGACAGCCCTGTCGATAATCCAAAGCGCTGCTGCATATCTACTATGGTTCTTAGATTATAATCACTAGATGGTGCTGGATAACCACTGACACAATGTAAGATTGCCAGCTGCTCACAACCACCACTTCGCGCAGCTTCAATGGCTTCCGCTATCTCCTCATTATTTGCCATACCAGTCGATATAATCATAGGTTTGCCTGTTTGAGCAACATACCTAATAAGTGGTAAGTCAATCGCTTCAAAGCTTGCGATTTTGTATGCTGGCGTATTCAAGTCCTCTAGCATATCAACTGCAGTAGTATCAAACGGCGAGCTAAACATAGTAATACCAATCGATCTGGCTCGATCAAACAAAGGTTTATGCCATTCCCATGGAGTATAAGCAGATTGATACAGCTCATACAATGTTTGGCCTTCCCACAAACCGCCTTTAATTTTGAACTCATCTCTATTAGAGTTCAAAGTAATAGTATCAGCCGTATAACTTTGCATTTTCACTGCGTCAGCTCCACAACGCTTAGCCATTTCGATTATTCGAAATGCGTTCTCGATATCACCATTATGATTTGCTGACATTTCAGCAATAATATAAGGAGAAAAGTTTCTACCAATGTTTCTATCGTTAATTTTCATATTATTTACCTATTAAGAATTCAGAAAGGCTTGTCATCAATAGCTTGTTATCTTTATCAAACATCTTGTATTCAATAAGACAATATCTACCTATTTGAGTGAGTAAACTTGCTTGACCAATTATTTCCATATCTGGATAAACAGGTGAATAATATTTTAGATCTTGGCCCACATAGATAGTGTTGGGTCCAGGATAATCTGAAGCAGCTACTCGTGAAATTTCAGCAACTAAAATTGCTCCATGAGCAATTCTACCCTCAAACCCCAATTCTATTGCAGACTCATCTTGAATATGAATTGGATTATTATCCCCTGAAAAATCAGCAAAAATGTCAATTTTAGAAGATTCTACCGAAAAATTCCATTTATAGTATTTGTTGATACTCGGTTTAAAATCGTCTTTAGAGATTTTATCATAATCTTTTTTGAATAGTGACAACTGATATACATCATAATATTTACCATCTCTACAATAATGCTGTTTCTTGATACCTTCAATTTTGAAGCCATGCTTACGATGAAACTTAACTACAGGGAAGTTAAAATCAAGAACTTCGCAATAAAGCTTATTTAACTCTAAGTGTTTAAAGGCATAATCAAGCGCTAACCTTTCCATTTCAGAACCGATTCCTCTTATCGAAACGTTTGCGGAATAAAAAGCCCATGAAGCAGTTTTATTAGAACTATCAATATTAGTAAAAGAAACTAATCCTAGAGGATTGCCATCTTGCTCGTAAATAAAATATTGATTAGTACTATCCTGCCCCACTTTATTAAACCAAGATACATGAGTTTCATAGTCTATAATATCGTGATTGTACATATTCAATCGGATTTCATCTCTGTTTCTCCACTCATATAGTCTATTAATGTCTTCATCAACTAATTTGCGAAAATTACCTTTAAACATATTTAGATCCCTTAACTATTCTAGTTATTTATATACAGTATGGCCGACCTATATCTATCTAAATTGTACCTAAAACTCTTTCATTATACTTATTGGAGTGAATAAGCATGATATTTTTTGCTACTCTATCTGCGCCCATACCATCTACTAGCTGCATAATCTCTTTTCTACGCTTTTGATATTTCAAACTATTCATCGATAGATCAGTAAGATATTTGGATATAGAATTTACCGTTATATTATCCAAGCTGCCTAGGTAATCTATTAAATTTCTTTCATGTAAATAGCTTACCAAATCTTTTTGATTATCTGCCACATCGATCAAGGCTGAATTTAGCCCTAAGCAGAATCTTTCCCATACTGTAGAACCACAAGCACCCAAAGCAAAATCACTACTTTTCATTAAATATGACATCTGATCAGTTTTCTCTTCTAAAAATATATGCTTGGACTGTTTGACTATATTTTCACAGTAATGAAAATCTTCTGAAGATAATTTGCCAGTGATAACATGAAAATTAAACTTATGGCATTTAACTAGAGCAGGTAAAAAGGATTTCCAGACTCGCAGATTACCAACGCCTCCAAAGTTTACTAATACAGTCTCAAGTTTATTTGAAGATTTTTGCATTTTTGGCTCTCGTAAAGAAATGAATTCATCTCTAAGCAGAGCATACTTTGGGCCCAATAACCGTAAACAATGGCTAGATACCAAACCATCATATCTAGAGTTGGGATTGGGCCAGTAATTTTGATCAATCAGTAAATCGCAAGTATGCTTGCGGTTTTCTAGGTCATCAATTACTGCTACAGGTAAAGATACTGTATCTTTTACCATGTCTTCCCAAACGCTATCAAGTGAGTAATGATCAATGATTATCATATCTATGGGTTGCTCAGAAACAGCATAAATGAACTCTTGAGCATCTTGTTCCTGAGAAACTCCTAACCAATATGAATGATCTTCAGAAATATTTTCCAACGAAGAATACCCAATGACATGATAAATAAAATCACTAATAGTGATTAAACTCAACAATTCTTTATCGTATTCTCTGACAAAGAAAATGCTCGAGATGGAAATCTTCCTAAATTCACGAGCTAATGTAAGACAACGTTGTAAGTGACCTGTTCCTATATGCTCAGCTACGTCAACTCTAAAACCTATCGTTCTCAATCCTTGCTCCAAATTTGATACAGCATTTCCGCCATATGCCAATCTTCTAAAGTATCAATATCTTGTACGCGATGTCGAGGAAGCTTTAGACCTATAGCATTTGAGCTAAAGATGGGTAACCCTTTTTCCCAAGCATCTTTAGTACCCCAATAGAATTGCCCTGCATCATGCCAACATTCTTCTAAATCTTGGGAACGACTATTAAATAGGTTTGGATTGTGCATTGCCACCTTGTTTTGCTGATTCAATAATAAGGAACGTTGAACCGGGAAATCATAAGTAGTAATACTAAAAGCATAGTTACAGTCTTTTTCCGATGTAATGGAATTCAATCCTGAACGTATATCTTGGTACGACAACATAGGTGCTGTCGCATAGATACAGCATATATATTCAATATTATTATCATCAAGTTGCAAGATAGTGTCTTGAATCACTGGAGTAGTTCCTGCAAAATCATTAGATAGATCGTTGCTACGAAAAAACGGTACCTCAGCGCCAAATTTTATAGATATTTCTGCTATTTCTTCGTCATCAGTAGAAACAATGATTCTATCGAAGCACTCACTTTTCATTGCCGCTTCTATTGAGTAAGAGATCAATGGCTTGCCATGGAACGTTTTAATATTTTTCCGTGGTATCCGTTTGCTTCCTCCTCTGGCAGGTATTACTGCTATGTTAGTCATTTTTTAATACGCCTTCTAAAGTTTCAACAATATAATCCTGTTGCTCTTCAGTTAAATCTGGGTATAAAGGTAAACTAATAGCTTCTTTATAGTACTGTTCCGCTTGTGGGAAGTCACCCATTTGGAAATTAAAATGCTTTTGATAATAAGGCTGAAGATGGACAGGAATGTAATGAAGGTTGACCCCAATATTGGCTGCACGTAAAGCATTGAATACTTCTAAGTGTGTCGCTTTAATATCACCAAGCTTTAATCTAATTACATAAAGATGAAGTCCAGAATAAGACTTTTCAATTTGAAAAGGCACAGTCACGGAAAGACTGGCTAATTTCACATCATATCTATTTGCAATTTCATGACGACTTTTTGTGATACTTGGTAATCTTTTTATTTGCGAGGCCCCAAGTGCTGCCTGCATTTCTGTCATCCGATAGTTATAACCCAAGTCAACTTGTTGATAATACCAAGGGCCATCAGGTTCATGTGTCATCAACTCATAGTCGCGAGTAATACCATGGCTACGTAATAAGTCCATTTTTTGTGCTAGATATTTACCGTTAGTGGTAGCTACACCACCTTCAGCAGTCGTGATAATTTTCACTGGATGAAAACTAAATATCGTGATGTCTGAATATTGACAACTACCAATAGGTTCATTTTTATAATTGCCGCCTATTGCGTGAGAGGCATCTTCAATAATAGAAAACCCATACTCCTTAGAAAGCGCATATATACTCTCCATATCACAAGGCTGGCCGCATAAGTGTACAGGGATAACCACTTTTGGTAGCTTACTTTCTATTTTAGCAGCCTGTAACTTCTCTCTCAACGCTTGAATGGACAAGTTATAAGTCTTCGGGTCAATATCTACAAAATCTACAGTAGCACCACAATATAAAGCACAATTTGCAGATGCTACAAATGTAATGGGTGTCGTCCAAACAATGTCATCTTTGCCAACATCTAAAGCCAAACATGCAACATGAAGGGCTGAAGTAGCACTATTCATTGCCAAAGCATATTCGACATTGCAATGCTCTTTAATTGCATTTTCGAATTCTGGTACTTTAGGACCTTGCGTTAAATAGTCAGATTTAAGAACATTGACGACTGCGTCAATGTCCTCCTCTGTAATATTTTGGCGACCGTATGGGATAAATTCCATTATATTTTACCAATATTATCTTTATTTTCTTTTATCCAAGACTCAAGTTCTTCTCTTGGCATCCATTCTGTGTTGTTATCGCTTGAATAAACAAAACCTTCTGGAACTAATTTACCGTCTTTTACTCTCTCAGGTGAATGACCCCAATTGTTAATGGTTGGTAAGATTTTAAAATGCTCTGGATACTCATAGGTATAATAAGAGTCTTCAGCGCCAATCATTTGCTCATGTAGTTTTTCACCTGGTCTAATACCAACTACCTTAGTTGTAGCTTCTGGTGCTACAGCTTTTGCTACGTCCATAATATTCATTGATGGAATTTTTTTAACGTAAATCTCACCACCTTCCATATCTTCAAAAGCATGCCATACAAGCTCAACACCTTCTTCCAAAGTAATCATAAAACGTGTCATACGATCATCAGTAATAGGTAGCTCGCCTCTTTCTTTGATTGACAAAAAGAAAGGAATTACTGATCCACGCGATCCCATCACATTACCATATCTTACGACAGAGAACTTAGACACGTGCTGACCGCTATAAGCATTTCCTGCTACAAATAATTTATCAGAAGTGAGTTTAGTAGCACCATATAGATTTATAGGACTGCTTGCTTTATCAGTTGATAATGCAACTACGCCTTTAACACCTTTATCTATGCAAGCATCGATCAAGTTCATTGCCCCATGCACGTTTGTTTTTACACATTCAAAAGGATTATATTCTGCTGTTGGAACAATTTTGGTTGCAGCAGCATGTACAACATAATCAACACCATCCAATGCTCGATATAAGCGTTCTTTATCACGCACATCACCAATAAAGAACCTTACTCGATCATCACCCTCAAATAGCTTCGCCATTTCCCATTGCTTCATTTCATCTCTAGAGAAAATGATAATTTTCTTAGGATTATACTTTGCAAGAGTCATTGGAATAAATTTATGTCCAAAAGAACCTGTGCCACCTGTCACTAAAATCGTTGAATTACTTAACATTTTTTCTCACCCTAGAATCACTATTATCAAATCAATAAAAAACACCCCATTGTAGGGGTGTCTTCTTGATATTTCAACATGGTTTTAGTAGTTACATTACAGAATTAATTCTGAATTACCAACCAGTAACTTCTTTTAGCTTCTCGCCAAGCTTAGATGGGTCACGTGTATACGCGATACCAGCATCTTCAAACGCTTTGAATTTTTCTTCAGCAGTACCTTGACCGCCAGAGATGATAGCGCCAGCATGACCCATACGCTTGCCTTCTGGAGCCGTAACACCAGCGATATAACCAACAACTGGCTTAGTTACATGGTCTTTGATATAAGCAGCAGCTTCTTCTTCAGCAGTACCACCGATCTCACCGATTAAGATAATAGCTTCAGTTTGTGGATCAGCTTCGAACAATTTCAGTGCGTCAATCTGGTTCATACCAGGGATAGGATCACCACCGATACCGATACAAGTTGACTGACCAAAACCAAGCTTAGTTGTTTGAGCAACCGCTTCATAAGTCAATGTACCAGAGCGTGAGATGATGCCCACTTTACCTGGTTGATGAATATGGCCTGGCATGATGCCGATTTTGCACTGGCCTGGAGTGATGACGCCTGGGCAGTTAGGACCAACTAAACGCACATCGCCCGCTTCTTCAAGATAGCGTTTTGCTTTTAGCATATCGATAGTCGGTACGCCTTCAGTGATCACTACGATCAACTTAACGCCAGCATCGATTGCTTCAACGATAGAATCTAGTACAAATGGTGCTGGTACATAGATAACAGAAGCATCAGCTTGAGTTGCTTCCATAGCTTCTGCCATAGTATTAAATACTGGTAGGCCTAGATGCGTTTGACCGCCTTTACCTGGCGTTACGCCGCCGACTACTTTAGTACCGTATTCGATCGCTTGCTCAGAGTGGAACGTACCATTTTTACCAGTGAAACCTTGTACCAATACTTTGGTATCTTTATCGATTAATACACTCATTATTTATTCCTTGTATTCGGTTGTCTTGTAATAGCGACTCTCAACACCATTTTTATTCAATGTTAATGGTCAATTTCTATATAAAAGCCACTATCACGCGTTGACTACTATGCTTAAACGCTTATATTTTAAGGACTATGCCTTAAATATATTATGCTTTTACAGCATCGACAATTTTTTGAGCGGCATCTGCTAGGCCTTGAGCTGTAGTCAGCTTAAGACCAGACTCTTCTAGAATTTGTAAGCCTTTTTCAGCATTATTACCTTCTAGACGTACAACGACAGGTACTTGTACATCGACTTCTTTAACAGCAGCGATAATGGCTTCTGCAATCATGTCGCAACGTACGATACCACCGAAGATGTTGATTAGAACACCTTCAACGCTGCTGTCTTCAAGAATGATCTTGAATGCTTCAACAACGCGATCTTTAGTTGCGCCGCCGCCAACGTCCAAGAAGTTAGCAGGCTTGCCGCCATACAATTTGATGATATCCATGGTCGCCATCGCAAGACCAGCACCGTTAACCATACAACCGATATTACCTTCTAGGGCAACATAGTTTAGATCAAACTCAGCTGCTTTAAGCTCACGCTCATTTTCTTGAGTTTTGTCTTGTAGTGCTGCAATTTTAGGCAGACGATATAGTGCATTCGAATCGATACCGATTTTGCCATCAACACAAACGATTTCGCCATTTTCACGAACGGCTAATGGGTTGATTTCCATTAATGCAAAGTCGTTTTCAACAAAAGCTTTATAAGCACCAGTCATCAATTTAACGAACTGGTTGATTTGCTTGCCTTCTAGACCCAGTTTGAACGCAACATCGCGCGCTTGGAAAGGCATTAGACCAACTAAAGGATCAACATGTACTTTGAAGATTTTTTCTGGCGTCTCGTTTGCTACTTCTTCGATATCAACACCACCTTCGGTTGATGCCATGAAGGTAACACGACGAGTCGCACGATCAACCACTGCGCCAAGATATAGCTCAGTTTGTACTGGGTACATATCTTCTGCAACTAATACAAAATTTACTGGCTGACCATCAGCATCAGTTTGGAACGTTACTAGGTTAGTACCGATTAGCTCTTCAGTTACTTGCTTGGCTTCTTCACGAGTTTTAACCAGCTTTACACCGCCCGCTTTACCACGGCCACCAGCATGTACTTGCGCTTTGATAACCGCAATGTCAGTTGGCGTTTTATCAAAAGCAGCAGCAGCTTCGTCGCCACTATAGGCGAGGATGCCTTCTTGAATCGGCAAACCGTAGCTTTTTAATAGCTCTTTTGCTTGATACTCATGTAAATTCATTGATTGTATCCTTTATTTTTTACAATTAATAAAAAGTGAAATCAAGTGCGCCCATGCATATATTAATCATACGTCTGACGCACTCATGATCGTGGCTATCGCCAAAATAGCGATACCACAATCAGGTTGTAAATCGATAATAATTAAACGAGCAACTGCTTATTTCTTGCGTTTTTTGCGCTGAATAGCGTGGATAGCACGGCCATCTGCAGATAGCGCCGCTTCGTGCACAGCTTCTGACATCGTTGGATGCGCAAAAGTCATCAACTGCAAGTCTTCGATACTGGAGACAAATTCCATCGCAATCATACCTTGATGGACGATATCACCAGCACCAGCAGCGATAGCATGCATACCTAACAAGCGATCTGTCTTAGCATCAGCCACTACTTTGATAGAGCCTTCTGCTTCGCTTTGAGCCAATGCACGGCCGTTAGCCGCTAGATTGAACGAGCCTGTTTTAACTTCGTAGCCAGCTGCTTCAGCTTCTTGCTCAGTTAAGCCTACCCATGCAATTTCTGGGTGAGTATAAATGACATTGATGATGGTGTCATAGTTAACTTGAGCTTTTTCGCCATGGATACGTTCCACAGCCATCATGCCCTCTTCCATTGCTTTGTGCGCAAGCATAGGACCACGGACTAAATCGCCAATGGCATAAACGCCATCAAGATTGGTTTTGCACTGATCATTCACATCGATAAGACCACGTTCGGTCAATTGAATGCCACTGTCATCGCCAAGTAATTTTTCAGAATAAGCACGGCGACCAACACAAACGATTAGTTTATCAAAGCTCTCTTCGCTCGACTCACCTTTGTTTTCGCTAGTGACGACCACTTGATCACCTTTGACTTCAGCATTGGTTACTTTGGTATCGACACGGATATCAAGGCCTTGCTTCTTCAGCATTTTGCCAGCTTCTTTCGAGATGTCTTTGTCAGCGGCTGCTAAGAAACTAGGAAGCGCTTCATAGACTACAACCTCGCTACCTAGACGACGCCATACTGAACCAAGCTCAAGACCGATAACACCAGCACCAATAACGCCTAAACGTTTAGGGACTGAGGTGAAATCAAGCGCGCCAGTAGAATCAACGATACGATCGCCGTCAGTTTTGGCAACTGGGATGTCGATAGGCACTGAACCTGCCGCCAGAATCACATTCTTAGCGGTAATAGTGCTTTCTGCTTCGTCTTCTAAAGCGACAAATTTAACTTGTTTATCAGCGCCTTTACCATCAACCAACGTGCCCCAGCCTTGTAACCAGTCAACGCCATTACCTTTTAATAATGCCGCAACACCGCCAGTTAATTGCTTAACGATGCCTTCTTTGCGTTCTATCATTTTTTCGATATCAATAGCGACATCGCCGGTGCTGATACCATGCTCATCGAGATCATGCTTGGTCGCTTCATAACGATGCGAGCTATCAAGCAGTGCTTTTGATGGGATACAACCAACGTTTAAGCAAGTACCGCCAAGCGCTGGCTCACCTTTATAAACACGTTTTTCGATACAAGCAACGCTCATACCAAGCTGTCCTGCACGGATAGCTGCTTCGTAACCACCAGGACCGCCGCCGATAACGACTAAATCATAACTGTCTTTCATAGTACGTTCCTATTTCTATTTTATTTATCATTTATGCTATTGTTTATTTTATTAAGAAATAAACGATGTTTCTCGCTGCTAGTTAATACACTATATCAACGCCACACATTTATTTATCAAAAAACGCTAATAAAATATAGCTGCTGACGTTGCTACTCGAAACGGTAGCATCATTAAAAACTATTTATACCACGCTACCAAAGTTAAAAAGCTTGTATCGGCGGTTGCCAATACAAGCTTAGAAGCTTATAGGTCTAAGAGGAGCATGGTTGGATCTTCGACCAACTCTTTGAGAGTAACTAAGAACTGTACCGCTTCTTTACCATCGATCATACGATGGTCGTAAGATAGTGCAAGATACATCATTGGCAAGATTTTAACTTCACCATTAACTGCCATAGGGCGGTCATTGATGGCATGCATACCCAAGATAGCGGTTTGTGGCGGGTTCAAGATAGGCGTTGACATGAGTGAACCGAATACGCCACCGTTTGAGATAGTGAAAGTACCACCAGTCATGTCATCTAGACCAAGCTTGCCTTTTTGAGCCAAGCCACCAAGTTCACGGATACGGCTTTCGACATCTGCCATGCTCATGCGATCGGTATCACGTAATACAGGAACTACTAGACCACGGTCTGACGATACGGCTACACCGATATCATAAAAACCATGATAAACAATGTCGTCGCCATCCAGTGATGCGTTCACTGCTGGGAAACGTTTTAGCGCTTCAGTCGCTGCTTTGACGAATAACGACATAAAGCCTAGACGAACGCCATGACGCTTTTCAAACTGATCTTTATATTTGGTACGCATGTCCATTAACGGTTTCATGTTAACTTCGTTGAACGTCGTCAGCATCGCAGTTTCTTGCGTCGCTGATAATAAACGCTCAGCAACACGCTTACGAAGGCGTGTCATTGGCACACGTTTTTCGGTGCGCTCACCAGCTGATTCAGCTACTGGGCGGCCGCTATCAGACTTGATAGAGCTGTCTGCTTTTAGTGTCGGGCTTGCCATATCAGTCTTGGTTACACGACCACCACGACCACTACCTTCGACATCTTTAGGGTCGACACCGCTCTCTTTTGCCGCTTTACGGACTGCTGGGCTTTGATCTTTATGATCAGCTTCTTCTTTCTTATCTGTTACTTGTACTGGCTCACCGCCATCTGCCGCTTGCTTTGCTTGTACTGGAGCAGCTGGCTGATCTGGATTTACAGAAGGAGCATCACTGTCGTCTGCACCAGCGCCACTTGCGCCCGCTTCAAACTCTGCAATTAACTCATCAGACAATACGGTATCATCAACTTGCTTAACGATTTTGGTTACCACTCCATCATCAGGTGCCACAACTTCTAATACAACTTTGTCAGTTTCAATTTCGGCCAATAGGTCATCACGGTTTACTTGTTGGCCTTCAGTGACATGCCATTCAACGATTGTGCCATCGGCAACCGATTCTGGAAAAACGGGGGCTTTGATCTCAGCCATCGATATACTCCTTAGATTTGGATACTGCTATTTATTATTAAGTCGTGATAGGCAGTCAGTACCGATTTAAAGTATTTACACCGTACTGACTGTCATCGCCTGATTCATTTGTCTTATCTAGTCTGTTACTTTGACAACCTGCTACTTAGACAATTCGTCCACACTAATACCAAGACCGCCAGCGATTAATGCTTGTTGCTGTTGTACGTGTAATTTCGCAGAACCTGTCGCAGGGGCAGCACTAGGAGGGCGTGCTACTGGCTCCATGACTTTTGCCTTGGTTGGATGCGGTACCACAATACGGAACATATGCGGTGCCAAGTAATACCAAGCGCCCTGATTAAGTGGTTCTTCTTGCGTCCAAACGATTTCTTTGAGGTTGCTGTATTTTTCAATTTCAGCAATCAACCGTTCTTCTGGCAATGGATAAAGTTGTTCGATACGGACGATGGCGACATGGTCAAGACCGAGCGCGCGGCGTTGTTCTAGCAAGTCATAATAAACCTTACCACCACATAGCACCATCCGAGTCACGTTGTCTGCGTTGTGCTCATCCATTTCTGGCAATATTGTTTCAAATTTACCGTTGGCCAGCTCTTCGAGATTTGACGTAGCCAACTTATGACGCAATAGGCTTTTCGGTGACATGACGATCAATGGCTTACGAATCGGACGCACTGCTTGACGACGTAGGGCATGATAAATTTGCGCAGGCGTCGTTGGCGTAATGACCTGCATATTGTCTTCAGCACATAACTGTAAGAAGCGCTCAAGACGCGCCGATGAATGCTCAGGGCCTTGACCTTCGAAACCATGTGGTAACAACATAGTCAGACCGCATACACGCTGCCATTTGGTTTCGCCACTCGAGATGAACTGATCGATGACGACTTGCGCACCGTTGACGAAGTCACCAAACTGCGCTTCCCAAACGATCAATGCGTTTGGTACGGTCGTTGCATAACCATACTCAAAGGCCAGTACGGCTTCTTCTGATAACAATGAGTTATAGGTGGCAAAACGCGCTTGTGTTTCACTCATATGAGCCAACGGCACATACATACTGCCATCATCGATATTGTAAATTTCACTGTGACGGTGAGCGAAAGTACCACGGCCCACATCTTCACCAGTAATACGAACCAATACTTTATCGTTATCGACTAAAGATGCGTATGCCAATGTCTCAGCAGCACCCCAGTTAAGAGGCTCTTCGCCAGTTTGCATAGCCAAACGCTGATCAACGACTTTTTGAACTTGGCGCTGAAGCTTATAGCCTTCTGGCATTTCAGCCATACGACGTCCGTAACCTTTTAGGATGTCGATATCGACACTGGTATCCCAGTCATCAACCAAATCATGTCCTAGATAAGGTTTCCAGTCTACAAATAGCTGCTCGTTAGGTTCTTGAACCAGTGAATTGGCAACATAGTCACCACGGTCTAAAGACTCACGATACTCATCTTCGTATTGCTTTTCTTGTTCAGCACTCAAGATACCATCTGCGATAAGCTTCTGTGCATAAATAGTACGAGTCGTCGGCAGTTTCTTAATAACGGCGTACATCAAAGGCTGAGTGGCAGAAGGTTCATCTGCTTCGTTATGGCCGTTACGACGATAGCAGAAAAGATCAATGATGATATCTTTATCAAATTGATGACGATAATCTAATGCCAATTGTGCGGCAAACACGACCGATTCAGGATCATCACCATTCACGTGTAAAATAGGTGCATGTACCATCTTGGCAACGTCAGTACAGTATTCAGTTGAACGAACATCTTCTTGACGACTGGTCGTAAAACCAACTTGGTTATTGATCACAATATGTACCGTACCACCAGTGGTATAAGCACGAGTTTGTGACATTTGGAACGTTTCTTGAACCACGCCTTGACCAGCAAAAGCAGCATCGCCATGGATGACTATTGGCAAGACTGAGTTACCGCCTTTATTGTCTAAAAGAGGTTGGTCATTACGACGAACCTGACGGGCACGTACTGACCCTTGCAATACTGGCGCAACGATTTCAAGGTGTGACGGGTTAAAAGCCAAAGCCAAATGCGCTTCGCCACCTGGCGTCATCACATTAGATGAGAAGCCGTTGTGGTACTTAACGTCGCCTGAGCCTTTTTCTGGCTGAACTTTACCATCGAACTCGTCGAACAAATCAGCAGGTTTTTTACCTAAGATATTCACCAATAAGTTCAAGCGCCCACGGTGCGCCATACCGATAACCATCTCTTTGGTGCCATAACCGCCAGCACGTTGGATGATTTCATTGATAGCAGGGATAAAGCTCTCGCCACCCTCTAAACCGAAACGCTTGACGCCCGTATATTTACGTGCCAAATATTTCTCTAAACCTTCGGCAGCGGTTAAGCGCTCAAGGATAGATAGTCGCTTGTCTGTATCGAACTCAATATAACCCAGATTGGTTTCGAGATATTTTTCCATCCAGCGCTTTTCTGTACTGGTGGTAACATGCATATATTCGATACCGATATAGCGGCTATAAACACGTTCCATGATTTCAATAATTTCACGTAACGGTGCTTCGTCCTTGCCAATATTCAAATCATTGGTGGGATATATGGTGTCTAGATCGGCTTCTGAAAGATTGTGATACTCAAGCGTCAAATCTTCCACTTCAGCGCGTGGGTGCAGATCTAATGGATCGAGTTTTGCGCGGCGATGACCACGGCGACGATAAGCAGAAATCAGCTGCTGTACGCCCATTTGCTTAGGGTCGGCACAGTCAGCTGCATTGCTAGTCGTTGTGGTTGCAGGAGTGCTCTTGTTCGCCGTTTGATTGCGAGCAAGTAACAAAAACTGGTCTTTAATAGCATTATGCTGAGCATCGTTTGGCGATTTGTATTGTTCGAAATACGCTTGCCAATCCGTATCAACACTAGTAGGGTCGGTCAGGTATTGCTCATAAAGCACTTCGATATAGTTGGCATTATCAGCGGCCAGTTCAGTATGTTCTACGTCTGCGGCTTCTTTAGTTATACTATTCATAATAATCGTCTATTTGATAGATAAATGAATGGAATCGTGCTTATTATTGTGTCGTTCGTTGTACATTTGATATTTTGACTTTTGAGCTTAAACAGTAATAAGATTTGCTATTGCTGATGATTAATAATTTCTGATGACTAATATTCTGACAACTAGATGACTAATATTCTGACAACTAATATAAGGCATCGTTGTTCCTACTGTAATAAGTAACATTCATCATTATCGATAAAAAATATGTCAAGTAATAATGATGGCGCTACTACAATACTCAGCTCAAACAATAGCCATCTGATAAAATTATTTGTGAACGTCCAGTTTTCTTGTCTGACTCGTTTCACAACATTAATTTATATATACTGCTATCAGCTATAACCAATTTATTAATGATAATACCTTTTGCAAATACCCTATCGTTCAGCTAGCCTATAAATTGGCTATTTTCGCTGAAATGTCTTCTTATGAAGGATATTTATTGTCATTTTTGGCAAACATACATTGCTGTATAGCTTAGCATGCATGCCTTGCACGACATAGTTTGTTTGCTCAATAGTAGGTATTTACATAATGAATATCTATTATAAACCTCTTACTCCGTGCATTTCTACTGCTAATTATATAGACAGTTCGTTTACATAACAGGACTTCTTACATACTACCAACGTATTGTTAATACTGGCTTACTTTTGACCAGCGATTTAATGCGTTTTAGCCAAATGCGCCTCTCCAAATAGTAAACAGATATACCCCTTCTATCTCCTACCAGTACGCAAATCTAGCTAATAAAAAACACCGCCTAATACTGAGACGGTGTTTCATTATGATATGTACATAAACTAAGCAGCGCTTAACTCGTTTAACCTGCTTGGTCTATCAGCATGTTACGTAGATGACCGATTGCTTTGGTAGGGTTCAAACCTTTTGGACACACTGAAACGCAGTTCATGATACCGCGGCAACGGAATAGGCTGAACGGATCATCCAAACGTGCCAAACGCGCTTGCGTATCACCATCACGGCTATCAGCGACGAAGCGATAAGCATGTAATAGTGCAGATGGACCTAAGAATTTATCAGGGTTCCACCAAAACGATGGACAGCTGGTTGAGCAGCACGCACATAGAATACATTCGTACAGACCGTTTAGCTTTTCGCGTTGCTCAGGTGACTGCAAACGCTCTGTTGGCGGTGCTGGCTGATCGTTGATTAAGTACGGGTGTACTTTTTCATACTGCTCGTAGAATTGGTTCATATCGACGACTAAATCACGAACCACAGGTAAACCCGGCAACGGACGAACAGTAATTTTTTCGGGTAGCGTGTTCATGTTGATAAGACAAGCTAGACCATTTTTGCCATTGATGTTCATGCCATCAGAGCCACAAATGCCTTCACGGCAAGAGCGACGGAAGGTGATGGTTTCATCTTCCTTTTTTAGGCGTAATAACACGTCAAGCAACATACGATCTGAGTCTAACAACTCAACTGTATAGGTTTGCATACGTGGCGCTGCGTCCAGATCAGGATCGTAGCGATAGATTTCGATGGTGCGAGTACCTCGGCTCATAATGCTAAACTCCACACGTAGGTGATGGCGGGCGTACAAAGGTTGCAACATATCAGCGCTAGATAGAGTATCTTTATCACAGCGCTGGCATGAGCATGTAGCTGGCGGTCACCTTTTTAATAAATTAATAAGGGATAAAACGTTAACGCTGTTCATATAGACCAGCGGCGCAGTCAAAAATTAATAGACGCGAACTTTTGGCTCGATATAATCAACGGTCAATGGCACTTTGCGTACTGGCTTATAAATAATGCGGTTGCCTTCTGAGTACCAAAGCGTATGCTTCATCCAGTCATGATCGTTACGACCGTTTGGTGCATAATCATCATCTTCTGGACGGTCATAATCGGACACACTGTGTGCGCCGCGACTTTCATGACGCATCGCTGCTGATATCATTGTTGCTTTAGCCACTTCATATAGATTAGCCACTTCGAAAGCTTCGATACGGGCCGTGTTAAAGACTTGTGATTTATCAGCCAAATGAATCTGGTCGATTTTGTCGCCTAGCGCTAAAATTTTCTCAACGCCTTCGTCCATCATTGCTTGCGTACGGAATACACTGGCATGTGTCTGCATGGTCGCACGAATTTCGTCCGCAACATCTTGAGCGTTATAGCCTTCGGTAGACTGTTGCAGTTTGTCTAAACGCTTCACTGTAAAATCAAGCACACGAGGATCAAGTGGCTTGTAGTTATGATCAGCGTGATGGAATTCATCAACGATATGCTTACCAGCCGCACGACCAAATACCAATAGATCAAGTAGTGAGTTTGTACCTAGACGGTTGGCACCGTGAACACTGACACAAGCACATTCGCCAATAGCGTAAAGACCTTTAACGACAGTGCCTTTCGTATATAGACCTTCTTCATCCGTACCCGCTTCTAGATCAGGAGTGATTACTTGACCATGAATCGTGGTTGGAATACCGCCCATCATATAGTGAATGGTTGGGATAACGGGAATCGGCTCTTTAGTGATATCAACGTTAGCGAAGTTTTTGCCAATCTCAAATACTGATGGCAAACGCTTCATGATGGTTTCAACACCTAGATGCGTCATATCCATAACGATATGGTCAGCATTAGGGCCACAACCACGGCCTTCTTTGATTTCTTGATCCATAGAACGTGATACTAGGTCACGTGGTGCCAAGTCTTTCACAGTTGGCGCATAACGCTCCATAAATGCTTCGCCATCTTTATTACGTAAGATAGCGCCTTCACCACGACAACCTTCGGTCAATAGTACGCCTGCACCATGAACGCCTGTTGGGTGGAACTGCCAGAACTCCATGTCTTGTAATGGAATACCAGCACGTACTGCCATGCCAATACCGTCACCAGTATTGATATAAGCGTTGGTAGATGCGGCGAAGATACGGCCTGCACCACCTGTCGCTAGGACAGTAATCGGTGACTGGAATACAGCTACAGTACCAGTCTCTTGTTCAAGCGCGATAACACCATTGATGTTGCCGGCTTCGTCTTTGATCAAGTCAAGAGCAATCCACTCGATAAAGAACTCAGTACCTTGCTCTAGGTTTTTTTGATATAGCGTGTGCAATAGTGCGTGACCTGTACGGTCAGCAGCGGCGCAAGCACGTTGTACCGCTTTTTCGCCATAGTTAGAGGTATGACCACCAAACGGACGCTGATAGATCGTGCCATCTTCGTTACGGTCAAACGGCATGCCCATGTGCTCAAGCTCATAGACGACTTTTGGCGCTTCACGGCACATATATTCGATAGCGTCTTGGTCACCCAACCAGTCTGACCCTTTAACGGTGTCATAAAAGTGAAAGTGCCAGTTATCATTGCTCATGTTACCCAAACTTGCACCGATACCGCCTTGAGCAGCAACAGTATGCGAACGCGTTGGGAATACTTTGGTCAGGACTGCAACCTTCATGCCCGCTTCTGCCAAATGTAGTGAAGCACGCATACCTGAGCCACCACCACCAACGATAACTGCATCGTAGTTTAGGGTCTTAATATTACTAATGGTATTATCTTGTCTAGTTGCCATTACGGTTTTCCTAATGCCTGTTAATGCTTAGAAGTAAATAAAAAGGCTGTCTCAAAATCATCCTATTGCTGGACAAAACACTGTATTGTCTCGCCCCTACTTGAAATTATCCAAGTGGATGACGCAAACAACCTTTAGCCACCTAATTTGCATATCTATCTTTATATTGGGTTCGCTCACTGACTAAACCATAGCGCACCTATTATATAAGTGACTGACTAAGTCAGTAATATCCAACGCTATGATTGGCTATGACTATTTTTAACCACTAACGGACGACTTTATAATGCTTGATCAGTCACTAGTGCTACTGGGTGCATCCGTTATTGGATATAGATAAATAGGATTTATCTATATAGTCTGTTCAATATAATATGGGTACAAGTAAGACGAGTGAAGTACTACAAATAGTAGACTAAGCGAGCCTGACGCCGTATTCATATTATAGGGATTGGCTATAGTTAAACGGCAACAACACCGAAACCAGTACCCCAAAAAATCATGATGCCCCAAAATAAAAACACTAAAATAGCAATAATCATCAATGACTGTAGGACTAAACGTAGACCTGCTGCGCTTGAGCCTAATTTGCCAGTGGTAATGTAATCAGTGAACACGGTCCACATACCAACCCAAGCATGGCCAGCTAGTGCAAGTACCGCCACTAAGCTAAATAAGCGCATAGGCAGACTGGTCATGAATGATGACCATTCAAGATAAGTAACGTCGCCATGCGTCAAAAAGAAGCCCAGCAATACCACACTATAAACAGCTAAAACGACAGCGCTAATACGCTGGATAATCCAATCGCGTGAGCCTGAACCGGTCAGACCAGTCGCACTTTTGATTCCTGAATCATTTTTAATCATTAGAACATCACCCATACAAATGACGCGACAATTAGAATCGCTGCAATCACAAAACTAACCATAGACGCAGTGCGGCCAGATTTTAGTTCTTCATTCATGCCCATATCAGCAAATAAGTGCTTGATACCCATCACAAAGTGATAAGCAATCGCCGCAACGAATATCCATGCTAAAAAGCGCACAAGTACGTTGTCAAATACGGTCTCAAAACTCTCAGGCGACGCCAATGAGTTCTGTAGTAACCACAGCATGACAGGAATCAATAAAAACAGAATAATGCCAGAGATACGATGCAAGATTGAGGCGATCGCAATCGGTGAGCGATTAACGCTAATCACTTGGCTTAAAGGCAGATCAATAGGTCGGTTGCTTTTCACAGCGGGCATCCTTTTTGCGGTTATACTCCTGTATCTGCTAACAACCAATGCTTGATATAAATAGTATCAAGTTAGGTATTGAGCAACACACGAGACGAATAAAGTAAGGAAGAGCTAGCTGACTTCGTTTAGTTTGCGCTAAATATGAAGAAATGGTCGGATGGTAAACGGTGTAGCGGGACTCGTTAAATTGATAAGCTTTTTAATAGCGGCTTATCGACTAACCAACAAGTAAGCGCACTATTCGTTAGAGCGATTAACTATTCTATTTTTACTGATACTTTTCACATAGAAAAAGATCACTGTCTTCTCTACATCAATATGAACCATAAGCGGATTAATTAAAATAGGCTCATTACTTAAAAATAGGACAGTTAACAAGATCTATCAGACCATCACGTACAGCTCTGGTCTAAACAGTCACCGTCTAGTCGTCACTAAATATAGATAGAGTCAGCTTTAAACGACACTATATCATGACCACTTATCAATTCGCACAAAGCGAGTGCCAGTTAAGTAACGCTAATTATAAAATGACTGGGCGACAATTACAAATTTATCCCTAAACTAATGAAATAAGAAGGCTTATTTAACAAACAAGCGAATTTGTGCAATACTAACCCCCCCCTGACGACTCAGCTCAGCGGATTAGATGACCCATTCCGTTCGCCTACTACTCATACGCAGTCTGTTTTTAGCATAGATAGCCAAAATACGCTTTGCTCTATTTTGGTAAATCGATGCAGATATTATGCGCATAATAGAGTTTGCCTTAACGCTCTAAAAGGGCAGTTTTTAAGCAAAATAACCAAGCAGACATATTTTGATACAAAATTTACAGTAGATAGACACTATGAAACCACACCAGTTGGTGCCTTTGCTGCTAAAAGTTTTTTCAAATCATAGAGAATTGCTGCTAATATAGCCTGCATATTAAATACGTTAAAAACATTTTGACCGTTTTACTAGTAATGGCGCGAGGCTGTGCGTCGGTATATTTTTATTCTAACAAGTTACAACCAATGGAGAGGAATTTATGGCTGACACTCACGCCAAACTAACCGTAGATGGTAAAGAATACGAACTTCCAATTATTAAAGGTACTTTAGGGCGCCCAGTTATCGATGTTGCGGCTTTACAAGAGTCGGGCTTTTGGTCTTATGACCCTGGTTTTAAAGTAACCGCACCTGTTGAATCAAAAATTACTTTTATTGATGGCGGCAAAGGCGAGTTATTGCATCGCGGCTACCCTATCGATCAATTAGCAAACAACGCTGAATATTTAGAAGTGGCTTATGCGCTTGTTCATGGCGAATTGCCTAATGCCGAGCAAAAAGCAGATTTCTTTGAAAAGATCCGTAAGCACTCAGGTGTCCATGACCAATTGCGTAAGTTCTTTGAAGGCTTCCGTCGTGACGCGCATCCAATGGCTATTATGGTTGGTGTCGTTGGTGCTTTATCAGCCTTCTATCATGACAACCTAGACGTCAGTAACGAAGAGCATCGTGAAATCACGGCTATTCGTCTGATTGCTAAAATGCCAACGCTTGCTGCAATGAGTTACAAATACTCTCAAGGCGAACCGTTCATGTACCCGCGTAATGACTTTAACTACGCTGAAAACTTCTTATACATGATGTTTGCCACGCCTGCTGATGTAGATTATCAGAAAAACGATGTCATCACTCGTGCAATGGACAAAATCTTTACCTTGCATGCTGACCATGAGCAAAACGCTTCTACGTCAACGGTACGTTTAGCAGGCTCTACGGGTGCTAACCCTTATGCGTGTATCGCTGCTGGTATCGCAGCCCTTTGGGGACCATCACATGGCGGCGCGAACGAAGCTGTTCTTGAGATGCTAGATGAAATCGGTACTGTCGAGAACGTGCCTGAATTCATGGAAAAAGTAAAAAGCCGTGAAGTGAAGCTAATGGGCTTTGGTCACCGTGTCTACAAAAACTTCGATCCACGTGCGCAAGTAATGAAAGAGACTTGTGATGAGGTATTAGAAGCACTTGGTATCAATGATCCTAAGCTTGAATTGGCGATGGCGCTAGAAAAAATTGCACTAGAAGACCCGTTCTTCATCGAGCGTAACCTATATCCAAACGTTGATTTTTACTCTGGTATCATCTTGAAAGCTATCGGTATCCCAACGTCAATGTTTACCGTAATCTTTGCATTGGCTCGTACTTCTGGTTGGATCAGCCATTGGTTAGAGATGCACAGTGCACCATTCAAAATCGGTCGCCCACGTCAGTTATATACTGGTGAAACGCGCCGTGATTTTGTAAAGGTCGAAGATCGCAAGTAAGCAAAATAGTATTTGAGCAATAAAAAATCCCGCCATCGTGCGGGATTTTTTATTGCTTCGTTTTTTAGATCAATATTATCGGTTTTACTAAAAATTACTGATAACTCAATCCTTATGTTCAGAACGACGTGGGGTGTTATTGGAATTCTTTTAATGTCTGCTCATATTTAGCAATCTGTTCATCATACCCTTCGATGGTGTCATTAAACTTAGTCATCAATGTCTCAAACTCTTGTTGCTGATCAACCTTCATTTGTTGCATATCGATGACTTGCTGAGCTTCTATTTGCTCCCAGACTTGGTGTTGAATAATCAAGCGAGCCAGCGCTGGGCTTTTTGCACTGACCCTGCCAGCGATTTCTGCATGTTCGAATAACTGCGGTGTCAAAGTGGCTATATTAATCAGCGTATCAGAATCCTCTGCACTAAGCGGCGTAGTCACAGGCTGATATAACGCGTCCATCGCTTGCTTATAACTTTCTATCATTTGCTCTTCAATCATCATCACAGGTTTACGCGGCTCGAGACTGATACGCTTAAGTACAGTCAAATCGCGCTCACCAACTTCAGTACTGGTATTCATCTCAGTATCCAGACTAACCGCGCTATCAGTGGCTACTGGCACTGATGCTTGCTCAGACTCATTACTGTCGATGGCATCTGCTCCTGACTTAAGACTATCAGTCACTGGGGTACTGGCCTGATTAGCAGTGTCCTGAGTTGCTCCTTCAAGCAATAAAGGATCTGCGTCATCTGATGCGTCAGCAGCTTGTAATGACTCATACTCTGCTTGTAGTCGACGCTGCAACCCTTGTGCTTGAGCGACGTACAGTGGCTGAAACTGTTTGATACGCGCAGCAGCCGAATCACTTTGCGGCATTGGTTGACTGTCTTCAGCACTCGTCTGTTCAGTGCTTTGACTGTCCTTTGGCTCAGGTTGCGTGTCTGCTTGCTGGCAACCACTCAATAGCAATATGCCGCTTAGCATTACTACAAGTAACGTTGAGGGATAACGTAGAGAGCTGGTGCTTTTGTCTGAGAAGCTTTTATTCATGTCGCTATCATGAGCCTCATTATCCAGCGTTTCTGGCAAAAATTTAAACATCAGAGTACATATCCTTTGTTAATGCAAAATAATAAAAGTTAGAATTATCACAGCAATCCATTGCTGGTTTATGTCGTTTTTTTAGTCGTACTTTTTATCTGTCGCATTATTCACAGCATGTACGGTCAGAAATGGAATACAAGCTTCTAGATCTTGACAGTCTTTTCCAAGTTGCCGACGTACGAAATAGTCTTGTACCATGCGTGCCTGTTGTTCGATACCATATGTAAAAAAGGATTTACCCGTCTCTAGCACATAATCATAACGGCGATTGATAGTCGCACCACGCACGACTTTTAATCCTTGTTGTAGCTGCCAAACGTGAGTTAGCTCGTGTATGAGCCAACTTTGCTTACCAATGGACGCATGGCTAAAATCTGCTATCCAATCTGCCGGATGGAAGTAAATATTACCATTAGGGCTGACCGCATAATTTTTGAGTACCCAGCGCGCGGTTTTAAGGTGAACATCAGCGAGCGTGATACTGTTACCGAATACCGAATGAGCGAGCGCTATCTCGCCAGCAGTCAGCTTTCGTGATTGTTTTTTTGAAAATCTTGCTTGTAAAAACTGCTTGAGAGTCTGCTGATACATCGTTAATGAGTTACCTTACGCTAGTGAATCATGCTAAATCATTAAATAGGGGTGCAAACACTGAAACCCAAGCATGGAAAAACAAGCATTTAAAAACAAATATCTAAGACATAAGCTGTACACTTAGCCGATTTTTCTTAACGTCAATCTACGTTAGCCTAGCAGCTCAACTATAATAGTTATGAAGAGCAATGATTAAGGGCTGTTTGTATAAATTAGCTTATTTTTACCACTGATGTCTAATACTGATTATCAAATAGCTTTGTTTTTCTACAAAAAATAGCGACTGCCGAATATTTATTCTGTACAAAACAGCTTCATCAAGTCACTCTGTCATTGTAGTAAAGCCATAATTATCCGACCCTATAATAGAGAGTCCTATGCCGCCTAACTTTCATGCCGATACCCCACTCGCCCAGCGTATGCGCCCCACGACTCTTGATGCTATTATTGGTCAAGAACATTTATTAGCAGAGGGTGCGCCATTAAGACGCTTAGTGGAGCAAGGACATCTGCCGTCCATTATCTTGCATGGTGAAGCAGGTATCGGCAAAACCACCATTGCCATGCTGCTCGCTGATGCAGTTGGCAGGCCTTTTCATGCGCTATCCGCCTTGAATACTGGCGTTAAGCAATTGCGTGAAGTGCTAGATACCAAAGATTCTTTAAACTTTGAATCACCAGTGGTCTTTATCGACGAGATTCATCGTTTTAACAAAGCTCAGCAAGATGCATTACTGGGCGCTGTAGAGTCTGGTGATATTACCTTGATTGGTGCGACTACGGAAAATCCCTCCTTTAGTGTCAATAACGCCCTGCTATCACGTTGCCAAGTGTATCGTCTAGAACCTCTGACACCAGAGCAAATCAGCGCAGTATTGCAACGAGCCATGCAAGAAGATAACATTCTGCAAAATCTGACTATCGATCTACAAGCGCAAAATACGATTAGCCAACTGGCACATGGTGATGCTAGAAAGGCGCTGAATGTATTAGAGCTTGCCATTCAAACGGCTGATGCTAAACAGTCGCCGGTTATCATTGATGATGGATTGGTCAGCCGAGTGGCACAAACCGCTTTGGTAAGATATGACAAAGATGGCGAGCAGCATTACGATATTATATCGGCAATGATAAAATCTGTCCGTGGCTCCGATCCTGATGCAGCTTTGTATTGGATGGCGCGGATGCTGGTTGGCGGCGAGCCTGCTGATTTTATTGCGCGGCGTTTGGTCATTTTGGCCAGTGAAGATATCGGCAATGCCAATCCAAATGCCTTACTCCTTGCTGATGCCGCATTGCGCAGTGTGCAGTCTATTGGCATGCCTGAGGCACGTCTAATTTTAGGGCAAGTGGTGGTTTATCTGGCGACCAGTGCCAAAAGCAATAGCACGTATAAAGCGATCAATGCTGCAATGGCGTTGGCAGAAAAAGATGCCTCGCCCGTACCACTCCATTTGCGTAATGGCGTGACCAAATTGATGCGCAATCAAGGCTATGGTCTAGACTATGTCTACCCGCACGATTATCCCAACCACTATTATCCGCAGTCATATTTGCCAGACAATTTAATTGGCACACGCTTTTATGAGTTTGCAGACAATCAGCGCGAGCAGCACAGCAAGCAATTTATGGATTGGTTGAAAGACCAAGCGGCGAGTAATGACTAACCACGTATAACACGGCTCAGTTCATTATCCAATGTGTGCTTTAATGCATAAATGGTAGCGCTCATTGATAATACTTATGACGATTTTTGACATACTGAACGATATAGTGGGAAGATGACACAGCACGTTGCGATGAAAAGCGTTAAAATGACCTCATAATGAACTATACAAGCTATTAAGTGCGTCACTTTTTATTGAATGACATTACTGATAGCGCGCTTTGCTTGACCGTAACAGCGCTTTGTATCATCTGCTGCTACAATAGGTAGATAATGCTCTATATTCCAAATCACACCTATCTATAAATAATAAGACATTGAGATTTACTATGAGTTTAAATACGATTCCTGAGATTATCGAAGACATTCGTGCTGGTAAAATGGTCGTCTTGATGGATGATGAAGACCGCGAAAACGAAGGTGATATCATCATGGCAGCGACCCATGTGCGCCCTGAAGATATCAACTTTATGATTACCCATGCTCGCGGCTTAGTCTGCTTGACCATCTCACAAGCTCGTGCGCATCAGCTGTCTTTACCACTGATGTCTGAACGCAACGAAGCTAAATTCAGCACCAACTTTACCGTATCAATTGAAGCGGCTGAAGGCGTTACAACTGGTATTTCCGCTGCCGATCGCGCCCGTACGATTCAAGCGGCAGTTTCTGCTACTGCTAAAGCTGAAGATATTGTACAGCCTGGCCATATTTTCCCTATCATCGCGCAAGATGGTGGCGTATTGCATCGCGCAGGCCATACCGAAGCCGGTTGTGACTTATCACGCTTAGCAGGTCTTGAGCCAGCATCTGTGCTCGTCGAAATCATCAATGCTGATGGTACGATGGCACGTCGTGATGATCTTGAAATATTTGCTAAAGAGCATGACCTTAAAATTGGTACGATTGCTGATCTCATCAACTATCGTATCGCCAATGAACAAACAGTAGAAGAAGTAGAATCACATCCTTTTGAGACTGAACATGGTACGTTCACTTTGCATCGCTTCCGTGAATTTGGTGCTGATGAGACTCATTTAGCGTTAGTTAAAGGTGATGTCAGCGAAGGCGTCAGTACGGTACGTGTTCATGGCTTCCATCCATTACGTGATTTGTTTGCGGCTAAAAATGACATGACTGGCCGTAGTGGCTGGAGCGTACAAGCGGCATTAAAAGAAATTAGCGCCTCAGATCGCGGTGTATTGGTTTGGATTGGTAGCAACCAACCCGTTGATTTAGGGGATGCGTTAGATAAAGCTGCAGATAATGAATCGCAATCAACGCTCACGCAGCAGCCTTATCGTAGCGTTGGTGTTGGCGCACAGATATTACGTCATTTAGGTGTCCGTGATATGCGCCTATTGTCATCACCAATGAAGTTTTATGCATTATCAGGCTTTGATCTGAACGTGGTTGATTTTGTGCATGCGCCGCAGCAAGACTAAAACCTGTTTGTGTTATTGAGTCGAAAAATCAAGCTTAAAAAAAGGCACGCTAGCGTAATGTTAGCGTGCCTTTTTATATTTATTAGGTGTTAATTTTTAAAATTTAGGCGTGTGTCCAACGTCTGTTTCTAATGCGAGCAGTCGTTCACGCTCCTCGATTGTCCAAGGCAACTTAGTTTTGCCATCACTCTCTAAGCGCACCACGACTGCTTCAGCCGTCGCAACGATAGCCAATTGCGCCGTACTATAGTAACGATACTCTATGGTTATACTCGTATTGCCCAAACGTTGACAACGAACGCCTAATAATAAAGTATCCGGATAGGTCACGGGACGCAAATACTGGCAACTGGATTGTGCTAATACGGTGACCATGCTGCCATCAAACATCCCTAACGTCTGCAAATACGCAATACGCGCTGACTCAGCATAACGGTAATAGACGACGTTGTTTAAGTGGTTAAACGCATCCATCTCGCCCCAGTGAATCGGCTGATGATGAATAACAGGATAATGCGCCAATTCGTCAGGACGAGGATAATACTCTGGTGCAGAGACCAAACCTGATTGCTTATCAAAACTGCTCATAACTTACCTTATTGCTTGTATTGTCTGTGTCTCAATTTTTGAGAATCGGCCTAATTTTGGGGCTTGTCCAAAATTTGCGTGGTCAACAGTGGCGTTGGTTTTGGTGCATTGGCAATCAGTCTATCTAACCAATCGAGTACTTCTGGAATATCGCTTGGCGCTTTCATTGTTTCTAAGTTCTTGGCCAGATCGTTTGTACTTTCAGCAGCACTCGTCGCATTTTTTGCTGCTTGCGCAGGTTGTTTGCTAGCAGTCATAGAAGACTGTGGCACTAAGGTTTTTAGTTGTTTACGAGCTTGCGTCAGATAGCTGACCAGCTGATCTTGTTCACGCATATTGCTGGCTTGGTTCGCTAAATTCAATGTCATGATAACTTCGTGAATGGTTAATTGGCGGCGTGTCAAAGCAAGGTTATTATTGCTTGCTGCTCTACTTTGCTGAGTACCTTCATTGCCATTATTATTGCTAGTGCCATTACTATTACTGTTCGCGGCACGCTCATGACTGTGCAAAAAATCTTGAATATTTTGAATCGCTAGATTTTGGATTTGCCATGGGCTTGGTTGTGCACTTTGTGCTTGCAAGCGTTCGATATCTTTGAGCAAACTTTGCTTAATGACCACGGTCAACGCTGGGGCAATCTCATTGCTGCTTTGTGCCAATTGCCAATGCAGACCACGTAGTAAGTCTATCGCTGCGCTATCGTTATTGTCGGCCAATAATCTATTGGCTGCCTGTATTTGAATACGCAATAAATCCAGCTGATTCTGAGCTTGGTTATTGGTCGCTACGTTCGGCTCTGGTAAGGTCTGCTGACTCATGGCAAATATGCGATCATCCATCTCATTTAGACGGCTGACCACCTGCTCGTTGCTTTGCAGACGCTCATTGACGCTATGTTGAAAACGTTGATGGCTAATATATAAGAATAATAATGCCGCGATAAGTAGCAAAATCACCAACCATTGTAGACGCAACAACAAGGTGTTTGCTTGCCGACGCTGCTGGATAGCAGAAGGTTCCTTAGATAATGATTCAGAATTTATTGACATAAGACAGTACCGTTATGGGTAGGGTTAAACCTATTTAAAGCGAACAAAAAAAGCGTATCACGCTTTAAGTGTTGTCTGGTTATTAAGAAATCGTTTTTTCTATAGGACTTTAGCGCTAATAGCTGCCAGAATGGTTTCCGGCGCCAAATCTTCCACACGCCAATAGCTCAATTGCTGTTCTGCGACCATGTTTGCCAAGCGTTCGCCCAATACGATATAAGTAAAGTCTGATAATTTAAGCACTGCATTGTCGATCTTGCTTTGATTTGCAATTGCTTCTAAATTCGTCGCTTCTGAAGCCTTTATTACTGTTGCTTCAACAATACTTGCCCAATACTCAAAGGCAGTACCACTACTGATCACGACGACGGGCTTTATTCTGTCTGCTGATGCTATGGTTTTTGATGCGTTTTGTGCCTGAAAATCTTGTAGCCATTGCTCATATTGACTCTGCGCCTCGTCAGGCATGATGCGCTCATACCAAGCAATACTATCGATATGTACACCGCGCGCCTGTAAGGTATCGACCAGCAGACGACGTCCGCCAAGCCCGCGCCATATCAATAGTTTATCGCCCGCTTGTAGACTTTCTATCTCAGGCATCGCCAGCATACCTTCGTTATTGGCAATGGTAGGTTGAAGCACCTGATAACTTGCCACCGGTAGCTTGGCATCATTGAGGACAGCAGCAGTCGCCTCACCAACCGCAATCAAATGGCTTGGCGTCTCTAGCGCCGCCAATGCGGACTCTGCCAGCTCAGTAATGTTGTTTTGCTTGTAACGCTCAACCTCAAGCGCTTGCCACATGGCTAACCCTGAGGCCGCAGCGGTCGGACTGACAATAACCAGTGCTTGATAGTCACCAGCCAGCCATTGCCGCATCATTTTTCTGTCTTCATCGGTCGCTGCACGTGCTTGCAATGCCAACATCGGCATCTCAATGACCGAAAGCCCTGCCGCTTGTAGACACTGCGTCAGTGGCGCTGCTCGCTCTATCGGGCGCGTATTGATGACTACTTGCGGCAGCGCTGATGATTGCTCAGTTGAGTGAGGCGAATTTGTGAACTGTGATGTTGAACAAATCATAAACCGACCATAAAACAATGCTTATGAAATTAAAGTGAGCTTAATCAGAGTCAGTATAAGTAATTACCACTCTATGATTAAGCTACTCACCATACAGAAATACTATTCTTAGATGCCATTTGCTTAGATATTATTTATTCTAATATTATCTACTCAAATATCATTCAGGATGATAAATCGCTGATAAGATAGCACCAGCACCATCGGCAAGCAGTATATTAGCAACATCAATACCAAGTTGATTGGCCTGTATTTCTTGCTCTTCTTGCGTACCGACTAATGTGACACGCTTGTCCGCTTTTAGTAGTTCACTACCATCGACCTGACCCACACGACCACGGAGCCACAACACATTGCCATTATCATTGTTGCCATTATTACCATTGTCATCGTTGTTGGCAGCTGTTTCATCAGCCATTTGTAGAACGGCATAAGCCGCAATCGGCACTTGGCAACCACCTTCTAAATGACGGTTTAGCGCGCGCTCAGCGATAAGGCGAATACGAGCCTTATCATCATTGAGCGGTGCAAGCAATTTTATCACCTCATCATCACCTTCACGGCATTCAATTGCCAGAGCACCCTGCCCAACCGCAGGCAAGCAAGCATCAATATCAAGCTCGCCGCGAATGCGCTCATCAAGCTCAATACGCTGTAAACCACTGGTCGCTAGAATAATCGCATCGTAATCCCCAGCATCCAACTTACCCAAACGGGTACCAACGTTACCGCGCAAGGTTTTGATTTGTAGATCGGGGCGATAGGCTTTAATTTGACACTGACGACGCAAGCTTGACGTGCCAACCACCGCACCTTGTGGCAACTCATCAATACTATTATAAGTATTGGAAACAAAAGCATCCGTTGGTGAAGCGCGTTTGCAATAAACACCCAGCATCAAGCCTTCCGGCAACTGCATGGGCACGTCTTTTAATGAGTGCACGGCGATATCTGCTTGGTTCTCATACAGCGCTTGCTCAAGCTCTTTGACAAACAAACCTTTACCGCCGATTTTGGCCAATGGCGTGTCCAAAATTTTGTCACCTTTAGTGACAATTTTTAGCAGATTAATGGTCAAGTCAGGATACATCTCTAGCAGGCGATCACGAATATGTTCAGCTTGCCATAGCGCCAACGGACTCTGGCGTGTGGCGATATTTAAAGTGGTCAAAGCAGGTTGCTGCGGATTGCTCATAAAGGGCCTCAATAAGTTCGATACGACAGTGCAATGTTCATGCGATGTCAATGCGAAACAGTCATGCAAATTTACCTTATAAAATGGCGATAAAGACCATTTACCATGACTGCCGACGCAAAAAAATACCCCTATTTAAGCATAAATAAGGGTTTGATGATATGGGATGATTATTTCGCTATGACAATGGTGTGTTACATACTCTGAATTTTTTCACGTAACGCTGGCAGGTGACGGCGGCTAACCGCTAGCGTCTCATCAATACCTTTAAACCGTATCTGATACTGTCCCGCATCTAAGGTCTCTAAAAAGTCCAAAAAGCTGAGATTAATAATAGCATTACGGTGTACCCGAAACAGGCGGTCTTCAAACTCTTGTTCCAACTCTTTTAGGGTCTCATCAATGAGGACAATACCGTCTTTATGGCGAACTTTGACATACTTTTGATCAGCCGTAAAGTAGTAAATATCTTTGAGCTTAATCAGCTCAACACCGCGGTGGGTACGTGCCGCAATATGTTCACGGACGGGACGTGCCATTGGATCTTCGAGCTTACGAATCTCATTTAACTGCGCTGCGTTTAGATTTTTCGCTTTAGCAAGTGCTTCTAGCAATTCATCTTTATTGGCTGGTTTTAATAAATAACCGATCGCATTGGCTTTTAGCGCGGCAATCGCATAATGATCGTAGGCAGTGACAAAAATAATCGCTGGCGGGTGCTCAAGCTTAGCAAGCTCTTGCGCACAGCGAACCCCATCCATTTCAGGCATGCGAATATCTAATAAAATGATGTCCGGTTGTTGAGTTTTCACTGCCACGATGGCTTCTGCGCCTGTCGTTGCTTGCGCAACCACTTGATGACCTGACTCCTGCACAATCCTAACCAAACGCTCACGTGCTAACGGCTCATCATCACAAACTACAATCCGCATGGAAACTCCTTTCTTACGGCGTACCTAGTATATTTCTTTAATCGTATCAGTAACATAATAACATTTATCCTTAAGCTGTTATCGCCATCCTTTAAAACTAATAACGAAAATAATAATAGTATAAATGCTGCAATAAATATGCCACGGTCAGTTACTAAAGAGAATATAACCAGATAAAAATCATAGACTGACGTCTTGAAGAGGGTAATCTATGACAGTAACGATTTGCTTACTAGTGACGGTACTTTGAATATCGGCACTTTGGCCAAAGTAGGCGCGTAAACGTTCGGCCTGAATATAAAAATTCATGTGCTGACGCAAATCGTAGTGAACCATTAAGGTTTTTTTGGGCAGTTGCACACTGATGGTAATCGTCACGCGATGCTGTTGCCACGTTACTTCAATATCGATATAAATGGTTTCGGTGGTCATTTCAACCACATTGAGTAGCATTTTTTCAATCACGCTTTGGAGCATCAAAGCGGTGATGACCATGTCATACATGACATCCTCGTCAGGTAGCCGCCAATTGATGATGAGCTTGTCCGCCAAACGAATAGATTCAATGGCAAGATAATGCTCGCAAAGCGCGATTTCTTCTTCAAAACTAATCTCACGGGCACCCTCAAAACTGGCACGAAATAATGCTGACACGTGCTGTAATAAGTCGGCGGCTCGTGATGGGTTAGACTCGATAAGGGATACTAAAGTATTAATGGTATTAAAGAAAAAATGCGGGGCAAGGCGCGCTTTAATCACATCGTTTTGCGCTGTCAATTTATATTCAAACGATTGCTTGAGCGCGTTGACTTCACGATAGCGGCGTAAAAAATACAGTAAGAATACCAAGGTAAAGCCACCACCAATGATGGTATCGAACAGGACCTCTATAATAAAATTTTGCAGATTGTATTCAAGCCAGCCCACATTAAGCATGATCAACATGACTAATGTCATGGTTATGCCAGAGGCGACCATAAGTAGCATCAGCACATAAATACTGGCTTTAACGATGCTCATGCGTGTAAAGACAGGGCGTAAATGATCAATTAAGTACAATGAAGGGATGATGCTTACTGTATTTTGTACAAATCGGCTCATAAACTTAATCATAAATTCTGACCAAGTTGCCAAATCATGACGGTCAATCACCGTCACAAACAGCGACCAAAAAAAGATATACAGCAGCCACTGCCAAGGTCTCATGACATCCATGAGCTTAGGAATAAAAAACTCTAAGCGCGCAGCTAGTAAGGCAACCTCATCATTTGCTATACTTGAGATCTTATTCTCTTGACTTGTCTTAGACCGATATGAACGCCAATTCTTCAAATCCTAGTAATCCCGATTCAAATAAAAATTCATCTGCCACTGATTTTAGCACAGATGCCCCTATAACAAACGCAGCGCCACAAAACAGCCAAGGCCAACAGATGTGGGGCGGACGCTTTAGTGAAGCGACTGATAGCTTCGTTGCCGCCTTCACCGCTTCGGTTGGCTTTGACCAACGTTTTGCCCGTCATGATATTCAAGGCTCGATTGCGCATGCCACCATGCTTAAAGAGTGCGATATCTTAAGCGCCGAGGACGTTGCGACTATTATTGACGGTCTACAACAAGTGCTGCAAGAGATCGAAGCCGGTGAATTTAATTGGTCAATTGCGCTTGAAGACGTGCATATGAACGTTGAATCGCGCCTAACAGATATCGTCGGTGCAGTGGGCAAAAAGCTACACACTGGTCGTAGCCGTAATGATCAGGTCGCCACCGATATCCGTTTATGGCTGCGCGAAGAGACTGATAATATCATCGCACTATTGGTACGTTTGCAAAGTGGTTTGCTTGATTTGGCTGAGCAGCATACTGATACCATCATGCCTGGTTTCACCCATTTGCAAACCGCGCAGCCAGTCAGCTTTGGTCATCACGTGATGGCTTGGTTTGAGATGTTATACCGCGATACTGAACGTCTAGTCGATGCGCGTCGCCGTATCAATCAGATGCCGCTTGGTAGTGCCGCGCTTGCTGGCACGACGTTCCCGATCGATCGTACGATTACCGCTGAACTGTTGGGCTTTGAAGGTATTTGCCAAAACTCGCTTGATGCTGTCTCAGATCGCGACTTCGCTATTGAGTTCACATCAGCTGCTTCTATCTTGATGATGCACATGTCACGCATGAGCGAAGAGATTATCCTATGGATGTCAGCGCAGTTTAACTTTGTGCAGATACCAGATCGCTTCTGTACCGGCTCATCTATCATGCCGCAAAAGAAAAACCCTGATGTGCCTGAATTGGTACGCGGTAAAGCAGCCCGTGTCTTTGGTCAACTCATGACCTTGCTGAGCCTGATGAAGAGCCAACCCCTCGCCTACAATAAAGACAACCAAGAAGACAAAGAGCCGCTCTTTGATTGCGTCGATACGCTTACCGGCTGTTTATTGGCCTTTGGTGACATGCTACCGAACATCACCCCAAATAAAGAAAACATGCGCGCTGCTACTATGAAAGGCTATGCGACAGCGACTGATTTGGCAGACTATCTGGTACGTAACGGTGTCGCTTTCCGTGATGCTCATGAAGTGGTGGGTAATGCCGTCGCTTTGGGTATCAAAGAAGGCGTCGATTTGAGTGATTTATCCTTGGCACAGCTACAGCAGTTTAGCGATGCTATTGGTGACGATGTCTTTGAGTATCTGACACTAGAAGGCTCATTGGCAGCTCGTGATCATTTAGGTGGCACAGCGCCCAATCAAGTGAAGCAAGCCGTCGTTAATGGTCGCGCACGCTTAAAAGTATTTGCGTAAAACCTTTAATAAAACTAGCATCTATTAATAAAAATCCCGCTCTCTAGGCGGGTTTTTTATTAACATCAGTAGATAAAGCGGCTGTTACCTTCTATACACCTGATAGGCTTGGCTAAATCCACCAAGACCGTTATCATAGGTGGATACTAGGGTCTGTTGAACATTCAAATGTGGCACTGGCAGTGGCTATTTTTTAGACAATACGCAGTGAAATTTTTGACGCCTAGTTATTCTAGGGTAGACAATTTCGCCATGTATTGGCAAAAAATAGCCCTGCCCTGAAAGGCTGATGTTAAAATCACCCCAAACGTTGTTGTAAACCTAGCTAAGGTCTCGACATTATCGTCAGTTTACGCCTAGCTTGATGCGATTTTAGCGATCAGCAGTCCTAATATTTGAATGTTCAACAGACCCTAATATTCGATTTAATAATACAATAAGGACTGCCTCATGACTGAGAGTTTTAATCCACAAGCCAATACGGTATTTTGCCGCAAATATCAGCAAGAATTGCCAAAGATGCCACATCCACCTTTTCCTAATAAAAAAGGTCAAGAGCTGCAAGAAACGGTCTCTGACAAAGCATGGAAAGAATGGATTGAGCACCAAACCATGCTGATTAACGAAAATCATCTAAGCATGATGGATCCTAAAGCCAAGCAGTTTTTAACCGAGCAACGTGATAAATTTTTAGACAATGAAGATTATGAGCGCGCGCAAGGTTGGACGCCAGAAAGCTAATTATTTTTGATTTTCTGCTATAAAAAAACGCGCTATATAAATAATATAGCGCGTTTTTTATTTATAGATTATAGGGTCTGTTGAACATAAAACTGTTATATAAATTTAAACACGCTACTGGGATAAATTTGACTTGCGTGCTGCGTTCCCAGAGGCTGCGCAACCTAAATTTGAAGACAGCATCCCAGTAGCACTATGTTCTTTTTAGAGTACATCGACTATAAAGTGTGTTAAATACCCTATCAATCCTCAGTCTTGTTTGCTGCGCCAGCATCGTTAACGGATGTTGCGCTTGCTTGGCGTGCAGCCATTCGATCGTTGGCTTCTTGCACCGCTTTTTCGACCTCAGCATAGTCTGAATGACGCACGTCCTGACCGCTGATATAGTTAATAACTAGCTCTGCCACGTTCTGCGCATGATCACCGATACGCTCAAGCGCACGCAGTACCCACATGATATTCATGACTTTTGAGACATAGCGCGAGTCCTCCATGATATAAGTCATCAAGGCGCGAATGGCCGACTGATACTCATCATTGACCACCTTATCATTACGCATGACTTCAAAGGCTTGCTCAGCGTTTGATTGGCTAAAAGCTTCCAGCGCATTATGTACCATCAGCCGAACTTGGTTGCTCAAATGCTGAACTTCCGCATACCCATACTCAGTCTTACCTTGCGCGATAATTTTGATTGTCATCTGGGCGATTTTCACCGCTTCATCACCGATGCGCTCTAAATCAACCACGCCTTTGCTGATGGCCATGACCAAACGCAAATCACTGGCAGCTGGCTGACGTTTGGCAACCAGTAATAAAATATGTTCGTCCAAATCGACTTCCATACGATTGATATCAAAATCCATATCAATCACTTCTTGTGCCAACGCTTGGTTTTTATCGGTTAATGCATGGATTGCCTTGGCGACTTGATTGGCCGCGCTATCACCCATGTGTAGAAACAGTCGAATCGCTTCATCAAGATCTTGGTCAAAACTTTTAGAGATATGCTTATCATTTTGCATAGAACGTATTCCCTGAAATCTGGGTTTCGATGACACCGTGTGCCTATTAAAGGGCACATTGTTTGAGTGCTCAAAACCGAGCTGCCGATATACCTCGGTCAATGTCAAAAACTTCGAATGATTGCTCACAATAAGTGCTCATCCTATTTGCTTGTTATCAGCGTCTTATTATCAGTGCTTGATGATCAGTACATAACCATCAGCGTAATGACTGACATTATCACTTAATGAAAAGCGACTGACGGCTGACGCTAAGCGTCGCCCAACTTATTAATCATCAATGCGCTTAGCCATAACGACCCGTAATATAATCTTCCGTCGCTTTTTGCGCCGGTTTGGTAAATATCTGATCCGTCTCGCCCATCTCGATCATATCGCCTAAATACATATAAACCGTATAGTCTGACACCCGTGCCGCTTGCTGCATATTATGCGTCACAATAGCGATGGTATAGTCGTTTTTGAGATCTTCAATCAGCGCTTCAATAGCACCGGTAGAGATAGGATCAAGTGCGGAAGTTGGCTCGTCGAGTAACAATACCTCCGGCTTGGTGGCGACACTACGCGCTATACATAAGCGTTGCTGCTGTCCACCGGACAATGACAGTCCAGAGGCTTTAAGTTTGTCTTTAACCTCAGGCCATAATGCTGATTTTTTCAGCGCCCATTCCACTCGATTATCCAGCTCAGCTTTGCTTAATTTTTCATAAAGACGCACACCAAACGCCACATTGTCGTAAATCGACATTGGGAATGGTGTCGGCTTTTGAAAAACCATGCCGACTCGTGCGCGTAGCAAATTAACATCAACGTCTTTGTCTAAAATATTTGCACCGTCAATATTGATATTACCTTCTGCCCGCATGCCCGGATACAGATCATACATACGATTAAAGGTACGCAGCAGCGTTGATTTTCCGCAACCTGATGGGCCAATAAACGCGGTCACTTTTTTATCAGGGATATCAATATTGATATTTTTTAATGCTTGGAAATCATCGTAATAAAAATTCAGATCTCGAACTTCCAATTTTGCAGGCGGCATATTTTGTGGAATATCATGCAGTGTTTGCTTGTTAAAGCTTGCAGCATCTGGCTGAGCCATTTGTGCACTGGTCGATAAAGGGTTGGTTAATAGATTGTCTTCAGTGATATGAGACTTTTTAACCGCCGTTTTTTTAGGCGCTTTATTGATGACATCATTCATAATATTATCCAACCTAACTCAATGAAAAGTGATATAAATTTAAGTAAAAATCGATGAGGCCTGATTTTTAGTAGCTGTTATTTGCTGTGACCACGGTTGCCAATAAACCGCGCCAAAATATTCAGTATCAATACAGACAAGGTAATCAGTAATGCCGCTGACCATGCCAAGGTATGCCAATTGTCATAAGGACTCATGGCAAACTGATAAATGGTGTTGGGCAAGTTGGCAATGGGCTTACCCATATCGGTACTGAAGTATTGATTGTTCAGCGCGGTGAATAATAACGGTGCCGTCTCACCAGTGATTCTGGCAAAGGCTAACAATACGCCTGTGGTCAATCCGGCTTTGGCAGCTTTGATCGTGACTTTGGTTACCAGTTGCCACTTTGGTGTGCCCAAGGCATAGGCCGCTTCACGGATGCTATTGGGCACTAAGTTGAGCATATTTTCTGTGGTGCGTACGACGACAGGAATAACGATTAATGCCAAAGCCAATGCGCCTGCCCAACCAGAAAAGTTATTGCCTTTGACCATCAGCGCATAAATAAAGAGACCAATCACAATCGAGGGTGCTGATAGCAGAATATCGTTTAAAAAACGAGTTACCTTGCCTAGCATACTGCCTTGAGAAAATTCTGACAAATAAATACCGGTCATCAGCCCAATCGGTGCCCCGATAAACAAGCCTGAAAACGCCAACATGATTGAGCCGACAATGGCGTTGCGTAGGCCACCTGCGCTCATCGGTGGCGGGGTATCAGCCGTAAATACTGGCAACTGTACCAATCCTTGAAAACCTTCAACGAACAGGGTCAGTAAAATCCATAATAGCCAAAATAAACCAAACGCCATCGCCGACAACGCAAAGCCCAATCCAAGCTTATTCAGACGACGACGCTTGTTATAAAGGCTTTTGTTATAACGTGCCTCAAAGCTTGTCTTCGTCGGTAATGCGGTAGTAGCTCTGATAGCTTGATTAGGCATAACATTCGTTTCCCGTATCTTTTTAGATAGCCTTTTTAGATAATCTTTTTAGACAACATTAATCTCTATCGTGCTGATACAACGTTGGCTTAGCGATTGCCTGCTTTATGATCCATGCGCATGAGCATGAGCTTCGCTATGGACAGCACAATGAAAGTAATCACAAATAAGATTAAGCCTAAATGTAATAAAGATGCCAGATGCAGCTCACTAGACGCTTCGGCAAACTCATTGGCCAGCGCTGAGGTAATCGTAACCCCAGAGGTAAACAGGCTTGGACTGATATTAAAGGCATTACCAATCAAGAAAGTCACCGCCATGGTCTCGCCCAATGCGCGACCCAGCCCTAAAATAACACCACCAACCACACCAGCTTTGGTATACGGCAAAATAATCTTGAACATGACTTCCCAAGTCGTCGCGCCCATGCCATAGGCTGATTCTTTTAATAAGTCTGGCACGACGGAAAAAACATCGCGCATGGTGGCAGCGATAAAGGGAATAATCATGATGGCAAGCACCAAGGACGCTGTGAACATCCCCAGTCCCATCGGCGCGCCTGCAAACAGTTTACCGATGATCGGTAAAGGCCCGACGTGTTCAATAAACCATGGCTGGATGTGATCACCAAAAAACGGCGCGAAGACGAACAAACCCCACATACCATAAATGATAGAAGGGATACCAGCCAATAGCTCAATGGCGATACCAAGTGGTTTTTTTAGAAAAGCAGGACACATTTCGGTCAAAAATATGGCAATGCCAAAGCTCACTGGCACGGCTATCAGAATGGCGATAAATGAGGTCACTAAGGTGCCATAGATGGGTGCAAGTGCACCATATTCATTGGCGACCGTGTCCCAGTTATTGCTGGTATAAAAACCCAGACCAAACTCTTGAATACTTGGCCAAGCCCCGACAATTAACGACACTAAAATACCACCTAGAGACATCAATACCAGTATGGCAAATGCTTTGGTGGAGTTAACGAATAAAGCATCGTAACGTTTTTGTTTAGCCAGTTGGGACCTTAAGTCTGTCATAAGTGTCTCAGCATTCAATAGAATAAGATTAAAAAATGAGCGTATTTATCAGGTTTTATCACAACAAACTCAACAGATATAAGTATCAGAGGCTATAAGTATCATTGGCTTTGCGATTAAATTCGCTGTGATAAAACCTTTCAAACAACTACCGGAGAATAGTTGTTTGAAAGGGTAATTCGATCGTTATTAAATAATGACTATCGAATTACTGAGCAGGTTTATAGACAGGCTGTCCATCGCTACCTTTTACGTCGTTCCATTTTGCTTTGAACAAGGCCACTGCCGTATCAGAGAATGGTACGTAATCTAGTGCCATAGCGTCGTCATCGCCTTGGCTATAAGCCCAGTCAAAAAAGTTCAACACGCCAGCAACTTGCTGAGGATTCTCTGGTTGCTTATGGACTAAGATAAAGGTGGCAGCAGCGATAGGCCATGCTTGGTCAGTCTCAGAGTTGGTGATGACTTTATAAAAGCCTTCTTGTTGTGACCAATCAATATCACCTGCCGCAGCAAAGGTCTCAGCTGATGGTTGCACGATGTTGCCAGCTGCATTTTTCAATGCCGTATGTGACATCTTGTTTTGCTTAGCGTATGCATACTCAACGTAGCCGATAGAGTTTTTCATACGGTTTACGTAGCTTGATACGCCTTCATTACCTTTACCGCCTGCACCAGTCGCAGAGGTCGGCCATTTAACGGTTTTATCAACACCAACCGTGTCTTTCCAATCTGGTGATACTTTGGCCAGATAGTCCGTGAAGTTAAAAGTCGTACCTGAACCGTCTGAGCGGAATACCGTCGTGATTGCCGCGTCTGGCAAGGTCAAATCTGGGTTCATAGCTTTGATAGCTGGGTCATTCCATTTACTGATTTTACCCAAATAAATATCTGCTAAGGTCGTACCGTCTAGCTTCAATGCGCCCGGCTCTATACCGTCGATGTTGACGATTGGCACGACGCCACCAATAACTGTCGGAAACTGAATAAGGCCAGACTCTTCAAGCTCTTCAGGCGTCATCGGTGCATCAGAAGCACCAAAATCAACGGTTTTTGACTGAATTTGTTTGATACCACCAGATGAACCAATAGATTGATAGTTGACTTGGCCACCAGTTGCCCCATTGTAGTCATAAGACCATTTGGCATAGATAGGCTGCGGGAATGATGCACCTGCACCCGTGATATTCATGGCGATATTTTCAGCAGATTTAAAACCTGTGGTAGCAGAAGAGGCTGTTTGAGAGGTTGACTCAGCCGTGGTAACAGCGCTACTGCTAGTATCAGCAGTGGGCTCTGCCGTGTCGGTTGATTTATTACATGCCGTGAGCATTAATGTACAACTAACGGCTACTGCTAATAACGAATAACGCATGTAGGACTCCTGAAGTTTAACAACGATATGAAAAAGCATTGTTTGTGATATGCGTGCTATCTTGCCAAATCTTTATGACAGTTTGATGACAGTTGTCACAATCTTTCATTCGCTTTACATAATATTCAGGTAGCACTGCTATATTTTCAATAAATACGAATTATATCAATAACTTATATATATCAACATGATACAACCATACTCATAGAAACCATCAGACGCCACCTTAAGTTGTTGTATGCTTAGCCAAATACTATTAGCCGTTGGTGCAGAATTTTGTTAGTATGAATAAGATTCACAACACTGACAGACTCGGGGTGCGGTGTGTTAAAGACTGGCTTTATTAAATTCGCTTTATTAAAGTAACCGCCTTTTAATACATTCGCTGAGAGATCACCCGCCGAACCTGATGCGGTTAGTACCGACGCAGGGAAGTCTTAAGCATATGTTATACAAGTACAAAGGGCGTGCAGAAATGCCTTTTTATTATCGCCAACCTCTACCAGTATTTTTTGTGCTGGTGGATAGCGTTAATAATCAGTTCCGTCCCTCAATCAGCGAAAGATCACTGACTACGTTTAGGTTTGATAGCGCTAGCAGTTTTTTTTACGATTGAATTTGTCCGTATCATATATGCTTACCCCCGCAGATTCTGGCGGTGTTGCCTATACTATTAGACCAACACGCTAGGACAGCATATGACTATTTCAGACATTACCTCGAACACAAAAGCTGCTCAAACTCATATCCCAGCCAATGCTTCGCTCAACGCGACTGCCAGCAAAGCGGATAAAAAAGCAGATGCCCTAAAAACCCCTGCCCATCGTCATCAAACAGACGCGCGCTTTGAAGAAGATGCCCGCGACTTACACCGTATCTTACCCGCCTCACGTAAAATTTATATCGAAGGCTCAAGACCCGATATTCAAGTACCGATGCGCGAAATAACGCTTGATCCTACCCCTGTGCAAGGCGTTTCTGAGAACGAATGGGAGCAAAACCCACCGTTTTATGTCTATGACACCTCAGGTGTTTATACTGACCCCAATGCCACCATCGATCTCACAAAAGGTCTGCCAAAACTACGTGAAGGCTGGATAAACGAACGCGGAGATACCGAGCAGTTAACAGGTCTGTCAAGTCAGTATGGACAAACGCGCGCGCGTGATATCAGCACTGCCAACTTACGATTTGCTCACATTGATAAACCGCGCCGTGCCAAAGATGTTGATGGCAAAACAGGCAACGTCACCCAAATGTACTACGCACGTCGCGGCATTATTACGCCTGAAATGGAATACATTGCCATCCGTGAAACCCAAAAGCAGCATGATTTGACGGACATACGCCAACATGATGGAGAGAGCTTTGGTGCTAATACGCCGACGGTCATCACGCCTGAGTTTGTGCGTAGTGAAGTGGCCGCTGGACGTGCCATCATTCCCAACAACATCAACCACCCTGAATCTGAGCCCATGATTATCGGGCGCAATTTTTTGGTCAAAATTAACGCCAATATCGGTAACTCAGCGCTGGGTTCTTCTATCGATGAAGAAGTCTCGAAAATGACGTGGGCAACACGTTGGGGCGCGGATAACATCATGGATTTGTCCACCGGCAATCATATTCACGAAACCCGCGAGTGGCTGATTCGTAACTCACCAGTGCCGATTGGTACCGTACCCATTTATCAAGCGCTAGAAAAAGTCGATGGCGTGGCTGAAAATTTAACGTGGGAGATATTCCGCGACACCTTAATTGAACAAGCAGAGCAAGGCGTTGATTATTTCACCATTCACGCAGGTGTGCTGCTGGATTATGTGCCAATGACTGCCGGACGCCTGACGGGCATTGTGTCGCGCGGCGGCTCTATCATGGCGCAGTGGTGCATGGTGCATCAACAAGAGAGCTTTTTATACACGCACTTTGAAGATATCTGCGAGATTATGAAAGCCTACGATGTCGCCTTTAGTTTGGGTGATGGCCTACGTCCGGGTTGTTTACAAGATGCCAATGACGAAGCGCAATTTAGCGAACTCAAAACCTTGGGTGAACTGACCAAAGTGGCATGGGAGCATGATGTGCAGGTGATGGTTGAAGGACCGGGTCACGTCGCGATGAACCGTATTAAAGAAAATATGGATTTGCAGCTTGAGCTGTGTGCGGACGCGCCATTTTATACGTTAGGGCCATTAACGACTGATATTGCACCGGGTTATGACCATATTACTAGTGCCATTGGAGCGGCGATGATTGGTTGGTTCGGCACTGCGATGCTTTGTTATGTCACGCCAAAAGAGCATTTGGGTCTACCCAATAAAAAGGATGTCAAAGACGGCATCATCACTTATAAAATTGCCGCCCATGCTGCTGATTTGGCCAAAGGTCATCCAGGCGCACAAGCACGTGACAATGCGTTATCTAAAGCGCGTTTTGAATTCCGCTGGGATGATCAGTTCAATCTAGCACTCGATCCAGATACGGCGCGTGAATATCACGACGAAACGCTGCCGAAAGACGCGCATAAGACAGCGCACTTTTGCTCGATGTGTGGGCCAAAATTCTGTTCGATGAAAATCACTCAGAACGTGCGAGATTATGCGGCAGGACTGGACAAAAATGCCGCTAACCAAAAAGCAATGCCTTAAGCGGGCGACTTAACAGATGCTAGTCATTTGGTTAAAAACTTGAATACGAAGCGCATTGGACAATTTGGTGAAGCCATTGCTGAAAAAATTCGTTGAGGTAGGACGGAGATGACCAAGAAATGTCATTCTGACAGTCGTCAGTTGTATCAAGAGGTTTGATTTTAAGTACTAAAAAACGTTGCATTATAAAGGCTCGAAACTCTCGTTAGTTTCGAGCTTTTTTATTGTCGTTATTTCAATACAAACAATTGTGTAATAAGTTATAGACAAGCGGCTTAAATCAAGTAATATACGGTTAATGAGTAATAATTCGTTACTTAAACATCGACTAGAGTTAAGGTTATCAGTATGAATCATGTTTACCGTGTTGTTTTTAATCGTGCTTTAGGTGTTTATCAATGCGTCTCCGAGCTTGCCAAATCTCGTGGTAAATCCGCGTCTGGTAAATCGCAAACAGCTAGCAAGCTCATAATGACACCCTTAGCACTAGCTATGCTTTCTTTGTCAGGGACGGCGATGGCAGCTGACATTGTAGTCAATGATGGTCAACGTACAGAGTATCAAGATATTGTTGCTATCAATGGTAGTGTTTTGATAACTAATCCAGGAACTGTCCTTGCAGCACCAAATAATCAAATTAACTTTGGTGCAAACCCAGATGGTAAAGTGCTAGCTATAGATACAGACGTTTCTATTGAAAATGGCGCCGCTGTAGAAGCTGGTGTTAGTAGTACTGTAGGTGTTGATAGATTTAGTAAAGTGACTGTTAATAATGCTTTATTGAGTGCGCCTGCTATAGCCATAGGAGGACTCGTTGATGGTGAAATTAATATCACTAACAATGGGCAGTTAAAGGCTACTGATAAAATAATACTAGGCTACGGTTCAAATACTAGTGGGCGTTTAAATATAACTAAATCAGGCAATGCAATAACAAATAATTTGATTATTGCTGATGAGACAGACTCAATAGGCAATGTAGTCGTTGACGGTACTGGAAGTAATTTGATTGCTCAGAATAATGTCTTTGTTGGCGATAATGGTACAGGTAGTCTCTCTGTTCAAAATGGCGGTAACCTTACCACTAACACTTTAGTTGTTGCTAATAATATAGGTTCTGCAGGAAGCAAGGTGGTGGTTAAAGGTGCAGGATCAAAAATCGATGTTAAAGATAGTTTTTTCATAGGAACAACCGAAAGTGCTTCACTAAGTATTGGTAATGCAGGAACCGTCACTAGCGATAAAATGTCTGTAGGTGATCTATCAGGTTCTGAAGGTACGTTGGCTATCAGCGACGTAAACTCTGTAGCTAATGTTAGCTCCAGCCTAATAGTAGGTCGAGAAGGCTCAGGAATTATCAACGTCACAAATAATGCTATATTAAATTCGAACAATGCTGACTTAGCTCAAGAAAATAGTGCTGTAGGCGAAGTAAATCTGTCTAGCGGTGGTAAATGGAACAATCAAGAAACTATTATCGTTGGCGTCGAAAACTTAGGTACTATCAATGTATCAGGGCAAGAATCCAAGATTACTACCAAAGATTTTTTACTTGGCGGTTTCAATGGCAAAGGAATTGTAAATGTTAGTGATAACAGTACTCTAATCGTTGACCGAGTCACTCAAGTTGGCGGTTTTGATGAAGATGGTGAGAGTGCTATTGGAGAATTAAACATTAACGATGCCAGAGTAGAGACTCTTGAAATGGTAGTCGGCACCTCTGGTAATGGTAATTTAAACATTACCGGCAATGATGCTTACGTCAATGTAGATAACAACTTATTAGTTGGTGTAAATGGTACTGGTACCGTCACTATGACTCGTGCAGATGAAGAAACAGAGTCGCCTACTATAAATGGTAATACTATTCAGGTTTATGGAGATACTATATTGGGTAGTAGTGCTTCTGGCAAAGGTACTATGACTATCGATGGTAGAAACCAGTTCCAGACTACTAACTTAGTCATTGGTCAGCAAGGCTCTGGTACCTTCAAAGTATCAAACACTCCTTTTTATACCGGTTTGGCTAGAGCAACTGATACTACTTATATTGGTGGTAGAGGTGAAAATAGTGCAAACGCTGTTGGTACTTTGACTATCGATAACAGTACATTTGTCACACCGAAGTTAATCGTAGGCAATACAGGATCTGGCACGCTCAACTTAGTTAATGGCGGTGTTATATCAACTAATAGTATTGAACGCAATACAGCTTCTACTCTTTCTAATATTTTTATCGATGGTGGTGAGTTTAGAATTACAACAGATCAACCTAATTTGTTTGCTAACTTTACTAAAGATGATTTAATTGAAGTAAGTGGAAAAGGTATTTCGTTCGAAACAACGGGTAATAATAACGGTGAAGTTGGAACCTATGTTGTCATCAATCCTAATGCAGTAATTACTGGCAATGCTGGTAAGCTCAACGTAGAGGATGAAAACGGTGGATTTGCAAAGTATGGATTAGGAACTTTAGAGATTAGTGAAAGCAGCAAGCAATGGACAGGTGATTTAACCATTACTCAAGGAACGCTGAAGTTTAATGGTAATTACATCATGGGCAATGATGAAACACTTACTATTGGTCTACTTGATTGGGATGAAGATGGCACAATCGATGAAAATTATGGAAAATTTCTCATTAATGGAGCAGTTGATATCAGCAAAGGAAATCTGTTCATTTATGCTGACGAAGTCATCGCTAATGTAGCAAAAGATAAAGAATGGAAAGACATTGTAAAAGCGACGACTCGTACTGGTGAATTCAAAACCGTCAGCGACAATAGTCCATTAGTAAGCTTTGCAGCAGATTATAGTAATGCTGATGCCGTTAGTCTGAAAATGGTAGCACCGACGCCAACACCAACACCAACACCGACTCCAACACCAACACCGACTCCAACACCAACACCGACTCCAACACCGACTCCAACACCGACTCCGACTCCGACTCCGACTCCAACACCGACTCCAACACCGACTCCGACTCCGACTCCGACTCCGACTCCGACTCCGACTCCGACTCCGACTCCGACTCCGACTCCGACTCCGACTACTGATACTACCTTTGTTCAATCGGTATCAAGTCAATCGAACCGGAATGATTTGGGTATTGCTTATGTATTAGACAAAGCCATTCAGGACCGCGTGACAAATGGTGATAATGTATTGGCTGATAGCTTGATTAACTCTACCATCAACTTCAATCAGGCTCAGCTTGCGACAGCTGCCAATCAGTTACAGCCATTATTTATGGGTGCGACCAACCGCATCCTCACTGATGCCAATTACGCGGTTAGCGATGCTATTTTCGCTCATACTCCGACTGCACCTGAACGTAATATTTGGGCACAAATCATCGGTAACGACCGTAGTCATGAGGGCGAGAATGGTATCACTGGCTACGACTCTAAAGGCTATGGCGCTATTGTTGGTCTAGATACTCCGATTAACAATGACCTTAACTTAGGGGTCGCTGTCTCTTATATTGAAAGCGATGCAGATACCGAAGAAAGCTACTTAGAGCATAAACTAGAAACTAAGAGCTGGCAGGTTCTCGGATACGGACGTTATGCTGTTAACGAAGCCACTAATATGAGTTTCCATGCGGGCGCTGGTAGAAGTGATGTTGAAGGTGAGCGTCATATTCAGATATTAACTGATAATATTGCGAGCTCTGATTATTCAGTCGATACGTTGCAGGCAGGTTTGGGAGTCGATTATCGCATTGGCACTGAGCAACGTAATATCAGTCCATTCGCACAACTGAACTACGCTCATGCAAAAAGCGATAGCTATCGTGAAACGGGTGCAGGTGTATACAACTTAATGGTTGATGAAAATAAATATGAATCATTGCGTTGGACAGCTGGTCTAAACCTATCGCAAGCTTTAACCCCAACACTAGCACTTACTGGTCAATTGGCGGCAGCGATCGAAAATGGTGATCGTCGTTCTGATATTACTGCCAGCTTCATCGGAATGCCTAATGATGAATTCACTACTATTGGACAAGAGATTGGACAAGAGATTGGTATCGCCGGTATCGGGCTTAGCTATGCACCGACTGCCAGTATGAAAATATCAGCAGGTTATCGCGGCGAATGGCGTGATAACTATGATGACCAAGGTGCTACCCTTGCATTACAAACCACCTTCTAATCTTTAATACCGCTATAAAACAATAAAGCTTGCCTCTAATTAGATTAGGGGCAAGCTTTTTTTTATTGGTCTTAATTGAATATTAGAGATATTTGGTTGCTTAACTAACGACGCTAAATACATATGCTTCTTTGTTATCGTCATTAACAAGCATCAAAACCTTGGACTTATCATCATCTTTAGTTACAAGGCCATGTACCTTGCCCTCTTCTAGATGACAAGTGATGGCTGAGTTGTCTACGTTTCCATCCACACGAAGATAAATAGATTTTGGGTCAAAAGTAATATCCCCTTCAATAATACAACCCTGTTCATCCACAATACTATATCCCATCCTTCCCTTTGAGATAGCGTTCGTGACCATGCTAGCAGTACTACGCGTGCTCGTAGTCACTAAGGCACCTTGGTAAACCCTTTTGTAATCCTCTAATTTATCTGTAGAATTTCCTTGATTGTAGTCTAAGAATACTGGGTACCGGAGCTCTTCCTCAAAGCCTTCTGGATTAGACGCATCTTCATAAACCACAGTTTCAAAAAAAGTAAAATCAGCACCATTTTGTCTGCCAAGGTCAAGATCAATGGATCTTGTGCCAACACTATTACTGGTAAAACTATAGTCAGTAGCATTTGATGATAATGAGGTGAAATTTGGATTACTACTTTTTTCAAATCTACCATTTATCAAACCAAATACTAAATCATTGGCATTATAAATGAAGCCATTATTGATATATACCATCCAAAATTCACCATCATTATTGACGATAGTGCTCATTGATAAATAGGTATTATAGATGTCTTTTAAATCACTGTTGATTACGCCACTGTAAGAGCCAGCAAAAGGTTCAGGCTCTTGGCGCTGTTGAGTGTTAGTATTTTGCTCTACAGAAGGACTACCAGTATTCGGAGTAACAGAAGAATCACCACTATCTGAATCTGAACCACCGCCACAACCAGATAAAGCTAATATAGAAACTAATAACAAGCTTGAGTAACGTACATTCATCAGAAGAGCTCCATTTTATGATAAATAAGCTCATAAAAGGATGAACTTAATTCGGATAATAATAAGTTCAATATAGAATTAAAGCAATAAAAAAATCCCAGCAAACATAAAGTTTACTGGGATTATAAATTTTATTTTGAATAGCTATTGCTTAAACTTTCGACGCCTCAAAGATATCTTCAATTGAGTTGTTAATGGTTTCAGAAAATTCCTCATCGCTTTGCTGCTTACTTAGACCTTCAGTAAAGGCACGTGAGAAGCTCGCAATCATACCTGGGTTTTGTTTTAGCTTAGCACAAGCATCGCTCCGGCTATAGCCACCCGATAAAGCCACCACTTTTAGCACTTTTGGATGATCAATCAGTTCTTGATAAAAACCCGCTTCCTCTGGCAAGGTCAATTTCAGCATGACTTGGTGATCGTCGTTTAAACGATCCAGATTATGCAACAGATTGGTTTTAAGTATCAGCTCACAGTCATGTTTTTTAGTGCCATCAATATTTACTTCTGGCTCGACGATTGGCATCAGGCCTTTTGAGATGATTTGCTTGGCGACATCAAATTGCTGCTGCACAACTAGCGCGATACCATCGACATTGGGCTCATAAATCACTGAACGCATCTTGGTACCAAATACTGGATAGTTTTTGGCCTTGTCCAATAACGCATCTAAATCAGGTATCGGGCGCATGACTTGCACGCCGTTCATCTGTTCAGCCAAACCTTTATCAACCTTAAGAAATGGCACGATATTTTTGTTTTCCCACAGATAGTTAGCTGTCGACTTACCGTCAACTTCGCGCTCCATGGTATCTTCGAATAAAATCGCCCCAAGCACGCGCTCATTATCAAAAGACTCACACGTGATGATACGGGCTCGCATCTCATGTACGAGATCGAACATGGCATCATCATTGTCATAATCGTCGCTGCTCACGCCATAATTTTCGAGTGCTTTTGGCGTACTGCCCCCACTTTGGTCAAGCGCCGCGATGAAGCCTGAACCATTTTTTATACGCTGTAATTGCTTCTGGTATTCCATTGAGTGTACATCCTATTGTTATTCATTGAGGTCAAGTGTCTCAAAGCAAATCGCTTTTTGTCAGCTTATATCAGTCTTGCTGTTTTTAAGCAACCTTATCATAGGATGCCCTGCGTGCCTATATCTGATAAGTTAACGATTTTATAAATCGCAACGACGTTGATGGATTTGGGCTAAATTATTAGGGTGTTTGCTAAGCTAAAAACAGTACTGCCACACAGCCAACTGCCAATAACAGCCCTATTATATTAATACGATTGAGCCGCTCTTTAAATACCCCAACGCCGATGATAGTTGCCACTGCGATGACACCCACATTCATACCAGTAAACACAATGCTTGGTGACTCAGACAATACTTGATGTGCCCGTACATAAGCGTAAATATTGCCCATATTCAGCGCACCCAGCAGTACTCCTGCCATGAGGGCATTGCCCTGCCAGCGTACCCGCGTGATCAGCAAATAAATAAACAGTAACAGCCCTGCCAGCCCGAAACTTATAAATAAGGTTAGCGGAAAGGCGGACCCTTGCTTGGCAACTTGCTTGAATAGAATATCAATAATGCCATAGCCTGCCCAGACGCCAAATAACCAAAGCGGCGTTTGGCGCGCCTGTTTGTCCATGCCGCCCTGCTGTGGACGATAAACCAAAGCACCGAGAGCTAAAAACCCTAATACCAAACCAAATATACGAGTACCCGTCAGCATCTCACCGAATAATAAAAAAGCAGCAACGATAGGAATGATGAGTGATAAACGTTGGGCAGCATCGGTTGCCACCATGCCGACCGCTGCAATCGCGCGCCCAAGAATGATAAATACGGCAGGCAGCAATACGCCAAGCGCTATGATAATCCCCCACGCGCTTCCTAACAGACTAAGTCCGCTGATGTCTGGCTTCAATAAAAACCAAGTGAGTAAGAACGCTACTGGGTAACCGGCGACGATAGTCTGACGGATATCGATATTTCGTTGACGTAATATTTTTAAAAGTACTGACACAGCGACACTACATAGTACCGCGATGGTTAAATACATCATGAACGTCTACCTTTTAAGCTGCAATTTTGTGTATTTATTATTCGTTTACTCAAACACGCCCTAAACGGAAGCGATTAGATTAGCCAAAAATGAGAACAGGCCCTAAGCCATATCTTCTGCTCAATAAAATCATAGAATGTAACAAAATATGTTTTATACAGCAATCTATTTATAATGCTTTTGCTAACAGGTAGTAAACGTAGGCAGCTATTGATTGTCAATTTACAATTAGCATGCAGGCGTGATTACGAAGTTTTGTTAAAATAGCGTAACTTCCTATTCACACAAATAAATGTTCAAGACAATGCTTGCCAGCGTTTGTCTTGGCGTATTGCTATTGATGTTCTACCCTTGCCTATGAATGCTCTATTTCGCTTTTTTGAAAACCGTCTACCCGCCTTTCCTGATACGCCTATGCCATTGCCCTCACCTCGTGACGGGCTGATGAAGTTTTTATGGGCGTGTACTAAAGGTTTGCGTGGCTGGCTACTCTTTTTTATGATTTTGTCGGCGGGTATCGGCATTTATGAAGCTATGCTGTTTGCTTGGATTGGTAATATCGTCGACTGGCTGGGTATCTATACGCCGCAGACGCTGTGGGCTGAAAAAGGTGATATGCTCCTTTTGATGCTAGCGGTCATGCTATTGAGTCCCTTTTGGATTGCCTTATCTTCGTTTATTCATTTTCAGTCGATTCAAGGCGTGTTTCCGATGCAAATGCGCTGGCGTTTTCATCAGCACATGCTCGGGCAGTCGATGCAGTTTTATCAAGATGAGTTCTCTGGTCGCGTTTCTGCTAAGGTGATGCAGACGGCTCTAGCCGTACGCGATACGGTGATGACGGTCACTGACATGTTCATGTACGTGATCGTGTATTTTATTACGACTGGTGTTATCTTATTTAACTTAGACAGCTTATTGCTCATCCCATTTGTTATCTGGTTTGTCCTGGTTGGCATTGCGTTGCGCTTCTTTATTCCCAAGCTTAAACGGACGGCTATCGTACAGGCTGATGCCCGTGCGTTGATGGTTGGCCGAATCACTGACGCTTATGCCAATATCATGACTGTCAAATTGTTCAGCCATTCACGCCGTGAGCTGGGTTATGCCAAGAACGCCATGGGTCAGTTCTTAGGGACGGTTCATGCACAAATGCGCTGGGTCAGCTATTTAGAGGTCTCAACCCATCTGATTAGTGTCATTTTAGTGAGTAGTACGGCTGGGATTGGCATTTATTTATGGCAGCAAGGCGATATCGGTGTTGGTGCTGTTGCCGCAGCCACAGCGATGGCCTTGCGACTCAATGGTTTGACGCAGTGGATTATGTGGCAAACAGCCAGCTTATTTGAAAGCATTGGTACCGCTCAGGATGGTATGCGTACACTATCTGCACCGCAGACTATCGTTGATACACCTAACGCTGCTACGCTAAAAGTGACTGATGGCCATATCGTCTTTGATCATGTTGACTTTAGTTATGAAAGTGAAAACGATGATATCGAAGGCGAGCGCATTGACGAGGTTAATACTGCCGGAACAGCCCTTACCCATTCACAAGTCAAACTACTTGATGGCTTCCATCTAGATATTAAACCGGGTGAAAAGATTGGTTTGGTGGGTCGCTCAGGTGCTGGTAAATCAACCTTAGTGAATTTATTATTGCGCTTTTTTGATGTGGATAAAGGTAAAATCTACATCGATGGGCAAGCGATTGACGAAGTTACTCAAGAGTCATTACGTCAACAAATCGGTATGGTCACGCAAGATACCTCGCTGCTCCATCGTACTGTCCGTGAAAACATTGCCTATGGTCGCCCTGATGCCAGCGATGAAGAAATCATCCTTGCCACTGAGCAAGCACAGGCTTGGGAATTTATCAAAGATTTATATGATGATAAAGGCAACACTGGTCTGGATACACAAGTGGGCGAGCGCGGGGTTAAACTATCTGGCGGCCAGCGTCAGCGTATTGCCATCTCACGTGTCATGCTAAAAAATGCGCCGATTTTACTCTTAGATGAAGCGACAAGTGCACTCGACTCTGAGATTGAATTTGCCATTACTGAAAGCTTGAATGATATTATGACGGGCAAAACAGTTATTGCCATTGCCCATCGTCTCTCTACGATTGCCGCACTCGATAGACTGGTGGTCATGGATAAAGGTCAGATTATCGAGCAAGGTAGCCACGATGAACTATTGGCATTAAATGGGGTGTATGCTGGCTTATGGCAGCGTCAAAGTGGCGGCTTCTTAGGCGAAAACAATTAATTATTGATGAATAATAAATCATAAGGCAGTGTTACTTTTATGGAAGCATTCACAAACAGTATCGATATCGGTGGTCAAAAGGCACGCTATTATGATTTGAGCTCGTTGAATACATCGGCTAATAATAAAACCAAACGCCCTAAAGCGCACTTTTATGGTGGCAATGGTTTTACAGTAGGTAACTACAAGCCCCTGTTGACAGAGCTTTCTGCTGGTTTTGACATCAGCTCTCTCGCGATGCGCGGCTATTGGTATGACCAGCCAAAAGCCCGTGTATTAACGCGTGAGCAAGATGCCGATCTGCTTATTCAGTTTTTAGAGCAGACTCAAGATGGTCCTGTTATAGGCATTGGACATTCACAAGGCGCTACCGCTACTGCTATGGCAGCGGCTAAACGCCCTGATCTATTCTCTGAGTTGTATTTGATTGAGCCGGTAACTTTTACCAAATCGCAAGCGCTGTTGTATAAGCTGATACCTCGTTCCGTTAAGCTTAAACGTCAACCTTTTAAAAGTGCTTTAACCAAGCAAAAGGTTTGGGCAAATATAGATGAGTTCTATAAAAACCTACGAGAAAAGAGCGCTTATCGACGCATCTCTGATGAGCACTTGTACCTGTTTGCCGAACAAAGCTTAATACAACAAGACGATGGACGTTATGCATTTATATTCACTCCCGAACAAGAGATAGCGAATTATTTTGGCATCCCTTATATCGACGGTGCATTAAAGAAGCTGGCGAAAACCAAGGTGCCTTACCAACTTATCATTGGCAAGCCGACTATTTTTATTAACGATAAAGTTCGTAATAATTGGCAAAAATTTGTGCCCGCTAACCAGCTTACTATCATGCCTGAGAACGGACATCTATTGCCTATAGAAGCACCGAAGCAATGCGCCACTTTTATCCTACAGAATTTTAATCGTTAAAATTTTAGCTTATGACTGATTTATTTGCCCCTAGTCCTGTAGATAACCTATTGCCTTATGAAGGGATACTCAATGATCTGGGCATCGTTGTCGAGAATAGCCATGAGCTTTACGACCTCTTACTAAGCGAACTGCCTTGGCATGCTGACATTGTCACTTTGTTTGGCAAGACCCATGTCACCACGCGTCAAATCGTTTGGATGGGTGGAAACAATAGCAGCTATCACTACTCTGGACACGCCCGCCAAAGTATCCCATGGTCAGAAACAGTGTTTCACATGAAACAGCATGTCGAACAACAACTAGCAAATATTGGAATTGTCGCTAACTTTAATTCTTGTCTGTTGAATTATTACCCCTCAGGTAGCGATGGCATGGGCTATCATGCAGATGACGAAAAAGAGTTAGGCTGTCAGCCAATTATCGCTGCCCTATCGCTCGGTGCCACGCGAAAATTTGTCTTTAAGCATAAAAAAACCCAAGATAAAGTCGAGCTTTATCTTGAGTCTGGTCAGCTTATTGTCATGCATGGCGATACACAAGCCTACTGGAAGCACACCATCACCAAGACAAAATCAGTCGCTAAAGGGCGCATTAGTCTCACGTTTCGGCAGATGCTGCCCGATTAGGGCGTGTCATCATTTTAAAAATGGTGATAAAAATGAGGTAAATTGCAGTCAAGCAAGGAAAATAGTGCAGATAATATCGAGATATTACCTAGCTATTTGACGATGTTTGGCAAAATTTAACCATTTTTAGCCCATTTAGGTTGCTATCGGTTGAATTGAGGACACGCCCTAGTCTGCCTTTAGAACAATCTTACCAAAGGTATCGCCTTTTTGTAGCTCGCGATGTGCTGCCACGGCTTCAGATAACGGATACGTCTGCTGAATCTGTAATTTGAGCTTACCAGTGCCCACTTGTTCTAACACTCTTGCCATATCTTGCCCACTACGCTGCGCTTTATAACCAGCCACGTTTAAGCTTTTTTGACTACCAGCATCGACGAGCTTATCAACCCAGATCGTTGGTAGCACATTAACGCGGCCACCAGATTTGAGTACATCAAGCGCGCGTACCCCTGCATCCCCACCGACCAAGTCAAGCAGCACATCGGCTTGGAAGTCAGGAAATACCTCCTCTTTAGTGTAGTCAATCCAGCTCGTCAGCTTGGATTTATCTATTAACGCATCGAGCTTGGCATATTTTTCTGGCGAGCAAATTACCGTCACCTTAATGTTATCTTGCGACACTTTATTCATGAGCAACTGGATCAACAAATGACCGACGCCGCCTGCTGGTGCATTTATGACGACATGCTCACCTTTTTTGATATCAGCAAACTCTACAAATTGTAGCGCCGTTTGTCCGATACAGGGCAGCGCACCTGCTTGCTCTAATGTGACTGACTCTGGCACTTTGGCAAGCAATTTGGCATCGACTGCCACATACTCAGCATAGCAGCCACCATTGAAAGTCAAGGCGGCGACTTTATCACCAACAGCAAACTGTCCACTATTGCTACTGACCACCTCTCCTGACATATCAAAGCCTAAAATCGCTGGCTGATCATGATCAAATTTATCTTTGCGAATATTATCAGCGCCCCACCCTTTTCCTTGACGGGTTTTGTAATCAACGGGGTTAATGCCTGCGTAGGCTACTTTTACTAAGACTTGCTCATCCGCCAAAATAGGAACAGCAACACTATCCTCATAATTCATAACGTCGGGTTCGCCAAACTCACGAATAAGTACGGCCTGTTGAGTGATTGGTATTTGAGTATTAGACATGGTTCATCATCCTTGTGGGTTTCTATTATTTTATTTTTTAGTCACGGGTTTGCGTTTCAGTAGATGGTTTGCGCTATGGCAACATCAGTTCAGCACTGATGGGCAAGTGATCAGATAGCGTTGACCAAGGTTTGCCAGTGTGTACCCATGCATCCTTAATCCTTAGATTACGTACATAAATACGGTCTAAGCTGAGGACTGGCAGCTTGGCTGGGAAAGTAGGCGACAGCTTGCCGTGACAATGTTTGAAAGCTTCGGTCATGCCGAGACTGGACGCCAACTTATCACAAGACAGTTTTTTCCAATCGTTAAAATCGCCTGCCAAAATAAGCGGTTGGTCAGGCGCAATCTCATTGCGCACATAGTTGGCAATGGCTTCATATTGCTTGAGACGATCGCGCTCAAATAAGTTCAAGTGCGCGCACAATACCACGACAGGTCGCTCCCAACCGATAGGCTGTACCTCACAGTGCAAGACGCCGCGTTGCTCAAGCTTATTGACGGTAATATTGACATTATGTTTTGGATCTAGCGGGAATCGGCTGAGCACGGCATTGCCATGATGACCGTTTTCATATTCTGAGTTTTTGCCATAGCTATTTTGCAGCTGCAGATACTCACCAAACCATTCATGCTGTGATTGGTCAGGATATTCGTTGTATTGCATATTGCGCTTGAGGTTTTGACCTTGCACCTCTTGCAAACACAGCACATCGGACTCTATGACTTCAAGCGCATGGGCAATACCTTGCATTTTCACTTGGCGATTCATAGGCGACATGCCTTTGTGAATGTTATAGCTGGTTAGAACAAAAGAGGTGGTAGTCATAGATATAGTCATAAACTCAGTATTTGGATAGTAAAAGTTGATAGCACTGCATAAAAACTTATCATCAAAAACGAGTGGCCAATTAGTAATGTAGAAGTGCATCAATGCAAAAGGAGCATTGATTCTTATCGAATCAATGCTCTCATATTATACCTATATGCTATCAATGGCGAATTCGTCGATGAACATCATTGATAGCCAGTTTTTTTGAATCAGTAGCGAGTCACTAGAGCAATCGGTTGGTCTTCACCCATGATGTCTTGCGGCATAAACACAGCCTCGCCACCATTATGAATCACATGCTCAATGATTTCGCCAATCGCATCATCAGTGACGCCTTCTGCGGTAGCATCATTAGCAATACTTAGAGTCTGCGCTTTTTCATCAATTTTGGCAGATTGTATATAGCCACGGCGTACATAGAGCGTCTCGCCAGCACCTTGGAACGCGCTACGATATACTTCCTGTAGATCAGTCTGCAACATATTGGCACCGCGGGCTTTATCAATCTCGCCCAAAGCAGCATGATGTAATGACGTACGATATTCTTCTACCGCTTCTTGTACACTATCGACGATATGCTGTGCACTGCCATCTTCTAGATTGGTGGCGTTTGATACCGTGGCAATGATGTTTTCTGGACGATCACAGACTTCTTTGTAGTAACCGATATTTTTGGCATCGCCAACGATGACAAGAGGCATTTTATGCTCGCCCCACAGCTCTTGTACGCTCTTATCGACTTGGTTAAAGTATTCTTTTAAATGGCTGCTTTCATTACTTACAGAACGATCAGAGCCACCATCGCTTGTCGTATGAAGACCATTATTTTCGACAGGGAATGCGATGCTTTCCATATTGTTTTGTGCATCGTCATCTTTATCAAACTCTCTGATGACACGATCATTTGATGCTTCGATCAGGCGAGCCTTATCACGGGTCAGCACGACTGTATAGTAGTGAACGGCACTTGCCATATCACGAACTAGGTCGCGCGTGGCAAAACTGTCCGAAATCACCACACGCTCTGTGGTATCGATGGGCATACGGATCATTTGTACATCGTCGGTACTGGCAAATATGGCTAAGGTATCGAGATTATAATTGTGGTTTAACTCACTGGTCTTAGCGTGAATCTTATCTAAGATAGTTGTCGCTGTACTCTTATCATATTCTTTGGTTAAGCGATCTTCTACGACTTTTAGCTGGTTTTTTAGAGCGATTGGATCTTGCTCATTGGCTGGATGCGCTCGATGTGTCTTAACAAAGATACTGACCGCTGGATTGGCTTTAGTTTCACGTAAACTTTTAAGAGTCGCTTTCATATACTGCTCCTTGTTTTATTATCATTTACTTTCAACGTTGTAAATTTTTCTATGAGTCATTTTCTCTATAAATTGTTTATCAATAGGGCTTGATATTTTTATTCCATTTCCTTGATGCTAACAGTCAAACCTCACTTGCTGTAGGGTCAATTTGCAAGCAAATGATAGTGCTTTGTAAGTAGAACAATCTATGTTGTTATAAAAGGCAGGTTTATCTCATTTAAACATATTTAATATCGACCCTCTCGTCGCTTTACTTTCTGTATTGTCAGTGAGTAGGTTGCATTTTCATTAAATGAACCCATCTTTTATATAAGATAGGTATAAGACCGCAAAATAAAAAAGTAACTAACAGCCTTTTATACTCTGTGTGTTACATCACGCAAATCACTTATACCAAACCATATTTAACCAATAATAATTTATTCACTAATATCAGATATCGGATACCTTTATGACACCCATTTCTCCAAATTTACGTCTTGTCGATTTTGCCAATGTTTCACCAAGTGCATTACAAAGCCAAGTCATTAGCGCGATAGACGATGCCAATGCTTTTTTAGATGAAATGACAGCCCATACTGACAGCAACCACAGTCCTGCTGATGTCACTGCTGAGCAAGCTCTGAGCGATGTGATGAATTTTGATCATATCAATCTAGCATTAGATCGCAGTTGGGGTATTTTGTCGCATCTCAATAGCGTGATGAGCAATGATGAGATTCGTCATGTGCATCATGAGCTGTTGCCTAAGCTGTCTGCTTACGGCACTCGTGTGGGGCAGCATCAGCCGCTGTTTAGTCGTTATCAAGCTATCGTGAATGATAAAGCGTTTTTTGCAGCGCTTGAGCCTGCGCGCGCTCGTGCCATTGAGCTTGCGCTTAGAAGCTTTGAGATGTCAGGTGTGGCGCTACCTAAAGCTGAGCAAGAGAAATTTGCTGCCATTCAAAGTGAACTCTCAACCTTGTCAGCGACGTTCTCAGACAATATATTGGATGCTACCCAAGCCTATGCCTTACCACTTAAGCAAGCGCAATTAGCGGGCTTGACCGAAAGTGGTTTGGCACTATTGGCAGACGCAGGCGAACAGTATAAAGCCCGTGAGCTTGCCAGCGGCGCCCTCACGCAAGCAGATATCGATGCGTTGCCGACCCCTTATTGCGTAGCAAGTTTAAATATCCCCGTTTACCTTGCGGTCATGACTCATGCTGACGACCGCAGTCTACGTGAGACGTTGTACCGCGCTTACGTCACGCGTGCCTCAGAATTTGATGGTCATACAAATAAAAAAGGTGAGTCGCTGAATAACGCCGATATCATGGGTCAAATCCTACAATTACGTGAGCAAAAAGCCACGCTATTAGGTTTTGACAATTATGCAGAGGTATCGCTATCGACTAAAATGGCAGATAACGTGGCAGAAGTAGAAACCTTTTTACGCGATTTGGCCACGCAAGCCACGCCAGCGGCTAAGCAGGATTTAGCGCAACTGCAAAAATATGCGCAAGATTATGGCATTGATGATTTGCAGCCTTGGGACAGTGCTTATATCGCTGAAAAAGTAAAACAAAGCGAATTTAGTCTTTCACAAGAAGAGATACGCCCATACTTCCCATTACCAAAAGTCATTAGCGGCTTGTTCGCCATTGTTGAGCGCCTATACGGCATCAAAGTACAAGAGCAAAGTAGTGATAAGACAGCTAGTGAGAGCACATCTGTCTCGCGATGGCATAACGAGGTAAGCTTCTATCAGTTGTTTGATGCTGACGATAACTTGCTTGGCGGCTTTTATTTTGATTTATTTGCTCGCAGCGGTAAGCGCGGTGGCGCTTGGATGAGTGGTTTTCAGTCGCGTTATACTTATGATGAGCAAGACCATCAGCAGCTACCGGTTTGCTTTATGGTCGGTAACTTCACGCCTGCCCTCGATGGCAAACCAAGCCTATTAACCCATGATGAAGTACTGACCTTGTTCCATGAGTTTGGTCATGGGCTACATCATCTTTTAACCCAAGTGACGGTCGGTGATGTCGCGGGTGTTAATGGTGTTGAGTGGGATGCAGTCGAGCTGCCCAGTCAATTTATGGAAAACTGGGCGTGGGATGCTGAAGGTATTGCCCTTATCAGTAGCCATGTCGAGACTGGCGAGCCCTTGCCTAAAGACAAACTTGCAGCCTTACTGGCAGTAAAAAACTTCCAAAGCGGCATGCAAACCCTACGTCAAATCGAGTTCTCACTGTTCGACTTATTGATTCATGCACACACGCCAGCACTTGATTATGATGGTATCTTGGCGACCTTAAATACGGTTCGTAACGACATTGCCATCATGCAAACGCCTGACTATAACCGCTTTGCCAATGGTTTTAGTCATATCTTTGCAGGTGGCTATGCGGCAGGTTATTACTCTTATAAATGGGCAGAGCTATTGTCTGCAGATGCTTTTAGTAGGTTTGAAGAAGAAGGTATTTTTAATCCAGTGACCGGTAAAGCTTTCCGTGAGACTGTTTTATCGGTTGGTGGTAGCTTCCCTGCCAAGACTAACTTTGAGAACTTCCGTGGTCGTAGCGCCAGTATTGAGGCCTTATTGCGTCACAGTGGCTTTAGCAATGTTAAAAACGTCGATGCCGCCAATGCCAAAAGCAATCGCGAGGTTATTTAGATGCGTTATCAATCGTCACGCCCAAAGCGCCGATTTTTGGCGGGTGTCCGCTGTCCCAAATGTCAGGTGATGGACGCGGTGGTACAGGTAAATATTATGACGCCTGTGCCTGATGAGTATATTGAATGTACTAAATGTAGCCATACGGAACATCGCCCCGACCCTGATGCCATCAGCGCCAAAAATCATGCGGAAGACCAACTCGCTCGTGATGCGATGGCAACAGGCACCAGTGGCACGGTAAAATTTAAAACTTAAGCAAACAAATAATACTGATACTGATACTTAAAAGTTTTTTAAGTGCTTTATTATTTAACAGTATTTTAAGCCTATCTAGCAATAGATAGGCTTTTTATTTTGAGTTTGCTATAGTATGGCTACTTATATCTTTGACATAAATTGACCGTAGTATGAAAAATAAAAAAAAGCATCCTTTGTTGAGCAAACGTGAAAAAGCAAAAGCCGCTAAATCGCGCCGTAAAATCTGGATAGCGATTATATTGGCACTGCTATTCATTGTTATCGGCTATTTAGTTTGGGCGCAATCTGTACCTGAGACTAGCAAAACTGGCAACAGCTCACCGTCAATCGCTGAGCAAAACGAGGCTGCACAGTCTGCTGCTATGCCAGCAGAAAATGTCCTCAGTGAGGTCAATAGTGATGACGCTATAACGAATGAAGAGACTGTCCTTGATCAGAATGCGACCGCCACTGATACAGCTGACAACTCAAATAGTCAAGTACCAAGACCTGCTACCATCTTAAGCGCTCCTTTACCAAAGACGGATAGTCTGGCCAAAGAAGAAATTGATCGCTTAGAAGATGAGCGTAAACGCTGGGCTGCCCAAGAAAAGCTGGCATCTGAACAATTAGCGATGAATAAAAAATTGACGGATATGAAGGAAGATCAAATTGCCTTGCTCGAACAACAAATCGCACAATTAGAAGCAGAAAGTACAGTACAAGCCAACGCAGAATAAACATACTATTTTTTAAAGGGGCTGACGATGGCGAATCTACAATTGACGCATGCCCCTATTTTAAACAGCAGTGCCCAGTTACTTATCTTACCAGTTAATACTGCCGGCATCCTGCTCGACCCTATCCTCGCACGAACCAAGACGCTATTCGCTGATAACTACCATCACTATCGTCGCGTGTGCCGTGACGGTAGTCTAAACGCTGGTAGCTGTTTACTCCACAAACGCACACGAGAACAGGCTGGCCTTGGCATCAGCAGTAATGACAATCAACCCAGTTATATTGCCAATCTTGTTATCTCAGATCACCCTTATCATCCGACGCGGTCGCGCTGGCTCACTGACGCTTTAACAGACTTGCACCACCAGCTTATTCCTCTTATTCGCCATCAAGGCATCCGCAGAATTGCCCTATTTGCCCGCCCGCTTATCGATAGTCATTTACACAGTACTGTAGGCAGTTCGCCTCCTGAATCGAACGTCGCAAACTCATTGCCATTAGACTGGCATCTCGATATCTTGCCTTTACTGACGCAGCAACTACAAGACCTTCCTAAGCTGCGTATTGATGTGCACGTACCCAAAAGTATCGATATCTAAGAACAAATAGGATGTTTGCTGGTGCATAGCACCATCTTTAACACTCAAAAAACATGACACCGATAACGGCTTGAATGCTATGCTAAATGAGTGTTTACTGTTTGAGAAAGCACGGTTATTTATTATCAGGATAAGGATACCCTATGAAAATACTTAGAACCCCCGATTCATGCTTTGAAAACCTACCCGATTACGATTTTTCGCCGCATTATATGATGGTCGATGATGGCGAAGGCGGTGAGCTGCGTGTACATTATCTCGATGAAGGTCCCAAGGATGCCGATCCAATTTTACTACTACATGGCGAGCCTTCATGGTGTTATCTATATCGTAAAGTAATACCGATACTGACAGCGGCTGGACATCGTGTCATCGCGCCAGATCTCCCTGGTTTTGGGCGCTCAGATAAACCTGCCGCCCGTACGGATTATACCTACCAGCGCCATGTCGACTGGATGCAATCCGTACTTGATCAGTTAGATTTAACAAATATCACATTATTTTGTCAAGACTGGGGTGGTCTCATTGGTCTACGTCTCGTGGCAGAAAATCCAGACAGATTTGCTCGAGTAGCAGCTGGAAATACCATGCTCCCCACGGGAGATCACGATCCAGGAGAAAGCTTCCGCAAGTGGCAGCAATTCTCACAAGATACTCCGAAGTTTCATGTCGGTAGCATTATTAATAGTGGCACTACGACCGAGCTATCACAGGCAGTAGTCGATGCTTATAATGCACCCTTCCCTGATGAATCGTACAAAGAAGGTGCAAGACAGCTCCCCATACTAGTACCGACCACACCGGACGATCCTGCTTCAACAAAAAACCGTGCCGCCTGGGGCGAGCTTAGCAAGTTTAATAAACCTTTCATTACCCTGTTTAGCGATTCTGACCCTGTCACTGGTGGTGGTGATCGAATCATGCAAAAACTTATCCCTGGAACTAAAGGTCAAAACCATAACACTATTATTGACGGTGGTCATTTCTTACAAGAAGACCAAGGCGAAAAACTGGCTGAGCTACTGGCTCAGTTTATTGCTGACAACCCTATTAATAATGATTAAGAAAATTTAATATTTTCTTCGTTATCACATGCAGCTCAATTGTTACCGTTTAATGCTTTAAACCATGGCATGTATCTTCCTGTAGGCATTAAACGGTATATTTATATCCATATATTGATAAAAAAATGCGCTTAGCTTAGTATCCATTTTATAGGCAAATACTATAAAAACTTATTACATTCAAATTTAAATAAGGATAACAAGCTATGTCAAACAACAATGCAAAAAACACTAATGCTGAGAATTCAAAAAAATCTACCAACAATAAAGCAGTGACTGGCGTAGAAGTGGTCAGAGAGGATACCGTGGTATTTGAGGACGGCGACTTTGAAGCGTACAACGCTGAGCATGATTACGAGGAAGCTAAAGACGATAGTACTGCTAAAAGTGATACGTCAGATAAAGCAAGCAAGAATAAAGATTCTGATAAAAATCAAAAATCTAATCAAGATGACAAATCTAATAGTGACGATAAAGACGCTCAGTCTGACAAAAACACCAAAGACAGCAAGTCTAATCAAAAAGACAAGACCAGTAAAAAAGATAATGCTGATCAAGAGGATAAATCTAGCATTACCATGGCAGGCATTTATCAGTGGGCGTCAAAGCTGAAAGACGACTTTAAATCTGATGCTAGTGGTATGACTCAGGATGTCTCTGAAAAAGCGACGGCTATGATGCTTGGCAAACTATTGGATGCGGTAGATCTTGAATTAGCGGCCTTTGATAAGAGCTTAGACGTCGCCAAAAATTTGGTCGCGACGGCAGAAGAAAAACGCAAAAAGATCGCTGCTAAAAAAGAAAAATATCAAGGTATGATCGACAAGTTAGATCAAGAATAGTTACTCTGGTTAATTAGACAATTATTCTAGAGTTTTATCAATCCAATGTTGAACGTCTACTATGACCGTTTGGCGTTGGATTTTTTGTTGTCCGATTAAACGTCTTAGCGGTTCAGTACAGGAGATAGGTATATATGATGAGAACGTTAATATCTTGTTCAAAGAGCTATACTATTTATGTTTTCCCTAATCAATAAAGCAATTTATAAAGTAGCTATAGTGGAACTTAATATAACTAGGATACGAAATTGAAAAATGCGCCCATAAATAAGATAACTGTATTTCTAGTAGCAGCGATGTTGTCTGTATCAGCTATTGCATTAGACTTCAATCAAACCCAAAAATTGGCTAATCAAGGCAATGCTGAAGCTCAATTTGATCTTGGTAAAATATACGCCAACGGCACGGGTATCGAACAAGACTATACGAAAGCGATTGAATGGTACATAAAATCAGCCAATCAGGGAAATTATGAGGCTCAAAACAGTCTTGGTGGAATGTACAAATGGGGTTGGGGCTTAACAAAGGATCATATGAAAGCATTTAAATGGTATCAAAAAGCAGCTAATCAAGGCTATGCCCCTGCACAATCTAGTCTTGCATATATGTATCAAGATGATAGAGGTGCATTTAAAAATGATGCAAAGGCTATAGAGTGGTATAAAAAAGCAGCTGATCAAGGTGATGCTGGCGCAAAAGTTAGTCTTGCTGATATATATAATTATGGTATGGGTACGCCTCAAGACCACATGAAAGCTTTTGAACTATATCAGAAAGCGGCTGATCAAGGTGATGCTGGCGCAAAAGTTAGTCTTGGTTTTATGTATGAGGTAGGCGACGGTGTAACCCAGAATAAGAGTAAAGCAAAAAATCTCTATAAGCAGTCTTGTGATGAAGGTTATCAACCAGGTTGCAAGTACTATAGCGATTTGAATGAATAAAACTCTTTAAATTACAAAAAAACCGCCTTGAGTGCTATTAACTAACAGCCCAAAGCGGTTTTTTATATCAAGCGAAAGTACTTATTCAGCAGGTGAGGTTGAACCCTGCTCAACACCTTTCATAGTCAACTTAATGCGACCACGGTTATCGACGTCTTGTACAAGTACATTAACGGTTTGACCTTCTTTGAGATAGTCAGAGACATTCTCAACGCGCTCTTCTGCGATTTGCGAGATATGCACTAAACCATCAGTGTTTGGCAAGACGTTAACGAACGCACCGAAGTCAACGATACGAGCGACCGTACCTTCGTAAGTTTTGCCCACTTCAACTTCAGCAGTCAATGCTTCGATTTTACCGATAGCTGCTTTGGTTGCTGCTTTGTTTTCACCAAAGATACGAATCGTGCCACCATCGTCGATATCGATAACTGCGCCAGTTTCTTCCGTTAGCTGACGAATCATCGCGCCGCCTTTACCGATTACGTCACGGATTTTGTCCGGATTAATTTCGATAACGGCATAGTTCGGTGCATGCGCATTGATTTCAGTACGGCTCTCAGGCAATACTTTATTCATCGCATCTAGGATATGGATACGACCGGCATGGGCTTGCTTAAGCGCTTGCTCCATGATGTCAGGGGTAATACCTTCGATTTTGATGTCCATCTGAAGCGCAGTAATACCGTCTTTAGAACCAGCAACTTTAAAGTCCATATCACCAAGATGATCTTCATCACCTAAGATGTCTGATAGTACAGCGAAACGCTCGCCTTCTTTAACCAGACCCATCGCGATACCAGCAACTGGGGCTTTAATTGGTACGCCTGCATCCATCAATGCCAAACTTGCACCACAAACAGATGCCATAGAAGATGAACCGTTTGATTCAGTAATCTCTGATACCACACGGATGACATACGGGAAGCGTTCGCTATCTGGAAGCATTGCTTGTACACCGCGACGTGCTAAGCGGCCATGACCGATTTCACGACGTTTTGGAATACCTTCACGACCCGTTTCACCGACTGAGAAATGCGGGAAGTTATAATGCAGCATGAAATGATCACGGATAGTGCCACCTAATGAGTCAATCATGTTGACGTCACGGCTGTTGCCAAGCGTGGTTGTAACCAATGCTTGCGTCTCACCACGTGTGAACAATGCTGAACCATGCGTATATGGCAATACACCAACTTGCACATCAAGCGCACGAACGGTTTCAGGGTCACGACCATCAATACGCGGCTTGCCTGACAAGATATTGTCGCGAACCGTACGATACTTAAGATCGTTATAGATTTCTTTAAGCTCAGATACCGTATCAGCATAGGCTTCTGACTCAGCATCACCAGCAAGCGTATCAATAATTGATTGCTTAATTTCGTCAAGCTTAGTGTAGCGCGCTTGTTTATCAGTAATCGTATAAGCGTCAGCAACTTGCTCGCCAAACTGCTCTTTCATGCTGCTAGTAAGTGCTTGATCACGCTCAGGAGCGCTATATTGCTGCTTAGCAGTACCGATTTCTTCAGCCATTGACGCAATGTTATCAATAACGATTTGCTGCTGTTGATGACCGTAAAGTACTGCACCTAGCATCTGATCTTCTGAAAGCTCTGCTGCTTCTGATTCAACCATCAATACGGCAGACTTAGTACCAGCCACAACCAAATCAAGATCGCTCTCTTTGAGCTGCTCGATTGTTGGGTTCAGTACGTACTCGCCATTGATGAAACCAACACGGGCAGCTGCGACTGGACCATTGAATGGCGCGTCAGAGATAGCCAGTGCCGCTGAAGCACCAATTAATGCAGCGATATCTGCTGATTGAGTCTTATCTGACGATACAACCGTCGCGGTAATCTGAATTTCATTCACATAACCTTCAGGGAATAGCGGACGAATCGGACGGTCAATCAAGCGTGACGTTAATGTTTCAAACTCGCTCGCACGACCTTCACGTTTGCCATAAGCACCTGGGATTTTACCCGCTGCGTACATTTTTTCTTGATAGTTGACAGTCAATGGAAAGAAGTTTTGGCCTTCTTTCGCATCAGACTTAACAACGGCAGCCACTAGGACAGTAACACCACCCATGTGAACTAAAATAGAGTTGGCTTGACGGGCGATACGCCCTGTCTCGATAACAACCTGCTGGCTGCCATATTGGAATTCACGTTTAACAGTATTGAACATTGTCGGATTTGTCATATAATTTTCCTAATGTTGACTGACGAAAATAATATCAACGTCATAAGCGCGCTGATATTTGTCATTAAAATTCTTTGTCTCTAGCTCCTGAGGAACAAGTCTCTTATCTGCAAGTCCTATCGATGAGACTGATAGTGTCACCTGCCTATCTTATGCATTTGTCTACAGTAGACATCGTACTATTACATATTTTTAGTCGTTCAGATTCGTTTTTTCATCAATATAGTCAAAGCTTATGCCAAGCAGCAACCATACATATACGATGTTTTTTCTATCTTTGCTAAGATGCTACTACAGATAGTAGCAATGGCATAAAACTGACCAAGCATTATTTTACAGTGATTTCTAGCCATTGACCAATTAATTGCAAAACAGGGCTGTTGTTTATAGTCTTCCCTAGATACGACTCAAATCAGCATTGAGTTAACTCTTAGTTTTACAAAAAATTCTAAAACTATAGCGTGAAAATATTTGAGATTAATCATCTATATTAACAAGCATAAAAAAACGGTGTGAAACTATTCCACACCGTTTTAGAAAAATCTATTTTATCGATAGCAACAAGCAAGTTCCAAGCGATTTAGCAAAAAATTCAAAATAGCGCCACAGGATGGCATTTGTTATTTTAGCGATCGCTCGTACTATTGTCGTTAAATTAACGACGTAGACCCAACTGGCTAATAAGAGTGGTATAGCGACCAAGATCTTTACCTTTTAGGTAATCAAGCAATTTACGACGCGTGTTAACCATACGGATAAGACCACGACGGCTATGATTATCAGCTTTGTGCGCTTTAAAATGGTTCTGCAAATCGTTAATACGAGCACTTAGCAAAGCTACTTGAACTTCTGGAGAACCAGTGTCGTTTTCGCCGCGCTGGTATTGAGAAATGATTTGTTCGCGATCAGTATTAGTTAGCATAAATATCTCCGGCAATGCTAAAAGCATCCAAGATGCACTCAAATTTAAGCCATCTTAAAAGCTATAGAATAGTAAATAAAGTAACTTGTACGCCATTCAGGACAACCCTGCATTACTAGAGTTGACCTAGTGTACGACAAGCTCAATGTGTTATAAAAAACCACTTGAAAATAAGCCAGATATCAGCGGAATATTGCCTAACTCAATCATCTGCTTTGAACAGTGAGTTCAGCAACCTGCTTTATCTAAAATATTAATTCAAATGTGACGGTTATTATACCAAAAAACTGCTGAACTAGTAGCAGTTTTTCATAATAGTTTCATGGCAAGATAAATTGCCAATATAATAATCTAAGGTACATTCACAGCCGTTACAAGCACAGCAACTACATTGATAGCCATTACAAAATTCTAGCGTATTACTTTTTCACATCGCTCTCAGTAGCATTACCACCTAGCTCATCATCAGCAAGAGGGGCTGCCGTAGTGACTTCCGCTAAACTATCCGGAGTGTCATGTTCGCTAGGGTTGATGTCTTCTGCAAGCTTTTCAATCTCTTTTTCTTGCTCGTCCATATTATTCGGTGAATTACTCATATTAGCTCCTAAGTTATTATTTTCTGAACTATTTAGTTTTATAATTATTGATACCAAGCTAAAAAAATGTAATAGCGTCACCCAGCTATGAGTGACACTTTAAATACTCTACTTGTCTTCTTTAGCATTTTCTAAATTGTCCGCAATACGATCTGCCGCTGCTTCTGACTCTTCAGTATGGTTATTTTCGGTTTGGCTTTTAAGAGCTGCAGTTGCTGATTCAGAACGTTGTTGCTCAAGCTTGGTATCGTTTGGATTAGAGTTTGACATAATATTTTCCTCGATCATGGTTGGTTATAGTTATTGGTAGATTAATGCTATATGTTCATTGTTAATATCTTACAAAGCCAGTTAAAACAAGGCTTTATCGATAGCATCAACGAAATTTTCGATATCATCTGGATTACGCGAAGTAATTAAGTTACCGTCAATTTGTACGGTTTTATCAACGAAGTTTGCTCCCGCATTTTCCAAATCTGTTTGCAATGAGTGGTACGCCGTTAAGGTCTTACCTTTTGCGATACCCGTGTTAATAAGTACCCAAGGTGCATGGCAGATAACCGCCAACGGTTTACTTGCTTCATTAATTGCATTGATTATACTGTGAGCTTCTTTATTGCCTCGAATGGTATCTGCATTTACAGTACCACCTGGCACTACTAGCGCGTCATAATCATCAACTTTAGCCTCACTTGCAAAGATGTCAGCGGTGAAAGTGTCACCTTTATTGACATCCTGATTCATCGCTTGAACTTTTTTGTCTTCGTTAGTAGTAATAAGCAGTGTGCTATAACCTTTTTCTTTCAGTTGGTTATTAACATCTTCATACTCTGCTTGTTCAAAATTATTGTGTAGTAAGAAAGCGATCGTTTTCATAATATTTCTCGTCTTTATATTTGTGATTCTATATATAAATTTTATTGTTGATTTATCTGTTTTTTTTGTTACGAGTACTTCTTGTTTTTATAGTACTTCTTTGTTTTTATTTAGTATCGAGACTCCAGTAGCAAAAATTTCCTTATTGAAACTATTCCCTAAGCGTCTTTTATTATTGTAAATTTTTCTTATTAGTGTATTTTTTATTTTTATTACATTGATTATCTCTTCTAGCCTTCTCTAGCTGACTTATCTAATGTACAAAAAAAACAGGTTTCACCATAGGTGAAACCTGCAATAAAATGTGAGGATATGTGATTAGTGTAAACTGTTAGTAAGTTTAAAAAGGATTAATTGGCTCATAGCCACATGAAACATACGAAACACGAAAAGCTTAGCAAATATAACCCTACCGCTGGATTAATTTCTTGGGTTGTAGTCGGCCATTGAGACTAACAGCGCCCAATCCAATAAACTCCCCTTGCTCATCTAGCAAGCGTATATCTACCGCTATCTCGTGGAGCAATGGTTGTTCATCGTCACTACTGACGATATCGCTATCTAGTGGGGTGTCATTGCTTTTTGAAACAGAAGACTGATGGCTAATACTGGTTGAAATATAATCGCGCAAATCATCAGTAAGCTGCTCAAAGACATTCAATCGTTGCCCCATATGGACACGGGTATACTGTTCAGCAGTCAATGTAAGCTCAGCCTCGATATTGACACATGCATCAATAGCAAGGAGCTGTGCCTGTCTCTCATCTAACGATAGCGCCTCTAACGCTGATAAAGAAATCGATTCCACTATGCTAAACTTTCCGACCTGCATACGGCGCAATGCGATTAAATGCCCTAATGTGCCCATTATCTTGGCAATATCCTCTGCCAATACGCGCACATAAGTACCTTTTGTACAAGTCACCGTCAATTGAATCTGCTCGTTATCAATAGCTTTTAAATCAATAGCCTTAATCACGATATCTCTTGGCGCTCGTTCTACTTCGATACCAGCACGGGCATACTCATAAAGCTTTTTACCGTCCTTTTTTAAGGCAGAATACATCGGTGGTATTTGCTGCTGAGCCCCTAAAAACTGTTGAGCAACCTTGTCCAATATTGATTGATCAAAAGTTGGAATAGACACCTGTCCAACGATTTGACCATCAGCATCACCAGTATCTGTCTGGCTACCAAGCAATATCGTCGCTTGATAAGATTTGTCGGCATCAAGTTGATAATGGCTAAACTTCGTGGCCTCACCCATACAAATAGGCAATAGACCAGTGGCCATGGGATCAAGCGTACCTGTATGACCAGCTTTTTTGCTGTCATGTGCAGGAGACTTAAACAAATACTTCACTTTTGAGACCACTTGCTGTGACGTCATACCTTGTGGCTTATCAACTAAGATAACGCCGGAGACTTTTTGTTTATCCGTTGTCTTTTGACTAGTCATTGTCATTAATCATCATTTTCTTGGCTGTCGACTTCATCTTCATTCTGCTCAGTTTTGATGACCGCTTGACTGATCAAGTCCATCATATAGTTGCCACGAGCCGTTACTTCATCATAGTGAAAGCGCAGACGTGGAGTCGTACGCGTTTTGAGACTATGGCTCAATTCGGTACGCAAAAAACCTGCCGCTTTATTCAGCACTTTGATGCTTTCTTCGTGGTTGGTTTTGGTCATCGCGTCATTAAGCTCTGGCTCCATGATGGTGACATAAACGTCCGCATACCCTAAGTCTGGGCTGACCTTGACACTAGAGATAGTGACAAAACCAGTCAGACGCGGGTCATTGACTGCGTCACGAATAAGAACAGCAAGCTCACGCTGAATTTGATCGGATAAGCGCTGTAAACGTTGGTTCATATTGTTACCTTAATTTGATATGGCCTATTTTTATGGATTAGCCCGTTTGCTTATTAATACATTTAAGGGCTGATATTTGTTAAAAAAGGCCTAGCAGGATGTACCTGCTAGGCCTAAGTACAGCTAGATATGAAGGAGATACTAATATGCTCAGCTGATTAAGCGTCTTGCATGATTAGAGACCTTACTATCGAGCGGTGACTTTAGATAGTACGTTCGAACTCTTGAATTTCAAAGACTTCGATCTTATCACCAGCTTCGACATCATAACCACGAACGGCTAGGCCACACTCCATCCCAGTACGTACTTCATTAACGTCTTCTTTATAGCGACGTAATGATTGCAGCTGACCAGTAAAGATAACTTGGTCATCACGCAGTACACGGATAGGCTTATTGCGATAGATTGTACCTTCAACCACCATACAACCGGCAGCTGCACCGAACTTACTAGAACGGAATACTTCTCGAACATCAGCAACACCCAGGATTTTCTCACGATGTTCAGGCGCAAGCATTCCACTCATGGCTGCTTTTACATCATCAATCAAGCCATAGATAACACTGTAATAGCGAATATCCATGTTGGCTGCATCTGCTTTACGACGTGCGGTCGCGTCTGCACGAACGTTGAAGCCTAACAATACCGCTTCGCTAGATTCTGCAAGCGTTACATCAGACTCCGAGATAGGGCCAACACCTGAACTGATGACGCGAACTTTTACTTCGTCAGTTGACAGCTCATTCAGTGCCGATAGTAATGCTTCGAGCGAACCACGGACATCAGTTTTCAATACAATGTTCAAGAATGACACATTGCCTTGTTCCATCTGATCGAACATGCTCTCTAAGCGCATGGCGTTCTGACGCTCAAGTTGACGTTCACGCTCGCGATTGGTTCTGAAATCAGCCACTTCACGGGCTTTTTTCTCATCTGTAACGACTAGGAATTCGCTACCAGCTGCAGGTGTTTCAGGTAATCCTAAAATCTCTACAGGGATAGAAGGACCCGCTGACTGAATACGCTGACCATGTTCATCAGTCATCGCACGGACTTTACCGTAATGCTCGCCCGCTAGAACCAAGTCGCCTTGTTTTAGTGTGCCTTTTTTGACTAGAACACTAACAACAGGACCACGACCTTTTTCAAGTCTTGACTCAATCACCACACCTTGCGCAGCACCATCTAACGGCGCTTCTAATTCCATTAGTTCTGCTTGGATGCTGATATATTCTAATAGCTCGTCAATACCTTCACCCGTTTTGGCTGAGATACGCGCCATTGGTGTATCGCCACCCCACTCTTCTGAGACGACTTCTTTGGCAGTCAACTCATTGAGTACGCGGTCAGGATCAGCGCCCGGCTTATCCATTTTATTAATGGCAACGATAAGCGGCGTACCAGCAGCACGTGCATGGTCGATAGCTTCTTCCGTTTGCGGCATCATGCCATCATCAGCTGCGACAACCAGTACAACGATATCAGTCGCTTGCGCACCACGTGAACGCATAGCACTAAAGGCTGCGTGACCTGGGGTATCTAAGAAAGTAATCACACCGCGACCGGTTTTTACATGGTAAGCACCGATATGCTGAGTGATACCACCTGCTTCGCCATTCGCTACTTTCGTTTCACGAATTTTATCTAGCAATGAAGTCTTACCATGGTCGACATGACCCATAATAGTTACGACTGGTGGACGTGTTTGCACGTTACTGCTGCGTTCATTGACTGCAGATTGTAGATCGTCTTCAACCTTAGTATCACTAACTGGTACTGGGTTATGACCCATTTCTTCAACAATCAAACTGGCTGTCGCTTGATCAATCGTATCTGACTCACGAGCCATCTCACCCATTTTCATGAGTAATTTAGTGACTTCACGGGCTTTAACTGCCATACGCTGGGCAAGATCTGCGACAGTAATTTGCTCACTAATCTCGACATCATAGACAATTTTTTCAACAGGTTTTTCAAACTTATGCTGTGACGCTTGCGTTGAACGTAAACCATTTTTACGGTTTTTGATCTCACGCTCATCTTGATTTTTACGACGACGACCACGAGCACCAGTGCTACTTGCACCGCGCTTGATTTCACGACGTTCTTTTTCAAATGATTCTTCTAATGCGTCACCGACTAGACCTTCAGCCAATGGCTCATCTTTGCGAACTTCAGCAGCAGGCTGATCCGTATATTTACCAGCCATTTTACGCATTTGCTCAAGTGTGCGCTTTTGCGCTTCTTCAGCTTGAACACGGCGTGTTTCTGTCTCAATTTCGCGTAGACGATTTTCTTCTTTTTCACGTACTTCACGAGCTTTACGCTCAGCTGCTGTTTCAACTTTAGGTTTCGTAGCAGCAACTTTTTTCTTCGGCTGTTCTTTAGGCTTGACTTCAATAGTAGTCTTACCGCCCTTTTTCACAACAACTGAAGTAGAAATGTCGTCATTCTTATCGTCTGATTTTTTGCTAGAGCCTAAGCTGGCACGCATCGCAGCTAAGGTTGCTGCTTGACGCTCTTCAGATTTTTTCTTAGTAGCAGCACGCTCTTCAGCGTCCTTAGCAGCACGTTCTTGCGACTCAATCATCGCTTGCTCACGCGCAGCCAACTCTTCAGCCATTTTTTCTGGATCAGGCTTTTCGAATACTTTCTTTTTACGCACTTCCACATTGACACTCTTAGATTTACCTGAAGAGCCGGTCACACGCGCGGTGCTCGTTGTTTTAGACTTGAGACTAATACGACGCTTATCTTGCTGACCATGACTTTGCTTTAAATACGTCACCAACTTCTCTTGCTCAAGCTCGGTGACTAGGTCATCCTCTGCGCGAGCAGGCAGTCCAGCATCTACCAGTTGCTGTTTTACAGCACTTGCGGTTTTGCCTACCATATCTGCCAGTTCTTTGACGGTCTTATCTGCCATTTATTATCACCTACTGTCTATTATTTGCTATATGTTCAATTCAGTTGTTGGCTACAAATGATTGGGTTAAGGCTGGTGGTTAGGTTGCATGTATTATGCGACTTTATACCAGCACTTTATTATCGATAGCATATCACTAAAAGACAGCGATATGCAGTTACCGCTTATTCATTGAACCAAGATTCCCGAGCTTTCATGATGAGTTTTCCTGCGGTTTCAGTATCTAATCCTTCGATATCTTCTAAATCGAAGACGGCTTGTTCTGCCAAGTCATCAACAGTAATGATGTCTTTTTGAGCCATTTTATAAGCCCAACTGACGGTCATTCCTTCAAGATCTTGTAACTCTTGACTTGGCTCTTTCATGTTTTGTTGTTTGACTAGCTCATCAGCGATGACGACTTCTTTAGCACGTTCTTGAATCATGTCAATCGCTTCGTCGTCTAAACCTTCGATGTCATAGAAAGTCTCAACTGGCACATAAGCCACTTCTTCGATACTGGTAAAGCCAATATCGACAAGCGCTTGAGCTAAATCTTTATCGACTTCTAGACGCTCATAAAACAATTCAATGAACGCTTTCGATTCGTTTTGTTGACGCTGCTGATACTCTTCTTCGAGCATCATATTAAGCTTATAGCCCGTTAATTCAGAGGCTAAACGGACGTTTTGACCTTGTGAGCCAATCGCACGCGCTAACTGATCGTTGGTGCTAAAGATAATATCAGCGGTCTGCATGTCTTCATCTAGGATAATACTACTAACATCTGCTGGCTCTAAAGAGCTAATAATGAATTGAGCCGGATCATCTGACCAAACCACCACATCAATACGCTCACCATCCAACTCTTGCTGAACCGCTTGAATACGCGTACCACGCATACCGATACAAGCGCCAACCGGATCAATGCGATGATCGTTGGTTTTGACGGCTATTTTAGCACGAGTACCTGGCAGACGAGCAACGTTACGGATTTCAATGATTTGTTCTGCAATTTCAGGCACTTCTTTTTGCATCAATGCCGAGAGCATTTCAGGATGAGTGCGCGACAATAATAACTGGGCACCACGATTTTCACGGTTTACATGATATAAAATGGCGTTGATACGAGATTTCGCTCGTAATTGCTCACGTGGTAGCATCTGATCACGTGATAAGTAGCCTTCGGCGTTATCACCCAAATCAATGATATAGCCATCGCGTGTTTGCTTTTTTACTTCGCCATACATCATTTCACCAACACGTGGCTCAAAAGCGTCTGCTACTAGCGCACGCTCAGCTTCACGTATTTTTTGAATGATAACTTGCTTGGCTTGCGTGGCAGCAATACGACCAAACTCAATGGATTCAATCTGTTCTTCTTTAATATCACCAATTGACCATTCTTCTTGATCAAGGTCGGTAATAGCAAGCTGACAGGCTGGCATTTCATGGTCTTCATCGGCAACCACTGTCCAATAACGGTATGTATCATAATCGCCAGTTGCACGATCAATTGATACCCGCACCTCTACTTCTGGCTGTTCGGTATAGACTTTTTTCTTGGTTGATACCACCAAAGCGTCTTCTATAGCTTCAAAGATATCTTCAGGATTTAAGCCCTTTTCATTACTGACAGTTTCTACTACCGTTAAGATTTCACGACTCATGCTATACCTGTCCTATCATTTTATAATTGACTTAAATTTTATAATTGGCATATTGACGTTGTGTTGTCATCGTCAGTCACGCCCTATTTAGGGGTCAAAATATTGATTAATACTGAATTGCGTTACCATTGAATATTGAAATTAGACATCTTCATAAATCAAGTTGGCTTTATCAATGTTACTCAAAGCAATCTCAAACTGTTCACCATCGGTAGACGTCAATTTTAAAGACGTTGCATCGATACTGTCTAAAGTACCTGTTGCTTTGCGGCGTTTTTTATCGCCTTCACCAATGGCTTGTATCAAGCGCAAGCTCACAGTCTGACCGACGTAATCATACATTTGGTCATCTGAAAAGAACGCCCGATCAAAACCAGGTGAGGAGACTTCTAAAATGAACTCACCAGCAATAGGATCATGCACCTCTAGGATGCCGCTTACCTGATGGTTAACCGCCGCACAGTTTTCGATACTTACCTGCTTATCCTGTGCTTTTTCTTCAGGTAAAGCTTCAATGTAAATACGCAATAACGAGCGATTACCTTGTGGGGTAAACTCTACGCCCCACAGCGCCACATCACATGCAGCTACCGCAGGGGCAATAATAGTAGTTAGTTCTGCAACTTTAGTCGAAAGCTTCATAATTTATTTATATCTTCCTATTTACTTATCTGTCGTACTTAATGAACCACATTATTTATTACTTTTTTATTTGCGCGGCTCACAGCAATCGTTAGGTGTTTTATCTATTATATAATAGCACTAGCTCAGTATTATATTCGGTTAACATCTACTATATATAAGGACATTACCTAGGAACATCAAGCTCAGCTGATGAATGTGCTTATTATATATAAAGCAAAATGATCAATAAAAGAGTATGAAGTAAAAGGCAGCGTCGCTTGCGAATAGTCACGCAAGTGGCGGTAAGTAGATGAATAGTAAGTATAGTACTCTATGGGCATAGAGCTTAGCATAAGTAGGGCAGATACCGCGACAACCCTGACTCACAGATACAAAAAAACCCACAAACATAATGGTGGGCTAATCGGCACTGACAAATTTAGTGTACAAAACATCAGTATAAAAAGTGGTAGCGGGGGCTGGATTTGAACCAACGACCTTCGGGTTATGAGCCCGACGAGCTACCAGACTGCTCCACCCCGCATCAATCTAGAACGCATATTATAGGGAGGTTTCGTAGAAGTGTCAATACTTTTTTTAAATAAATTCTAAATTAAGTATTCTCTACTAAAAAATCCAACCTGACGCTATATGCTACGTCTATAAAACTTGGTGCGATTGGGGGGACTTGAACCCCCACAGCTTTCGCCACCACCCCCTCAAGATGGCGTGTCTACCATTCCACCACAATCGCATTTTGCTACTCTGTTCTCTAACGTTTAATCTACCGTAAATGATGCTTAAGGTAGGCATCAATAGATAAGGTCTTGCGAAAACAGAAAAGCATTGTAAATCTAACGTGCCAAAATAGCAAGCACTGCCTACTTAAAAGACACTTACTCAGGATTTTGCGTTAATGGGCGCGGCGTTTGCGGAGCTGAAACAGGAACATCTAAACGAAACTGATCTTCTGCCTGCTTACGTGCATGAACAGCAAGGGTCATACTGGTGATAAAAAATATGACTGTCAATACTGCAGTCGCACGTGTTAAAAAGTTGGCAGTTCCTGCGGCACCAAATACCGTACCTGACGAGCCAGCACCAAAAGAAGCCCCAGCATCTGCCCCTTTACCATGCTGTATCAAGATCAAGCCGATCATGGCAATCGCCACGATAATATGCAGGGCTAATATAAACGTAAACATGGTGGCCTCTTTTGCCGCGTAATGACGACAGATAACGGAAAATAAATCTTAGAGTTAATAGTGGTAGCAACTAACTTGTAATGCTGCCAAATCGATTATATAAATAAGGCGCATTGTACACGATTGCAAGGGCACTGTTAAACCTACTTTTGCCAACTGATAAAGACATTTTTTAGACAAGTTAGCGATTAAATCGCTGTTTCATCACCTTACCCTAACCAAGCGCGCGACTAAAAGCGTTGGCAATCATCAGAAAACTGTCTGCTTTTAATGAAGCACCACCAACCAATGCGCCATCTATCATGGGATCTGCCGCAAAACTATCGGCGTTATCAACATTGACGCTACCACCATATAGTACAGTCATTGCTTCTAACGACTCAGCAAAGCCTGTGACGGTTTGCTTAATATGTTGATGCGTGGTGCTAACCTCTGCTACTGTTGGCACTTTGCCCGTCCCAATCGCCCATACTGGCTCGTAGGCAATGATTAAGCGCTCAGACAATGAAGCAGCAAGCTCGGGCTGTTGCGCAAGTAAATCCTTTACAACCGATAATTGAGTATCAATGACCGCCAGTGTTTGCTTATCGTCATATTGTGCTTGGGTTTCACCAATACAAAATACTACGCCTAAATTTTGCGTCAACGCATGAGTCAGCTTTTGCAGCAAGCTTTCATGAGTCTCTTGATGGTATTGACGGCGCTCAGAGTGACCAAGTATCGTCCAAGTTGCGCCAGCATCAGCAACTTGCTGCGCAGAACAATCCCCCGTATACGCACCAGTGTTCGCGCTATGCGCACTAATATCTTGCGCGGCACACAGCACTGAGGTATCTTTTAAGCGGGCGCTGACAGCAGCTAAGTGAATACAACTGGGAGCCACCATTAACCTGCAGCTATTTTTGACCACTTGCTCTTCAGTATCAACTGCAGTTAATAAGTTGTCTAGTAGCGCATTGACGTCGTGGCTCGTTGCTGGATTCTGCTTCCAATTGCCAATTACCCAAGCTTGCATACTCATCTACCTTGTCTCATGTATTCCTGCCAATTTGGCTTATATGCGCGCCAGTATAACAAATATTTCACAAGTGCTATAGTATAGTGCGACCTGCAGCAGAATGGCTTTTATGGCCATCCTGTTTTCATTGTATTTTACTCAGTTATGGCGCTCTGTAGATTAATGCCTCATGGTCTAAGTTAAGGGCGAAATACTTTAAATAGCAGCATACCTTATATATAGTTCCATCTTTATATAGTTCCATATTCTATATATATAGCTTTTGAAAAACATAACCGTTAAAACAATATCAATTCCACACGGTGTTATTAGGGTCTGTTGAACATTCAAATGTGGCACTGGCAGTGGCTATTTTTTAGACAATACGCAGTGAAGTTTTTGACGCCTAGTCATTCTAGGTTAGACAATTTCGCCATGTATTGGCAAAAAATAGCCCTGCCCTGAAAGGCTGATGCTAAAATCACCCCAAGCGTTGTTGTAAACATAGCTAAGGTCTCGACATTATCGTCGGTTTACGCCTAATTTGATGCGATTTTAGCGATCAGCAGTCCTAATATTTGAATGTTCAACAGACCCTAATACTAAAAAATGGCAGCCGCTTAAAATTATTTATCTCAAACGGTTACAACAAGCATTAGCGATAATTAGTGATAAAAGGCTACTCATGAAAACTATCAATGCCTAGCAAGCGGATTTTAGCAAAACATTCGATATCAAAGAGAGGTTATTATGTCTATTACAGCCAATAAATACGGTGGTCTAGCCCAGCAGCTGATTAACGAAGGTGTCGTGAGCGAAGCGCATATGAAAACTGCGCAGACGGAATCACAGCAGCAGCAGATCGGACTCGTGCCTTATTTGGTAGACAATAAATTGGCCAATGCTTATCAGCTAGCACAAATGCTGTCTCAAGCTTTTGGTGATCCACTCTTTGATCTTGACGCGATCAGTTTGGATGTCATTCCAAAAGACTTGGTCGATGAAAAAATCGTGCGTAAGTTTAATGCATTGCCTCTCTTTAAACGTGGGCAGCGCTTATTTGTCGCCTTAAGCGACCCAACCCGTATAGATGCCATTGATGCGATTGCCTTTAACTCTCGCCTCTCTATCGAAACCGTCGTCGTCGAAGAAGATAAGCTCAAAAAACGCATTGAAAATCTTTATGCCGATACCATGCAAAGTTTTGATAGCTTTTCTAGCAGTGACTTACATGTGGATTTTGATGATGGTGAAGAAGAGGGTGAAACTGAGCTTAGCGACAGTGTTGAGGAAGCACCGGTAGTAAAATTTGTCAATAAAATGCTGGTCGATGCCATCCGTATGGGTGCCTCAGATTTACATTTTGAGCCGTATGAAAAAACCTTTCGTGTCCGCTTTCGTGTCGACGGTGTCATGCAAAAAATGGCCAACCCACCCGTGCAACTTGCCAGCAAAATCGCAGCGCGGCTAAAAGTAATGTCACAGATGGACATCTCAGAGCGTCGCATACCGCAAGATGGACGCATCAAGCTTAAAATATCTAAAAATAAAGCCATCGATTTCCGGGTCAACTCATTACCGACCCTGTTTGGTGAAAAACTTGTGTTGCGTATTTTGGATCCGTCATCCGCTATGCTTGGTATCGAAGCCCTTGGTTATGAGCCGGACCAACAAGAAATGTTTTTGGAAGCTTTGCATAAACCGCAAGGTATGCTGCTGATTACTGGACCGACGGGTTCTGGTAAAACGGTATCGCTATATACCGGCATTAACATTTTAAACACGGGTGCAACGAATATCTCCACTGCCGAAGATCCAGTCGAGATTAACCTCGAAGGCATTAATCAGGTCAACGTGAACGCTAAGGTTGGTCTGACCTTTGCCAATGCTCTGAAGTCATTCTTGCGTCAAGATCCTGATATCGTCATGGTGGGTGAGATTCGTGACCTTGAAACAGCAGAGATTGCGATTAAAGCCGCGCAAACGGGACACATGGTACTTTCAACTCTCCATACTAACTCAGCACCAGAGACGTTGACCCGCCTACGCAATATGGGTGTGGCTTCCTTTAACATTGCCACGTCAGTAAACTTGGTCATCGCCCAGCGCCTAGCAAGGCGCTTATGTAAAAACTGTAAAAAACCCATCAACGTCCCACGGCAAAGCTTGCTTGAGCTTGGCTTTAATGACACCGATTTAGACAACCCAGACAATGTGATCTATGAACCGGTAGGCTGTAACGAATGCCGTGAAGGCTATAAAGGCCGTGTGGGTATCTATGAGGTGATGAAAGTCAGCCCTGATATTTCGCGGATTATCATGGAAGATGGCAACGCGATAGATATCAAAGATGCCGCCCTCAAAAATGGTTTTCGAGACTTGCGCCGTTCTGGTATTTTGAAGGTATTGCAAGGCGTGACCAGTATTCAAGAGATGATGCGTGTCACCTCTGAATAATCGTAAATGCTAAAAGTAGAAATAACGGTGGTAGAAATTTCAGTATCGATAGCTTTTAGATTTAATAGATTGGCTTTTATAAATGAGCAATAATATCCACTCAGATGTACTTAAAAATAAAACAGAGTTATACTGGTTTTTTACGTTAAAATAAAGTATGCCATCTTTGTGTAATAAGTCTGGCATCGTTGTACATCTTTGCAATATTTATATTAGACAAATTTTGAGGGTATTATCATGGCAAAAGCAAAGACCGACATGCTGTTAGACTTTGTCTATGACGGTGTAAATCGACGCGGACAAAAAGTAAAAGGTGAAACGACCAGTCGTAGCTTAGAGCTGGCAAAAGCTACTCTGCGCAAACAAGGCATCACCGTCAAAGGTATTAAGAAAAAACCGAAGCCCCTTTATACCTTTAAAAAGTCTATTAAGCCTATTGATATTGCCATTTTTTCTCGGCAATTGGCAACCATGATGAAGGCTGGCGTGCCATTGACTCAATCCTTTGAAATTGTCGCCGACTCCCTCGATAATCCTAGTATGAAAGAGCTGGTCTTGCAAATAAAAGCTGATATTGAAGCCGGCAGTACTTTTGCCTCTGCCCTGCGTAAGCATCCTCGCTATTTTGACGATCTCTTTTGCTCGCTCGTTGACTCTGGAGAACAGTCGGGTGCGCTTGAGACCATGCTAGAGCGGGTTGCCACCTATAAAGAAAAAAGTGAACTATTAAAAGCCAAAATCAAAAAGGCGATGAAATATCCTATTGCGGTCATCGTTGTTGCCATTATCGTGACTATAATTCTACTTGTAAAAGTAGTCCCTGTATTCTCTGGATTATTTGAATCATTTGGCGCGGAGCTACCAGCATTCACCCAAATGGTAGTAGCCATGTCTGAGTGGATGCAAGCATGGTGGTTTGTTTTAATTATTATCATTGGTGGGGCGATTATTGGTTTTTCAGAAGCCAAAAAACGCTCTAAAAAATTCCGTGACCTTTTAGACCGCGCAGTGCTAAAAGCTCCCATATTTGGCAACATTGCTTATCAAGCAGTCATTGCTCGTTTTGCGCGTACTTTATCTACCACTTTTGCCGCTGGTGTACCACTTATTGATGCCTTAGACTCAACGGCGGGAGCGGCTAATAACGTCGTTTTTTACAATGCTATTCAGCAAATAAAAAATGACGTATCTACTGGTCAACAACTACAGTTTTCTATACGCTCTACCAATTTATTCCCAAGCTTAGCCATTCAAATGGTCGGTATCGGTGAAGAGTCTGGTAGTTTAGAAGAAATGCTAGATAAAGTAGCAGTCTATTACGAAAACGAAGTCGATAACGCCGTTGATGGATTAACCAGTTTAATGGAACCTTTAATTATGTCAGTACTGGGTGTATTGATTGGTGGCTTGGTGATTGCGATGTACTTGCCGATTTTCCAAATGGGTGCAGTAGTAGGTTAAAGATGACGGAAAGGAAAGCTACTTAATGCAATTTATAGAATTACTACAAAGTAATATGGCGGCAGCATTGGTCGTATTTGGTCTGTTGGGCCTTTGTGTGGGCAGTTTTTTAAATGTGGTGATTCACCGTATGCCGCTGATGATGGTCTATAGCTGGCGTCAAGAATGCAGTGAATTTATGTCTCAGCAAGCAGACATGCCGCAAGAGCATACCATACCACTGACCAATATCGTCGCAGCGGATACCCCTATTACGTTGAGTCGACCAGCGTCACGCTGTCCTCACTGCACGCACAAAATAAAGTGGTATGAAAACATACCCTTAATAAGCTGGCTGCTGTTACGTGGGCGCTGCTCAGACTGTAAAGCTCCTATCGGCCTGCGTTACCCTGTGGTTGAGCTAGTGACTGCTTTACTGTCAATATTGGTCATTTATCAGTTTGGGGTCAGTGCCGCTGGGTTATCAGCCTTAGTTTTAGTATGGACATTGGTTGCGCTAACTGGTATTGATTTTGATACCCAACTACTACCAGATCGCCTAACCTTTCCTTTAGCGGGCTTAGGATTGGCCGTCAATTCGCAAAGCTGGTTTGTCTCTCCAACTCAGTCTATTTGGGGTTTATTGTTTGGATTTTTATCACTATGGATAGTGGTCAAGGTATTTTTCCTCATCACCAAAAAACACGGTATGGGACAAGGCGACTTTAAGCTACTAGCGGTATTGGGTGCTTGGCTTGGGCCCATGATGTTGCCATTGATTATTTTACTGTCTTCCCTACTCGGCTCAATCGTTGGGATTATCTTGATGAAGAAACAAGGTGAGAGCAAGCCGTTTGCCTTTGGCCCTTACATCGCTATCGCTGGTATTGTTGCTTTATTATATGGCTCAGATATCGTCAACTGGTATCTCGGCATGTATACTTACTAGATTGTCTTAGAAAGTGTTTTGATCGCTCCTCTTAAAACAAGCATCAAATCTTAAAATAAGCATCAAAATACTGTCTCAACTTACAACCATCACTGTCATTATATCGAGTAGATAAGTCATTATTATGTCAAAACAAGCATCTTCACCTTATTCTTATGAGCCTCAGACCCCGCAAAAGAAAAGCAAAACGTTAGTCATTGGCTTAACCGGAGGCATCGGTAGTGGCAAGTCTGCTGCCAGTGACTGGTTCGCTGAACAAGGCATTGATATTATTGATGCGGATGTCATTGCTCATCAGGTCGTTGCTAAAGGCAGCTCAACCCTACGCAAAATTCAGAAGAAGTTTGGTAATTGGGTATTAAATGACAATGGCGAAATGGATCGTGCCGCCGTGCGCACCCATGTGTTTACCCACCCTGAGGCACTCATTGAGCTAGAGGCGATTACCCATCCAGCGATACGTGAAACCGCAAAATTACAGCTGGCCGCCAGTACCTCACCTTATGTGGTGTTGTCAGCGCCACTACTTATTGAAGCGGCGGAGGCGGGTCTGGCTAACTTGTGCCAGCGTATTTTAGTCATGGACGCCGCGGTAGATACTCAGCTGGCCCGTGCCAGCCAACGAGATGAACAAAGCGTACAAAAAATTAAAGCCATTATGGTCAATCAGCTAAGCCGCGAAGAGCGTAATCAACACGCTGATGATGTCGTGCTTAATGAGGGTAATCTGGCTGATCTCTACCTAAAATTAGAGCCGCTACATCAGAGCTATCTTACGCTTGCCCAGCAGCTAAAGTACGCTGCCGATTAACCTCATACAGCGCCATGCCCGTAGCAACACTTACATTTAGACTTTGTAAGTTGCCATGTTCATTGCCTGACATCGGAATATAAACCAGCTCATCACAGCTCTCTGTCGTCAGGCGGCGCATGCCCTCTCCTTCTGACCCCATAATCATCGCCGTCTTGCCCGTCAAATCTGCCTCATGTATCGGCTTCGCCTCTGCATTGAGTGCCGTACCGAATACAAAAACACCTGCATTTTTAATTTGCGATAGTGTACGTGCCAAATTGGTGACGCTAATAATAGGCATCATTTCTGCCGCCCCTACCGATACCTTAGCAACCGTAGGCGTAAGGCTAGCCGCATGATGTTTCGGACAAACCACCGCATCAACACCCATCGCGACAGCAGTACGCAAGCACGCACCAAAGTTATGTGCATCAGTGATTTGATCCAAGACCAATAACAAGCACTGTTCGCGGCCGATAATAATATCAAGCAAGCCTTCATCAGCGAAACCTAACGGACGCGCATTCAGCACCACGCCTTGATGCTGCGGACTGCCACACAATTGCGTGAGCTTGTCTTTTTGCGTCGGTTGAATGCTGATGCCATTGTCTGCTGCCTGCGTCATAATCGCTCGGACATGACTGTCACTCTCGCGACCTTGCTGTACAAACAAGCTAAGGCCATCAAGAGGACGGTGTTCGAGTAACGCGTCAATAGCATGAATGCCATAGAAATAAATGGGTTTTGCCATAATAGGACTGCCGATTATAAAGTGGGTATCGCACACTGCGATAGAAAGGGGAAATATGACGATAATTGTAGCAACTAATCAAGAGCTTAAAAAATAATGTTACCAAAAAAAAGAAATAAACCTTATCGCAAGATTTATTTCTTTTTGAGGGCTTAGGCGTTATAAATTGTCTTTTAAAAACTTTAACTTGGGATAGTCTCAACCTTCTAAATGACAGATATACTGCACGATTTCCTCTGTGCGTAAGTTAAAACCACTATTGCCTTCAACGACGAATGATTGTCCCGCACGATAGTAGCTGAATTCTTCATCACCATTTATTTTGACTTCACACTCGCCGCTGATGATCTCAATACGTTCGGAAGTGTTAGTACTGAAGTGATAATGCTCAACCAAGTTGTCGCAAGGTAAGATCACACCTAATGTTTTATGCCGACCATCCTCAAACATAATGGTATGGCTTGAGCAACGACCATCATACGATATCGTGGCTTGGGCGTTGACTGTTACACTGGTAAATTGCGCCGCTGTCATAGTGGCTTCCTTATCAAATAATTATTGCCAAACTAAAAAATAAGTAACGAATTTAATTGCTTACTCTACCTAGGTTGTACTATTCATTTGCGATATGGTAACAACACGTCATGACGCACAATGATTAAAAATCTAGTGGTAAGAGTTTATCATTATGTGAGATTATGCTACCACATTATATCTATAAAGTTTGTTACAGCGGCAATGAAAATTTTATTTGGTTTTTGGGTTAAAGAATGCTTGATGATTCATGCTTAGATTATCGGCTTGCGCCTATAGGACTGAAGCGTTGAGCGCTATTATTGCTGATGCGCTACTATACTGACACCCTGCTATTACAGTGACTCCTAATTAGGATTATCCTCCCTATTATTGCCGTTACAAAGACCATCATTAAGATAGTAATCACAGATTTATCATAAGCTTAATGGATTTTTACGACAGTCTTTTTAGATTTACTTACAGGATTTAATGGCTTTAAAATTTGTATTTAATGGCATTTAACATCATACTATTTGCCAACCATATTTGTCTCGCTAACATTATCAACTGAACGACTTCATTCCTTTATTTATCCTATTTTAGATATGGCCTCTTATGATTTCATGCGAGGTCGACTGTCTGTCATGAGAGGCGTTGATGCTTGTATCATTAACTTTACATCAGTTTGCGTTGATCGCTCAGCATGAGTTGAGTGTGGCTGAAGGCTTTAATGTCATCACTGGTGAAACGGGCGCTGGCAAGTCGCTATTACTGGATGCGCTATCTTTATGTGCAGGCGAACGTGCAGACAGTGCGATGGTCAGACATGGCGCGGCGCACGCTGATATTTATGCCCAGTTTGATGTGGAAAATAACAGCGTCGTCGCCGATTGGTTTGCCAAAAATGACCGACCATTAGAAGAACCAGAAGTATTGATTCGTCGTCAGCTCAGCAATACCGGACGCTCAAAAGCGTGGTTGAATGGCACGCCAGTCAGTTTGGCTGAACTGAAAAACCTTGGTACGTTACTGGTTAATATTCATAGCCAACATGCTCAGCAAGCGCTCCTTAAGCCTCAGTTTGTGGTGCAATGGCTTGATGAGATGGCACAAATCACCCCACTTGCTGCACAAACGACCAGCAGCTATCAAGCTTATCAGCAGCTTAAACGCCGTGCGGATGACATTGCGAGCCGTGAGGCTCAGCGCCAAGACCGTATGCAATTATTGCAGAGTCAACTAGCTGACATTGCGCCGTTATTGGCGGTTGATTATGCAGAAGTCGAAGCGGAGCACGAAGAGCTGTCTAATATCGAAGCCTTGATGATCGAGGCCAGTCATGGCTTGCATCTGCTTGACAATGACACGGATGAGCCAGATGTCATGACCTTGCTCGGGCAAGCGATTAAGCTTTGTGATAACCAAATGAGCGTCAGTCAAACCTTTGAGCAAGCCTCCGAGCAGCTGCATTTAGCACAGCAGCAAATCACTGAGGTAACAGGCTTACTGTCAGATTATGCTGAACAACAACTGCCCGACCCTGAGCGTTTGCAAACGCTAGACAGTCTTATCAGCTTAGGTCACCGCTTATCTCGTAAACATAGCTTGCCAGCGAGCGACTTAATCGAGGAAGCCAAAGGTTGGGAGACGCAATTAGAGCAGCTAGAAAACGAGCCAAGCAGCGATGCCATGGCAGTGCAAATTGAACAGGCTTGGAAAGATTACCTTGCGCTAGCAACGCAGCTAAATAAAGAGCGCTCAAAAGCTGCGCCCACTGTCAGTAAACAACTGGTTAAACAGTTGCAACCGCTAGCTTTGCCCAATGCGCGCTGCGAGTTTGTCTTTACCAAAAAGACCGAACCTAGCCAATATAATGCGCAAGGTTGCTATGATATTGACCTATTATTTAGCGCCAATGTCGGCATGCCAATGCAACCACTACATAAAATCGCTTCAGGCGGCGAGCTGTCACGAATGGCACTGGTGATGCAGGTATTACAAGCAACCAATGCTGACAGTAATGCTGCCAAGCCCATGCTGGTATTTGATGAAGTCGATGTCGGTATCAGTGGCGGCACGGCGCAAGTGGTCGGTGAGCTGCTGCGCGCGCTTGGACAGACGCAGCAGTTACTGGCCATTACCCACCAAGCACAAGTTGCGGCGCAAGCGCATCGGCATATCTTGGTACAAAAACACCATGACGAGCAAACCGAAAGCGAGCTATTAATACTGACCGATAGCGCGCAAATCGATGAGCTGGCACGCATGTCTGGTGGTGTGATCATCACTGACGTTACCCGCGACCACGCCCGCAGTTTATTAACGGACGTTAAGTAAAGAACCTTGTCGTCATTAGGGCGTGTCCTCATTTTAAAAATGAGGACACGCCCTAGCGTCTCATAACCGCTAAATATTTGCTTTGGTTGATTTTCACCTCAGTATCGCCATATAGTGGTGTGTCATCTCTGTTATTTTACCTTTAATACTAGGTTGCGTTTGTCTCTATGTCTAAAGCCAATTTGACCCATCATTTCTTAATCGCGGCACCAGAACTGTCAGACCCAAGGTTTGAGCAGGCGCTGATTTATATTTGCCGTCATGATAAACACGGTGCACTCGGTCTGATGGTCAATCGTCCATTAGAGCAGGCACGCGTGGGCAAACTGCTAGAAGATTTAGACATTGAAGTCACAGATGCACAAGTGATGGAAGATGTGGCATTAGAAGGCGGCCCGATGTATCCCGAGGTTGGATTTGTGCTGCATACGGGTCAACCAGAATGGGCCTCGTCTTTTGCTATATCAGAGAATGTCTGTATTACTACCAGCCAAGATATCCTCAAGCATATCGCCGCCGGTCAAGGCGTTGGTCATTATCAGCTGTGCTTGGGTCATGCCAGCTGGGGTAAAAAACAGCTCGATCAAGAGCTTGCTAGTGGCGACTGGCTCGTCTGTCCTGCTGATCTGAATTTATTGTTTGATACGCCATTTGAAGAACGTTGGCAAATCGCCGCTGATAAGATTGGTGTTAACTTTGACTACCTTAGTAGTGATATTGGTCATGCTTAATGATTGGTTATGATGGTTAAATTATCCGTTTAAATAAAGCCGCATTCAAATTAAAGCCGTTAAGCCAAATGAATCACGCCCAACAGAAACAGGAAGCGCGCATAATGATGGTAGAGTCTGATACTAGCACTGAAATCGAAACTGCTGACACTGCTGTGGTGGAACCAGTTATTAAGCCTCATCTTATTTTGGCGCTCGATTACGGGGTTAAAAAAATGGGGATGGCGCTAGGCAACACCATTACTGAGACTGCGCGTGCCTTTGATATTTTAGCCATGAATAATGGTCAACCGGACTGGGATAATCTGCTAGGTATTATCAAAGTCTGGGGTGTAACAAAAGTGGTGGTGGGGTTGCCGCTTAATATGGATGGTAGCAGCTCAATGCTGTCGAAGCGTGCGCATAAATTTGCCCGTCGCTTAGCGCATCGAGTTATGGAACAGCATCTGCCGGTTGTCGTAAGCCTCTGTGATGAGCGCCTGACCTCAGTAGCGGCGCGTGAGATCGCGTGGGATAATAGTTGGATTAAGCACGAACGCGACCCAATCGATGACATCTCTGCCTGTATTCTGATGTCGACTTACTTTGCTGACCCGAGTAGCAGTATCGCCATCGACGCCATCAAAGCCGATTAAATCAGCGACAAGCCTGCTATTGAAACAGCGCCAATTTCTGACATATCGTCACTCTACACGGATAAATGCCTGATTATTATGACCACTGTCTCAGACCACTCTCTGCAAAAAAAATCGCAACATGGTTTTGCGCCGCTTGCCATCGCTCGTATCAAAGGCGCACAGCGAGCGAATCAAATAGCGATTTATCTTATTTATGCCGCCATTCTCGCCTTTGTGGTCTTTGGCACCATTGCCAGTATCAAAGCCTTTCATGACAATCAGCTGCTTTATCAACTTTTCTATAACCTGCCCTATGCCTTGGTTGCGCTCACGATTCCTATTACTATTTATGATGCGCTGGTGATTTATCGTTATCGCTTAAACCAAGCGTCAATGATTGCCATGAGTATTGGCGTCTCGACCATTATATTGATTGGTGGATTATTATTCGCTGATACCGCTTGGTTGGGGTTGTCCTGTTGGCTAGGTGTGGCGTTTTTATTTAAAGTGAGCTTTAAGCGCTTTTTTAATTTTTTAGAAGTAGAAAAAGACACTGAAATCGCTGAAGAAGCGTAAAACATGCTTATAAAAATATACTTATAAATGACGCAAAAACCTTTCACCTTATACTATCGATTTGAATGACTATTATGAGCACTTCTACCACGCAAACGACGATCAATCATCATTTAGATACTCAAGGGCTGATCTGCCCTGAGCCTGTCATGATGCTGCATCGAACCATCCGCAAAGCCGATGCTGGCGAGGTGATTGAAATACTCGCTACCGACCCAGCCACCACTCGTGACATTCCTAATTTCTGCCGTCATTTGGGGCATGAGCTTGTCCAGCAAGAAACGCTGGCTGAAAATGTAGATCTAAGTATCGATCCCGATGAAATAACGGTCGCTGGCGATGAGGATGCACCAATCAGCGCCACGCTTTATCGTTATTTGGTTAAGAAAAAGAATATTTGAACGCATTCAATTAGCTCTATATAGAGTCTGTTTGATGATTCAAATGTGGAACTGGCAGTGTCTTAATAGCATCAAGATATCTTTGCTTTGTACCAAACATACCATTCACAAATTAAAGGTAGATAACGTGTTACTAACCGAAAAACAGTATGTGCAGTGGCTCGAAAACAAAGACGGAAACGACGTTTTCCATAATGCCCGCTGGTTATCGGAAAGCAATCATCTACCGCCTGCGCGTATTGTATTGGTCGATGACAAAACGACCGCAGATGAGGCCTACCGCTTGGCTTGCGAAGGCACGTCACTGCTGTGGCGTGGTGACTTTCATAATGCCAAGCAATTACTACAAGCCCTCGCTCGGCGCATCGAGCGTACCAATGAGCGCTCCGAGCAGCGCAAAATAAAGAAAGCGGCTAACAAAGCAGCCAAGTCTACAGCAGAATCTGATTCAGCCAGCTCTAAAGAAATACCCAACCTATTTCATCAGCAGCGCCAAATCCAAGCTCAACGCTCGCGTATATTAAGCCGTTTGCTACTAGAGCTTGATGCCAATTATGTCAGCCAGCTACGCCGCGCCCCTGATGTCAGTGCGGCCTGCACATCAGCTTTTGGCCAGTTGGATAAAACGATAGACGAATCATGCGTGCTATCATTTCGTGATTTGCAAGGGGCGCTTGGTGCAGCGCAGTGGCGCGAAAAAGGCGTCCCAATTGAGAGCCTAGGTCTATCGATATTCCCGCATTATGGTGTCTTTGCGCCAACCCGTCATGAGTATGTACCGCTATTGCTTGATGCACCACTGCCAAAAATTCATGAGGTTGCTTATGATATCGGTACTGGCACTGGTTTACTGGCCGTTATCTTAGCGCAGCGTGGTGTTCCGCAAGTGATAGCAACGGATTTGAATCCACGTGCTTTGGCTTGTGCCAGCGAAAACTTTACACGCCTACAATTAACTAACGTACAGTTGCAGCAAGCAGATTTGTATCCGACTGATGCGCCTCTCGCCAATCTGATTGTCTGTAATCCACCTTGGTTACCTGCTAAGCCAAGCTCGCCTTTAGAGTACGCCGTCTATGATGCCAATAGCGCGATGCTGCGTGGATTTTTGCAGGGTGCGAAATCTCATTTAGCTAAGCAAGGTGAGCTCTGGTTGATTCTGTCGGATTTGGCGGAACATCTACACCTACGTACTCGTGATGAGTTATTGGGTTGGTTTGCAGATAGCGGTTTGAAAGTAAAATATCGTCTCGATACCACACCTAAGCATGGTCGCAGCCAAGACGATACCGATCCTCTATATGCAGCGCGTAGTGCGGAAATCACTTCTTTATGGTGCTTAGAACCTGCCTAATATTTAATAATTGAGCATTATTTTATGAGCCATCACTTATGAGTCGCGACCGTGCCGTGCAACAGCGCCAACCCAAGGCGCTGGCAGTAGACGACGAACCAACTTATATCACTGAGTTTCGTCAAGCGATGCTGGCGCGTGGTTTAGCAACACGTACGCGTAATGCTTATGTGCGCGATTTGCGCTCTTGCGAGTTGACCAATCCTATCGCCCTGACCCGCTGGCAGCCTGATGACGTGCTGCACTGCTTATCAACCCTTACCCAAGAAGGCAAAACCCCACGTACCCAAGCACGCATGCTCTCAAGCTTGCGTCAGTTTTATCTATGGATGATTGCCAGTAATCTACGCGAAGACAACCCTTGCGAGCGTATCAAAAGCCCTAAACTTGGGCGTCCACTACCAAAGGACTTAAGCGAGGGGGATGTTGATAATCTACTCGCTGCACCCGATACCAGCACCGCGCTAGGACTGCGTGATAAAGCCATGCTAGAGGTGCTATACGCCTGCGGTTTGCGTGTCAGCGAGTTGATTAACCTGTCATTAGAGCAAGTAAATCTAAACTCTGGCTGGTTACAAATCACTGGTAAAGGCAATAAAACCCGACTGGTGCCATTGGGCGAATATGCAAGCGATGCGCTAGAGGATTATCTGACGCATGCTCGTGGTGATTTGATTGCGCATTTGAAATCAGGAAATTGCCAAGCGGTGTTTTTAACGGCTCAAGGCGGTTATATGACAAGGCAGAACTTTTGGTATTTGCTTAAAAAGTACGCCAAAGTTGCTAGTATCGATAAAGAACTATCGCCGCATACCCTTCGCCATGCCTTTGCCACGCATTTGCTCAATCATGGCGCGGACTTACGTAGCGTGCAGTTGTTGCTTGGGCATAGTGATTTATCAACGACGCAGATTTATACCCATGTGGCGACGGCAAGATTGCAAAAATTGCATGCGGAGCATCATCCGCGCGGTTAAAATTAAAACTGACTATTTATTGATGATTGTAAAAGGAATAAAACGTGTTGCAAGCTCAGCCATCTACTCTGCCTACCCTAACAAAAGGGCAAAATTCCGCACTCAAAAACCTGACCATCATGGGTTACTTAGAAGGCACTTCTTTTTTATTATTGCTTGGTATCGCCATGCCACTAAAATATATGATGGGTATTCCTGAGGCAGTGAAATATATCGGTATGGCGCATGGGGCATTGTTTATCGCCTATATTTTGATGCTATTGATTGCAACCAGCAAAATAAAAATGCCACTATGGGCAATGCCTGCAGGTGTGCTTGGCTCATTTTTGCCATTTGGGCCGTTTGTGTTTGATCATTTGTTGAAGAAGAGGTTGAGAGGGTAACCCACCTTTTTTGATTGTGTTAATTTTAGATTTGGTGGGTTACGCATCCGCTAGCTCACCCTGCGCGCTTATAGGTAGGGTAAAACATGCTGACTGTAAGAGAAATAAGAGACATTTTAAATTATAATTTTGTGTGGCCGATAACTAATGGCAAAATCTATCAACTAAATAATGATAAAGATAGTATTTGCTATGATAATTTATGTGGCGAGCTAAAATTTAACGAGAACAATCAGTTAGAGTTCTATGTTGAGAAGGAAATTAGCTATTCTGAGCAGAAAGCTTTATATGAACAACAAGAGCAAATAGCATCTAGTCTGCAAAGTGGTAAGATGTATAAGCAGTTTCAATTTTCTAAATTAGAATTCACTGATAAAAAAGATCGAGTTTGGATTTCTAGCAGGATTCTAACTATCAGCGGGTTAAAAATAAATTCTAGAAAAATTATCATTAGTTTAATCATTGATAATATTAACCTGACCAATATTTTTCGTAATAACAGCTCTCTACATTCTTATTCTTCTGATGAAGTAAATATTATTCCTAATGATTACTCAAGAACTCTCACTGGGCAAAACAGGTTAAACAAATATGAGTTGAAAATACGAAATACCTCAGTTATTCAAATAAGAAAGTTTGAAAAAAACTATATATACTCGATATATTCGAGCATTGAGTCAAAGGCAGTAATATTTCGTATATATCAACTAGCCAGTGAAGCAATAAACATTATCAGTTTTCACTTAATAAACTATACTATAGAAGAGAAATATGACGAGATATCTGATTCGATTACCTTGCAAATCAATAGTTATGGAAAGAACCGTAGCCATTCTTCAAGTTTAATACCATCTAGTCATATCGATAATAAAAATATTGATAATTTTATATCGAATTATATTAATTATTTTTTAGAAAACGAATCTAAACTTTCAAGTCCTTTATATACATGGTGGTATCGCTTATATAACTATAAAACAGATATTGAAAATAATGTTCTCATTTTAAGTGTTGCAATTGAGGCATTGAGTTTAAAATATGTAAAAGAAGTTCAGAATATCGATCAAATTTATGACTTTCATGATATAAAAAAAATAGGAAAACTTATCAAAGATTCAGATGCTTCTAAAGATCTAAAAACCAAAGTTCAAAAATATGTTGGTAATTTAAACTCTTCTAGCAAACCTATCGTTTTAATTCTTAAAAATTTAGTAGATTTAGATATTTTAAGTCAAAGTATGCACTCTAATTGGCAGGCTATTAGAAACGAATCAGCGCATGGGATTGAAAGAAAATTAAGCTTTGAAGATGAAAGTTCCTTAGAAAAAATACTAGATGACTCAAATTTTTTAGAGGAAGTTTTTTTTAGATTGATATTTCATATTATAGGATATACAGGAGAATTCTATCAATTTTCTCAGTATGGATATCCTATAACTAGTTTAAGAAATTAGATTGAATGAGTAAGCTTATAGTCACTGCACTATAAAAGAGTTATGACTTGGATGAATATCATAAAACAATTTAGATAAGTCATTTTCCATCCAGCCTTGTCGTAGAAACTTCACTTGAGCCCACTTCTTCTCGACGGGATTTAGATCAGGGCTGTAGGGTGGTAGCCATAGAATACGATGTCCATGTCTGTTGAGTAGTTTTTGAATACGCCTATTTTTATGAAAGGCAGCGTTATCCATCACAATCACGCATTTTCTTTTAAGCGTTGGTATTAGTATGAACTTGCACCAGTGATAGAAAATCTCTTTATTAATGTTTGTTTTTAAGTAGTCGAGTGCAAAGAGCATTTTGCCATATAGTGCACCAATGACATTGGTTCGATCTTTAGCTTGCCAGTTGTAACTGTCAATACAAGGGCTGCCAATGGGTGCATAGCCACAAGGGCGCACCGTTTCACTCTCAAAGCCACTTTCATCCATGTAGACAATAGCAAAGCCTTGAGAGATGAAGTGGTTGAGTTTTTTTAGGTAGCGAGCTCTCTTTAGGGGACAAGCTTTGGGATGCTCAAGTGTCTTTTTTTTTGCTAATACCAATACGCTTTAAGGCTTTACTGATGCCTGTTGGGCTACAATTAAAACGCTGTGCCCGCTCATAGTGGTAATCGTCAGGGTGGTCTTTGACATCTTGAGCTAAGGCTTCATCCTCTATTTTGTAGGGCTTAATATCTCGAGTGGTTTTACTGTGAAGCCGCTTTTTCCACTTCTGGATAGTCGTGGGACTGATATCATAGAAAACAGCAGCTTCAGCAAAGGTCATGCCTTCATCTAAGCTTTTCATGACTTGTTTGCGATAATCTAGGGAGTAAGTCATGGTCATTTATAGTGATAATCATTTAGTTGATTTACTTTATAACATTTTTGGAGTCAGCTGACTATAACGTTTATATAAGGTGGGTTACGCATCCGCTAATCCACCCTACGCACTACGTACGCTTAAACTGTGTTTATTGTAAAATTAATTTTAACATGACAACTCATTTGCTGGGCTAAACAGCCCAGCCTACATCAAAACTCGCAATCATAAAATAGTCACTTTGCGGTGCGGTTTAGCCCTGACTGGAGCAGTTATCCTGTCATGACTGCTAGGTTGCAAAGGCTTGGTGGGTCAGAATGTCGCGGTAGCAGCAACCTGACCTGCCTATAGCCGTGCCCTAGCAGATATGGCAGATAATAGCGGACGGCAGGATCAGCTCCCATCACAATTTTTGCAATAACGACTTCCCACAATACAATTCTACTAATCCATAGCTGCAAACCCGCCCTTTTCTCGTTACAATACGCGTATAACGTGCACGCTGCATAACTGAGCAACGCACCGCCTTTTATTTATCCATTATTCGAGAATCCTATGAGCCATAGACCCCCTGCTGACCTGTTGAAAAGTGCCCAACATTGGCGCGAAGACATTAACTTTCGCCAAGATGTGCTAGGCAAGCCGTTTGATTTTTCGACCACGTGGGGTATTTTTTCACCGCAAAAGCTCGATGATGGTAGCTTGATGCTACTCGATTATGTGGATTTTCAAGCGGATGATGATTCGATAGATTTGGGCTGTGGCTATGGCGTGCTTGGTATGACGGCAGCGCGTGAATGTCCAAACGGTCTGCATACGTTGATTGATAAAGACTTTATGGCGGTAGAATATGCGCGCCTGAATTGTGAGAAAAACGGTCTGAAAAATGTCGATGTACATTTATCAAACGGCTTCAATCATGTGGCAAAAGACAAAGACTTTAGCCTTGTGATGTCGAACTTGCCAGCCAAAGTGGGTAAAGAGCAGCATTATCTATATTTCCTCGATGCCTATGCGCGCATGCGTAAAGGTGGCCGCTTTTATGTGGTGACAATCAATGGCCTACGTCAGTTTGTGAAGCGTTCATTTACCGAAGTGTTTGGCAACAGCGAAAAGATCAAACAAGGCAAAACCTATACGATTACCATGGCGACCAAAGACTAATACCAAACGCCAAAAATACGATTAGCTGTGTCAAAATCGCTTAGCCTACAATGCGTAGTACTTGTACTCTTTTTCCTTGCTACTCTAATTTTTGTGAATGATATAAATTTTTGAACATGACACAAATAAAAAGCCCGCTAAAACATATCGTTTTAGCGGGCTTCTTTGTAGAAGATTACACTTAACTACATCTGCCGCTTAAGCAAATATCCACCCAATATCGCACTAGCGATAATAGGCAATAGCACCATCAATAATGGCGAAAATCCAGTCGCCAATGAGACAAAGCCAACCAAGTCTTGCACATAACTAAACAGCAAGCCAAACAATAATGCCACCACGATACGCAAGCCCAAGCTATGCGTCCGCAGTGAACCAAAGACAAAGGAGCAAGCAACGATCACCAACGACAATATCGATAAGGGTGATAGCAATTTTTGCCAAAAAGCCAGCTCATGACTCAAAGAGCGTTGACCTTGTTGGCGCATAAACTGACGATGCTCGTACAACTGGGTCAATGACAGATCTTCGGCTTTGCGGGTGAGCAAATATACTGATTCAGGCGCAAAGGGCAAGCTTAAGGTATCTGACGGCGAGATCGCTTGGCTACTCTCAAAGCCTTGATTAATCATCAGCTTGGTCATGTTATTCAACGCCCACTCGTAACGATACTGCTCGCTCGGCTCGCTACTGACTGTATCCAAAGGTTCGCGACCGATATACTGCCCGCCCTCAGCGTGAACAGCCGTTTGTAGATTGCCATTATTGTCTAAATGCCAACGTTTGACCTCGCCGATATTGCCTTGCACATCGGCATAATCTATATACAAAATATCGCTACCATCCGGCTTGGTACGACCAGCTTTTGTATTCTCAAAACGTGGTTGCACTGTCCAATAACCGCGCACCGATGTGACCAACGAGGTGCTGTCTTCATCGTTAATCTCTTTTGCCAATTGATTAGAATGCGGCAAAATAAACTGATTGATGAGCAAGGCAAGCAGTACAAAAATCAAAGCAGGCTGTAATACCCAGCCAACGATGCGATAGACGCTGACGCCAGCGGCGCGCATGACGACCAACTCACTTTTATTGGCGAGTAAACCCAAGCCCACAACCGCACCGAGCAATGCACCAGTTGGGATAAATTGCTCCAAAAAATAAGGCGATCGATAAAAGATATATTTAATCGCCTCACCCATCGTATAGCTATCATCTAACGAATCCAGCTCAGACAAATAAGAAAATACCAGTTGTAATGCCCACAGACCTATAACCGCTCCGACGATTGCTAGCAAAGCATTCAGTTTGACGTAACGGCTAAGGACTTTTAGATTGGCAGGTTTTTTGGCAAACTGAGCATTCGCGTTTTGCGAGTTAGCATTGGGAGATTTAGAGAATAAAGCACTCATGAGGACTGCCCTCCTTGTGAGCCACTGCTTTGATGATCGGCAACTGTTAAAGACCTATTCTCTGGTTTGCGAAAGCGCAATCGGTGCTGCACACGGCTACCCCAATTCATATAAAGTGCCAATACCATAAATCCTAAAATCAGCCAAGCATATGCCCAAACGCTCACACTACCTTTGCTCACAGCGTTTTTGAGTGAAATGATACCCAGCGCACAGCTGACAAACAATAAAATCGAAGGAAATAGGCGTAACCAACGACCTTGGCGCGGACGTACTTGCGCCAGTGGTACAGCGAGCATCGGTGCAATAATCATCAACCACGGCAAAGCAAAACGGTAGCCAAGCTCACCCTGTGCCGCACGCAGCGCATTTTCACCACCGAACTGGGCACTGCCAGTTGCCGCTTGCCATAACGGTCCGATTGCTTGGGTTTCGATATTGTCTTCGGTGATCACATCTTGTGAGGATTCCGTCAAGGTAATGCGATAGCGATCAAAGCCGACTTGGTTATACTTCAAGCTGCCCGCGCCGACCTCGTAACGACGCCCTTGGAATAAATCCAACTGGGTCACGCCCTTGTCACCTGTCTGTACTTGCTCGGCTCTTTTGGCCAAAGTAATGGTGTCTTTACTTATGTTTTTATCGCCCTTGCTTATCAGCGCTTGCGGTACATCTGGAATCGCTAATTGTTCTGCGGTTTCAGGATCAATCGTATTATCGACATCCATGGCAGCCGCTTTAGCGTTGCTACCTTTAGCTTTTGGCTCAGACTGAATAAGTATCACATCTTGTAGCTGTTTTTTGTCGTCGCTAAGGCTGCCAACATAGAGATGGTAATTGCCACTACTGATAAACTCATTGGGGCGAATCAAATCAAAGGCACTGGTAAAGGCTTGCTGCTGCCAAATAGCCTCAGATGAGCGTACACCCCACGGTTTTCCGACGACTGATAATGCAGCCTCGCCAACGAATAAGGCCAGTATCAAGGGAGTCATCAGCCGAGCCAGCTTGCCGCGTGAGACACCACTGGCGTTGATAACCGCCATTTCTTGATCGACATATAAGCGCCCAAATACCAGCATTAGAGCAATAAAAAAAGCCAAGGGCAAAATCAGCTCTAAAAAATACGGCAAGTTATAACCAATGATGGTAAATAATAAGCTGATATCTAGATTGCCTTCTGCGGCAATGCCAAAGTAACGTATCAGACGGCCACCAAGCATCATAACCACCAAAAACCCCAATACCAAAGCGGTGGTTGAGGCAACTTGTTGGGTCATGTAGCGGCGTAATATCACAATAGGTACTCTTTAACAGTGGATATGTGGACGGTGTATCGCGTGCTGACTGACAGAGCCAAGCGCAATAGTATGGTGTTACCAGCGTAATGCTACTCAAATGCCTAAACAGACAAACACTTAAATAGATATCAACGTAACGGTGCCACTTATAAGTCAAATGATATAAAGATAAGCGATAAACGTAACCGCTAATGCTAGCATATTTTGATAAAAAATGACTGTGAAATGTGTGCTAAAAAATCACCCAAGCCTTGCTGATGACGCATGATTCAGCATGAATAAACACTGGTAGACGTTACCAGTAGTCAATAAATCGCATAAATGGTAAGGCATGACTGGCTGCGGTATTGCGTCAATTTAATTAGCCAGTGTTTTTGCTTTTAGAAAGGTTTGTTTGTCATTCGTATCAAGTCACAAATATGAGCAGCATTAATTGCTAGACTGATTGATTGTCAATACTCATCTCTACCACAATTATTGGAGCATAAATAAAATGTCTAATCCCTCTACCCTACTTGAGCTGGCTGGTGGCGAATTTGATACCCTTGATTGGTCAAACTGCGCTATCGTCTTTATTGATTATCAAAACGAATATGTCGATGGCGCCATGCCATTAGGTCAAGCAGGCAGCAAAGCCACTGCAAACGCGCGCCTATTGCTTGATAAAGCCCGTAAACAAGACGTTCCTATCTTTCATATCGCTCATCATGGCGAAGACAATGGCAATGTTTTTGACCCCTTGTCTGCTAACGTCGGTATTATGGACGAGCTAAAACCAATGGATGGCGAAAAAATAATCACCAAAAAGCATCCTAATGCCTTTCATGACACTCAGCTTCAAGCACTTATCTCAGCGACCGGAAAAAAACAGATTATTTTTGCGGGTTTTATGAGTCATATGTGTGTCAGCTCTAGCGTCAGAGCGGCGTTTGATTTAGGCTTTGATAATTTTGTTTGCCATGATGCCTGTGCCACTCGCGCACTTCCTAGTGCTACAAGAGAGGGCATCAGCGCTGAAGTGATGCACGATACTGCCATGGCGGCCTTACAAGATAGATTTGCGGCTTTGGTTGCGACTGACGACTTGGTTAATGGTTAATGTCACTGTGCGTAATCGTCATACATTCGATAGTATGGCGGTTGCCTGCTTTTAGCTCGCTTTTGACTCTTTGTCAATTACTAGCAGACTCGTCGTAGAACGTTCCATACGCCTTAGCAAGATAGCGCAGCAAATTTAAACGAAAACATTACCTAACCCTTGCCGACTGCGCAGCGATTCGCTGATATGCTACACTACAATAATAAGCAATTTAAAAAATAGTGAGGCGACATAAGAGTAGTAAAATGCTGATATTGTCTTCATCACTGATTTGCACTTCTAAATTTATAACTCTAATAAGGATAACTATATGAATATTAAATTATCTCAGCACCTGCCAAAAACTCATACTCAAAAAATTCTAAAAAAAGAAGCCAAAAATAAAGATGAGGCCTGCCTAGTCGTCCTAATCGATGACAAAAAAAACATCCTTGCTCAATCGGTGTTGGCAGACTATAGCACCCGTATCGAGCAATTGATCGAAGTCTCGCACTTCAACGGTAAAGCTGGCGAAACGGTAGTTGATTATGCATTAGCGGGTGATAAAAAAACCACTAAGCAAAACCCTATCCAGCTATTATTGGTCGGTGTTGGCAACGTTGATAAGCTCAACAATACAGTCTTGCAAAAAATCACTCAAACCATCTATAGCAGCACACAAAAACGGGTAGCCTCTATTACCGTTGCGTTAGGCGACACGCTTGAAGAAAACCAATTTGGCCAGTTTGCCCTCAATCTGTTGGCCGCGACCTATCGTTTTGACAAATACAAATCTGAGCAAAGCATGCCTGCGCTAACTGATATTTATCTACTAGCTGACGAATCACTACAGCCAGCATTAGAATTCGCAGAGTCAGTATTCGCTGGTCAAAGCTTGACTCGCGATGTAGCCAATGAACCAGGTAACATCTGCTTCCCAGCTTACATGGCAGAACAAGCACAAGAGCTAGCAGCAACCTACCCTGACCTATTAACAGTCACCGTACTGGGTGAAGATGAGATGTCAGCGCTGGGCATGAATTGCTTCTTAGCAGTCGCGCAAGGCTCTACCAAAGAAGGCAAGCTGGTACTCATGGAGTATCGCGGTAAGTCAAACTTTAGCGCCGACGCTGGTAAATCCACGACTAGCAGTGCCAAAGTTAGTGGCGGCCTAAAAGCCTTGACTGATAAACTACCAACCAAGGCTGCTAACAAAAAAGCCTCTAAAAAGAACGATGACACTGTGCAAGCAACAAATGATGACGCGCCTATCGTATTAGTCGGTAAAGGGGTCACGTTTGACTCAGGTGGTATCTCAATCAAGCCCGGTGCGGCGATGGATGAGATGAAATTTGATATGGGTGGTTCAGCTTCTGTACTCGGTACAATTAAAGCACTATGTGAAGCGCGTCTACCGATCAACGTCGTTGGTGCTCTCGCCTGTGCTGAAAACATGCCATCAGGTGATGCCACGCGCCCAGGCGATATCGTAAAAGCCATGAATGGCAAATCCGTTGAAATCTTAAATACCGATGCGGAAGGTCGCTTAGTATTGGCAGATACTTTATGCTACGTACAGCGTTATCAACCAAAAACTATCATCGATGTCGCCACATTGACCGGTGCTTGCGTGGTTGCACTGGGTCATGTCCGCTCGGCTGTCTTTAGTAATGATGAAGATGTCTTATTTGATTTAGAAAATGCCAGCAACCTGTCTGGCGATCTCATCTGGCATATGCCGTTGGATGACGAGTATCAAGCACAGATCGACTCGCCTATCGCTGACATGCAAAACATCGGCGGTAAAGGTGCAGGTGCTGTAACTGCTGCATGCTTCTTATCGCGCTTCGTCGAAGAAGGTCAAGCATGGGCGCATTTAGACATCGCTGGCACGGCATGGAACTCGGGTAAAGATAAAGCCGCAACTGGTCGCCCTGTACCGCTATTTATGCAATATTTAAAAAACAGCGCGAATATGGTCTAATCCGTTGATGAACAACCAACTTATGAAAATCAGTTTATGAAAGTTAGCTTTTATGTATTAAGCGACAGTAAAGCCCAAGATTTCTTGGGCTTTATTTGTCAGTTGACCCAAACGGCACTCAATAAAAGCAGCCAATCGCTGCTGATTCTTGTCGAAGATGATGCGTTACTGTCGACGCTTGATGAAGCGCTATGGGCACAAGAAGCGACAAGCTTTATACCGCATCAACGCCTTTTAGCTAACAATACTGAAGGCGATGATTCTGAGGTTGATATTAACAAACGATTAGCACCTGTATTGCTTGGCGGCTATATGCCAGCAGATTTCAACGGTATCGTTATTAATACAACAACACAGCCCGTCAATGCTTTTATGCAAGCAACCAGCAATGCACAACCTACCCGTATTCTTGAGCTGATTAAACCTGACGCGACCAGTGTTCAAGAAGGTCGTAATAAATATAAAGCCTATCAACAATTAGGCTATGAGCTGACTCATTTTAAAGTTTAAGTTGCAGCCTGCGCCCTAATTCCTCCTCATTTCTCACGAAAAGCACGATTTCTCATCAGAGAATCCACGTCAATTTTTCTCATATTAAGTCTCTACCTTCACCTGTCCCGCCTATGTCGGTTGGTGGTAAAGGTAGGCTCTTATCCTAAAAAATGCTACCATCCTTCGATTATTTTTCTGTTTTCACTATAATTGTCTTATTTACAGTCGAATTATTTCAAAATGGCAACCAAGCAACCGAGCGTACACTGCATATTTTAAGCAAGGTTAATGCGGTCATCATTTATGAATAATTTGGAGTATTGACTAAATCGAGGATGTATAGATGCGTTCACTAATTGCGATGTACCAGCGTATAGGGCTGGTGCCGCTCATTATTATTGGTTTGATATTAGGCGTATTGATTGGTTGGCTAGCACCAGATACTGGTATAGCACTAGGCTTGTTAGGGACGCTATTTGTGGGTGCACTAAAAGCGGTGGCACCGATACTGGTATTTACTTTGGTCATCGCAGCGATTAGTCAGCATCGTAGCGGCAATGAAGTCTTCGTTAAGCCCGTGCTCATTATGTATATGTTCGGCACTTTTTTGGCCGCCCTGACTGCGGTGGGCGCAAGCTTCTTATTCCCGACCGAGCTGACGTTGGTGAACGCTACTATCGAGCAAGTACCACCAGCGAACTTAAAAGAGGTGTTGACCAATCTGCTGATGAATTTGGTGGCCAATCCTATCAGCGCCATTGCTGAAGCCAACTATATTGGTATATTGGCATGGGCAATCATCATTGGCTTTGCGCTGCGTCAAGCCAGCGATACGGCTCGTACTGTCGTCGGTGATTTCGCAGATGCCATCTCACAAGTGGTGAAATGGGTCATTGCCTTAGCGCCTTTTGGTATCTTAGGCTTGGTTGCTAATACTGTCGCGGAGACAGGCTTTGGCGCGTTGGCTGGTTATGCGCGTATCTTGATGGTGCTGGTCGGTTGTATGCTATTTATCGCCTTGGTCGCCAACCCTATTATTGTCCTTGTTAAGACTGGCAAAAACCCTTACCCGCTGGTATTCACTTGCCTGCGTGAGTCAGGAATCACGGCTTTCTTTACGCGTAGTTCGGCTGCCAACATTCCCGTCAACATGAACCTTGCACGTAAGCTTGGGCTGCACGAAGATACTTATTCAGTGACGATTCCACTGGGTGCGACCATTAATATGGCAGGCGCGGCGATTACGATCAACGTCTTAACACTTGCAGCGGCGCATACCTTGGGTATCGAAGTGACGTTTGCTTCAGCGCTTCTGCTAAGTTTGGTGGCAACGATTAGTGCTTGCGGTGCATCTGGTGTCGCTGGTGGTTCGTTACTACTGATTCCATTGGCGGCGAGCTTGTTTAGTATTCCAAACGAAATCGCCATGCAAGTGGTGGCAATTGGCTTTATCATCGGTGTGATACAAGACTCGGCAGAAACAGCACTGAATTCGTCAACTGACGTACTATTTACGGCAGCTGCTGATCCAACGTATTCTCGTTAAGCTTTAGTTCGTTATTCATTCTGGCAATAAAAAAGGGTCTAATAAGGCCCTTTTTTGTTATCTGATCTTTACTGCTAATGCGGCTGCTTTGAGTGTTCAATATCCACTTCAATCACTGGTGCTTGCATATCTAGCTGCTGTTTTAATTGGCGGAGTTGCTCCACCTCACCTAATAGCTCTAGTATCAAACCAATCGCTGGCACGCTGGCTTCAAAGTCACGACTCAAACGCGATGCGCGGCGTACAATCGTTAGCTGATAGCCAGTAAACTGCTGACGTTCTGGCACATCATATTCGATGATATTTTCTTCAATCAATTCGATAACCCATTGGCGCTCTTGGCCACAGGCCGATACTAGCTCATCTAAGCTCATGATAATATCGGTAAATTCAGGCGAGTGTTTCATAGCGATTATCCTCGTTTGCTCTTTATTTTATTGTTATCGTATGGTCTTTATCTCTGCTTCGATTTAGGTATTTCTTGGCGGTCATTAACGACTGATATTGGTATCAGAAAAAGCTTGTTTCAGCTGCTCATAAGCTTGGGTAGCGGTTTCGGTACTGATATCAGGGTTGACGATGTTTAAAGTTAAATACAAATCGCCCGCTTGCTTGGCAGGGATGCCCTTACCTTTTAAGCGCAAGTTGCTACCGGATTTGCTATTTTTAGGAATCGTCACACCAAGCGTACCTGCTGGTGTCGTGAGGTTGATTTTTTCACCCAACGCGGCTTCCCATGGGGCGATGTTGACGGTTTGATAAACATCAACACCTTCGATACGAATATTGTCTGCATGACGGATTTTCACTTTTAAAAATAAATCACCGTTTTTACCATTACCGCCGCCAGCCGCACCTTGACCTGTCAAACGAATTTGTTTGCCATCAGTGATGCCTTTAGGAATTTTAATTTTGAGGGTTTTATTTTCGTAATCGACACTGCCATTAGGCTGACGAACCGGAACGTTTAATTTAATACTGTAGTCGTCACCGCTATACACCGAAGACAAATCAACGGTAATCTCTGCATGTTGGTCTTGACCTTTGCTATCTTGCGTCCCAAAACCGCCACCAAATTGGTCAAAGCCACCATTTTGAGAGCGACCACCTGCCTGCCCATTCGTTGAGCCACGTGCACCGCGACCAAATGCCGAAAAGATATCATCGAAGCGAAAGCTACCATCGCCAAACGCTTCACCTTCACCAAACTGGTCTTTGATGTCTTCCCAGCGGAAACCGCCCTGCCCGCCGCCCGCTGATTGACCACCAAAACCACTAGCGCCACCTTGACCAGCAAACGGATTGTTTAGCATCGCATCGTATTCAGCACGCTTGTCTTTATCGCGGATGGTCTCATAAGCGTTATTAATCACAGCAATCTTATTGTCAGCGTCTGGATCGTCACTGACATCAGGATGGAATTGACGGACGAGCTTACGGTATTTTTTCTTGATATCGGCGTCTGAGGCGTCTTTTTTGACCCCTAAAATGTCATAGTAATTTTTCTCTGCCATATTGTTTTTCCTTATCGTATTTATTTCTAATAAATTCAGTTAATACATAATATGGGGATAATGAATAAATATTTAATTTTTCGCCTGCGTCATTATATTGGGGTCTGCTGAAATTCTCGCCAAAAAAAATCATGGCAGCAGCGACTAAAACCATCGCAACTTGTTCAACATACCACTTTTGAGATGAAGATACGCCCTAGAATAATATCCCAGTTGATACGCTTTACAAAAATGTAAGAATCTGGCAAGTTTTATTTACATTAACTTATGTTCAGTTTTTACTAAAAATATAACAGCGTTAAGTTCTTTTAATAAATTGATTAAAGATTCAGCCACAGCCACTATTTTATAAGGCCTAACCACTATAAAAATGTTGCTCAAATCACTGCTAATATCATCTACAACACAATGGTTTTTCTTTGGATTTCGTGCTGTATTTTGCACTTTAACGGTCCATTTTCTTAATTTTCGATATGTGAATATGTGACCTCTAGCGTTCTTTTACAGAACGGTAAGGATATGACAAGCTATGTATTGTAAAATGAATATAATGTTTATACTCATAGGGAGTATGAATAATATAGGCAAGCTTATCTGTCTATTTTATAAATCGTTTAAAGGTATTAAATGTCTTATTTCATCAAGTCTTTAGTTATCACTTTATCACTACTGCTGACTACCACCGTTTTTGCCGGTAACACCAGCTATTATGGTAATAAGTTTCATGGTAAGCGCACAGCCAGTGGCAGTATCTTCAACATGAACTCCTTGACTGCGGCGCACAGAACGTTGCCATTCGGTACGAAGGTACAAGTGACCAATAGAAAGACAAAGCAGAGCGTGATAGTAAAAATTACGGATAGAGGACCTTTCATCCGAGGACGCATTCTTGATTTATCTAAAGCAGCTGCTGGTAAGATAGACTGTCAACTTTGTACGACCAGTATGAAGATACTCTCTTATGGTGATGGTAGATACCGTAAGGAATAATGTAATGAAAAAGGGAGAGCTAACGCTCTCCCTTTTTTATGTCTGATTTTATCAATTAGCGACCATACAATAAGCCGTTAATTGTGCTAACCATATTGCTTAACGAGCATTTGCTTCCATTTCCTCTAGCGTGGTCATCGCTAGCAATAGCTTTTCTTCATGGTCGCTGTGCTGCTGCTGTAGCGCGGTTTGCTCATTGAGCAACACCAATAAATCAGACTTTCGACTGTCTTCATAGAGATCCGTGTTGGCCAGTTTTTTTTCTAGAGCAATTAACTGCGCATCAATTTTAGCCAGTGCTTTCTCTATATTTTCAATTTCACGGCGAATTGGTGCGGTCAGCTTACGTTGTTCGGCGGCCAGTTTCCGCTGCTCTTCTTTACTAAGCGTAGGCTCAGCGGCTTTGTTTTTTGAGGGTGCATTAGACGCTTTATTGCTGATTTGACTGTCAGTTGTTTCACGTGAAACGAACTTCTTGCTCTCTTTTTTGCTTTTTTTCTTGCCAGTGTTTTTATCTGGTGCATTCTCTTGTTTACGCTTTTCTGCCAGCCACTTGCCATAGTCGCTGATGTCACCATCAAACTCTTCGATAATACCATCATGTACCAAAAACAGATCATCACAGACATTCGCAATCAATTCGCGATCATGCGAAACAAGTACCACTGCCCCTTCAAAGCCCTGTAGCGCGATGGTCAATGCTTGACGCATTTGCAAGTCTAAATGGTTGGTTGGCTCATCAAGGACAAGGACGTTCGGACGTTGCCAGACAATTAATGCTAGCGTCAAACGCGCACGCTCACCACCAGAGAATAATTCACTTGGGGTATCAATGCGCTCTCCACGGAAGTCAAAACTACCCAAAAACGAACGTAGCATCGCATCAGACGTTTTGCCTGCTAGACGACGCAACATCTCTATTGGGGTGGCCTTTGCATCAAGAATATCCATTTGATGCTGGTTAAAATAGCCAAGTTTAAGGGTATCAGAGACACGATACGTTCCTGTTAATACGCCAAGCTCGCCCACCAATGCCTTAATAAGTGTTGATTTACCTGCGCCATTCATGCCTAGCAAGCCGAGACGCGTATCCGGCGTCACCTGCACATTGGCATTATGCAGCAGTGGTACGTCGCTATAACCAATATCTGCTTTGGTCAACTCAATCAGCGGTGAGCTCATATTTGCTGGCTCATAAAAGCGGAACGAGAACGGGTTGTCCGCCATCATTGGTGACAGCTCAGCCATACGCTCAAGTTGCTTGATACGGCTCTGCGCTTGCTTGGCTTTACTGGCTTTGGCACGGAAACGACGAATAAAGTCATCCAAATGCGCCTTAGTCGCTTCTTGTTTTTCAAATGCTTGCTGCTGCTGCGCCATACGCTCATGACGAGTACGAATAAACTGCTGATAGTTACCCGTATAAAGGGTGATTTTTTGTTGTTCTACATGAAGAATATGACCAACCGTCGCATCCAAAAATGCTTGGTCATGCGAGATGACGATCACTAGACCGGTAAACGCATTGATCCACGTTTCTAGCCAAAGGATCGCATCCAAATCCAAATGGTTGGTTGGCTCATCGAGTAACATAAGATCAGCACGGCTCATCAAGGTTTTGGCAAGGTTCAAACGCATGCGCCAGCCACCCGAAAACCCTTCTACCGGTAGCTCATGCTGACTCGTATTAAAGCCAAGACCTGCCATGATTTGCGCGGCTTTGGTCGGTGTGCGATACCCATCAATTTCGTCGAACTGCTGATGCAACACCCCAATCTGCTCATCACTAACGCTGCTCAAATCATTCAAAGAGGCATTAATCTCATACCATTGCTCATCACCGCTCAATACATAATCAATCGCAGACTGGCTACTTGCACCAACTTCCTGCGCCATATGCGCCACATGCCAGCTATCAGGGATGCTCACTTCGCCCCTATCAAGTGTGACCTCGGTATCGCCAGTGCCCATTCGAGTCAGCAGTAAAGCAAACAAGGTCGATTTACCAGTGCCGTTGTTACCCGTTAAGCCAACTTTGTGGCCCGGATGGAGCTGGAAGCTTGCACCTGCAAACAATTCACGACCATCACGGCGAACACCAACGTCTTTAAATTCGATCATATAATTTCTTCATCTCAACAGTAATATAAAATATAAGGCAATAAGAAAAACACACATCTGGCATGCTGACTGGCGGCTATTATTTCAAACGCTTGCCTTATAGGCAAACGATTAAATAACTATTTCAAAACCAATCAGTTATTATACTAAAAAAGCCTGTCATAAAACCCGCGTTGACGACTGTCACTCTTGACAAACGAATCGTCACCCCCATTATGATATACTGCCAAAAGATTAATGCCAGCAGACTATTAATATAGTAGTAGCCCAAATACCAACCTTATAATATTGCAACGACTTTGCCATAACGACAGCACCCAATCGAATCAAACGCCGCGCGTATCTTTATTTGCAACGATGTCAGTTGCAAACCCAAACAGGACGACGACCGCATTTGATCCTAGCAACTGAGGTAGATATGAACGAATCAGCCAACCAATTTAGCCCAAGCTCAAGCCAGCCAGTAGATCCAACGATATTAAGCCTAACTGATAGTGCCGCACAAAAAGTACGTCGCCTACGTGAAGAAGAAGGTGATAGCGATCTTATGCTACGCGTCTATGTGACTGGCGGTGGCTGCTCAGGTTTCTCTTACGGTTTCAACTTTGCCAATGAGTTGAATGAAGATGATGCCAACTTTGACAATGACGATGTGACCTTGGTTGTCGATTCGCTAAGTTATCAGTATCTGCAAGGCTCTACCGTTGACTATACCGAAGGATTAGAAGGCGCACGCTTTGTCGTGACCAATCCAAATGCAACCACGACTTGCGGCTGTGGGTCGTCATTCTCTATTTAATCTGAATAGACTGTAGCACTATGTTAAATAGCCCGAAATATGACAGTCGAAGCATCTATCTCTCGGGTAGATGCTTTTTTTATAAAGACCTAGTAGTAATAACCAAGCTGTATTCTTGACCAGTTTTCCTAAAAAAAAGTGCCGAAATCCAGACAAATCACTTCGCCTAAAGCTTATTGTATTTGTAATTGTCCGTGGTTTTCAGGGCCGCTTTGAGCTAAACTGACGTCATTATCAACCTAAATACCCACCTCTTTGATGGTCATACACCAGTCGTGTTTTGAGCCGCCATAACAAATAACAATAGATGACTATTATGAGTAATTTTGTGCCTAGCTTTGTTAGCTTTGAAATCCCCAATTGGTTTGATACTCAGCATTTAACGGGTATGCTCCGCGGTATCGAAAAAGAGGGCTTACGCGTTAAGCCTGATGGTTTTTTGGCACAGACCCCGCATCCAGCCAAACTTGGCTCAAAACTCACCCATCCGTTTATCACCACTGATTATTCAGAGAGCTTGCTTGAGCTCATCACCGACCCAAAAGCCACCCCAAAAGAGACGCTAAACATGCTGCGTCAGCTGCACGTATTGGTGTATCAGGGTATGCCTGAGGGTGAGCTGATGTGGCCACTGTCTATGCCATGTATGCTGTCGTCCAAAGATGAAGATATCCCATTGGCGAATTATGGCAGCTCTAACACTGGTAAGCTAAAAACCCTATATCGCAGTGGTCTAGGCATTCGTTATGGTCGCCGCATGCAGACCATCGCTGGTCTACATTACAACTTATCTTTCGGTGATGGCCTGTTTGAAGCGTGGCAAGCGAAAGCACCCGCCGCCCCAACCCAAACGTTGACAGATTTCAAGAACGAGAAATATTTAGGGCTTATTCGCAACTTCAAGCGCTTAACCAGTCTGGTACTGTATTTGTTAGGTGCCAGTCCAAGTGTGTGCCCTTGCTTTATATCAGGGCGCGAGCACGATTTGGAGCTGCTGAACGATTCAACCTATTATAAGCCTGCCGCCACTAGCCTACGTATGGGCAAGCTTGGCTATACCAATAGTGTGCAAGAACACCTTGATATCCGCTATAACTATCTACCAGAATATGTCGCTGGACTGCGCCGTGCGATTCAAACGCCACATGAGAGCTTTGAGAAGCTTGGTTTAAATGACGCTGATGGCAATCCTATCCAGATTAATAATCATATTCTGCAAATAGAAAATGAATACTATAGCCCGATACGTCCTAAACAAATTGCGATGAGTGGCGAGACCCCTACCGAGGCACTGGAGCGTCGCGGGATTGCTTACGTCGAGTTCCGCGCCATCGATCTTGATCCGTATAGCGATATCGGTATCCGTCTATCTAGTGCTTGTTTCTTAGAAGTGATGGCGCTGTATTGCTTGCTAAATGATTCGCCTGAATTGATGCCTGAAGAGGAAGAAGCTTTGGCCATCAATCTTGAGCGCGTGGTCAATGAAGGTCGCCGTGACAATTTGCACATCATTAACAATGGTGCGGAGCAGTCACTAGAAAGCTGGATGCTGATGCACTTAGGTCGTATGCAACCACTAGCAGCCCTACTCGATGCGCATTATGGTGGCAATGATTACCGTGCGGCGGTGGCGTTGATGCAAGGCAAAGCAGGACATTCTGAGTCGACCATATCGGCGCAAGTAAACTCTGATAGCAAGCGTCTAGGCAGTTTATGGCAGCTGGGCTTTACCCTAGCGCAGCAGCATCGTGACTCTCTATTGCAGCAAACCCTTAGCCCCAATACCCAAGCCAAATATGAAGTATTGGCTGAAAAATCAATACTACAGCAAGCAGAGATTGAAGTGGCTGAAACAGAAGACTTTATGGACTTCTTACAACAGTACCGCTAATTAACCTTTGTTATTGCTGATAGTGTTTTATTGATTATATTATAAGAGTACTCGACCAATGCAACAGCTAACCACTTATCGTAACTTGCAAGTATTTTTAGTATTAATGGCAGTGATAGGAATGAGTTTTGCACTGTTCTATTTACAGCGCCATCTGGGTCTATCACCTTGCCCACTTTGTATTTTTCAACGTGTTGGCCTCATAGTAATGGGCGGTTTTGCCTTAATATCAGCACTGTTTAATCCAAAATCTAAAGTGGTAAGACTCATATTATGGCTTGGTAGCTTAGCAGGTATTGGCTGGGCGACTGCGGTTGCTGCGCGTCATGTCTGGTTACAACATCTACCTGCTGATCAAGTCCCTTCGTGTGGTCCAGGTCTGAACTATTGGATGGACACCCTTCCTATTCTGCAAGTGTTTAAAGAAGTTTTTGCAGGTTCTGGCGAATGCGCCTCTGTCGACTGGACACTTATGGGCTTAAGTATTCCTGAGCAATCACTGATTCTTTTTAGTATTCTATTAATCGTACACGTACTGATATTGTGGCGTATCATCCGCCCTACCGCAGCTGTTCGTTGTGCTTAATGATAACTGAAGCGGTTGACGGTTCAATAAAACGGTAACCCTTTATCTTTTCATAAAATGGCAACTCTCTAGATATAGAGGTTTGCCATTTTTTTATTCTTTCTTTATCGTCATTACTAATTCTAAACGCCCTTGTTCACTGCATTCACTGCCCCTTCATCCCACTTATCCTCTTTATCATACCGCTTGATAACAAAAAGTCCACATAGGCATCTGTGATGCTTTGATATTGTATGAAAGCTTATGTGCACAGTTGGCATAAGGATATGCTTTGGCTATCCTGTCATTAACTGCAAGCCATTGCCTAATAAGTACCATGTCTAATAAGTTAAATATCTAGGGCGTGTCTTCATTTCAAAAATGGTGATAAAAATGAGATAAATTGCCGTCAAACAAGAAAAATAGCGCAGATAATATCGGGATATTAACCAGCTATTTGACGATGTTTGGCAAGATTTAGCCATTTTTAGCCCATTTAGATGACTATCGAGTGAATTGAAGACACGCCCTAATAAGCTTGACCCTATTACTGATCGATACCAACCGATAAACGCATACTATCAGCGCCTAATGCTGATTTAGTCTCGGTAAGCTTGTCCGCTTTTGTCCCTGATAATAGCGCCAAATCGATCTTAACTGACAATACTCGTAACGTTTCTAGAATCTATATTAAAAACTGTTTTTGGTATGCCATGATATATCTTACGTCTATTTTCTCTACTACTTCTAAAACCATAAAACGCTCTGGTCGACTGCTGTTAGCGGTGCCCATCTGTTTGCTACTTCTCGGTTGCGACAGTTCTTCGTCTACGACTAATAAAGGGGTGAGCACTAAAGTTGCCCCCGTCGATAATGCGGAGCGCTCTGACCTGCAAGGGGTCGCCGATGACTCGCAAGACAATGGGCAAGCGAACGCTGATGCGCTGGCTAATGCAGATACTGGACAATCCCTTATTAGCGCCGCACAGCCCACTGATGACACGCATGCACGTAGCGCACCGATGATTTCAGAGTCGAATAATGATAGTGCGCTACAAGCTACATTGATGGGCGATTATGGTGGTATGGTTCCTTGCTCGTCTTGCGATAATATCGACATTACTTTGAACTTGTTTGCTGATGGCTCAGTACTAAAAAAGAGCCTCTATAACAATGCTGAGCCGCCGCGCCAGCCACTGCTTGAGTCGGGTATCTATAGACAAGACAATGATACGATTACGATTGTTTATGAAAGCAAAAATATCGAAACTTACCATATCCAAGACAACCATTTGGTGATGATAGACGAGTATAAAAAACCTGACAACGACTACACGCTGTCACGCAAATAAAAAAGCAGCGGCACAAAATATTTAGGGTATGTTGGACAGTCGTAAATAGGCGCTTTTAATACTATCGTCGAAGGATCAAACACACCCTAATATCGCGGCATCCAATGATGCTAAATAAGCCAAACCATCCGTTGAATGACGCCTATCTATCGGGCGTTTTTTATTGGTCATCCAACAGTGTTTACTTTACAATAAGCCCTTGTCTGCCCTCCTGATTGGTTGGCGATTACTTTTAGTTCTTGCTACAGCAATATAACCAGTAATAGCGACATTTAGGTTAAGTGTGTCCTAAAAAGCCACGGTTGATATCGGTAATTTTTGGGATAATACTGTATTTTTATTCTTTTCATTTAAGCTCGCACGGAACGTCTATGCATATTCATATTCTTGGTATTTGTGGTACTTTTATGGGCTCGTTGGCCTTGCTGGCGCGCGAGCTTGGACATACGGTCACAGGCTCAGATGCCAATGTCTATCCGCCGATGTCCACCCAACTTGAAAACGCGGGCGTGACCATTGAGCAAGGCTATCTGGTGGCGCATTTGCAACCAGCGCCAGATTTGGTCGTCGTTGGTAATGCCATGAAGCGCGGCATGGATGTCATCGAGTATATGCTGGACACGGGTCTACGCTATACTTCAGGGCCGCAGTTTTTATCTGAGCAGGTATTGCAATCGCGTCATGTGATAGCTGTTGCCGGTACTCACGGCAAAACCACGACGACGACCATGCTCGCTTGGATATTACATTATGCAGGTATCGACACTGGGTTTTTAATCGGCGGTGTGCCACTTGTCGATACCACTGATGAGCGTTTACAGCAGGTCTTCGCTCACAGCAGTTATTTGGGCGCTGACAAAATTGATAATGACGATTCGGCAAATACTGGCTATTTTGTCATTGAAGCAGATGAATATGACTCTGCATTTTTTGATAAGCGTTCAAAGTTCGTTCATTACCGCCCGCGTACGGCTATTTTAAATAACCTTGAATTTGACCATGCGGATATTTTTGCGGATCTCAATGCTATTCAGACCCAATTTCATCATATGGTGCGCATGATTCCGAGCACTGGTAAAATCATTATGCCCGCGGCGACTGCTAGCTTAGAGGATACGTTGGCAAAAGGCGTTTGGACACCCGTTTGGCGAACCACCGTGCTCGATTCAGCAGCAAACACTACCAATGTAAAAGATGATAATTTAGACAATAACAGCGAGTGGCAGGCTGAGCTTATCAGCGAAGATGGTGGTCAGTTTAGCGTAAGTTTTGTTGCTGACGCTGCGGATAAAGACGCCACGGGAGTCGTGGATTGGTCGATGAGCGGTATTCATAACGTGAATAATGCGCTGGTGGCTGTTGCGGCAGCTTATAATGTTGGTGTGTGTGTCAAAACGGCTTGCGCTGCATTGTCTGCCTTTGCTGGTATTAAACGTCGCATGGAGCTGATCGGTGAGGTAAATGACATCTTGGTCTTTGATGATTTCGCCCATCACCCCACTGCCATTACCACTACGTTAGATGGTGCCAAAAAGAAACTAGCGAACAGACGTATTTGGGCCATCATTGAGCCACGTAGTAACACCATGAAAATGGGCATTCATCAAGACAGCTTGGCTGAGTCCGCGGCTCTCGCCGACTATACACTGTGGTATGAGCCGACAGGACTAGAATGGGGTCTAAAAGACGTCATTGATCAGGCCACTGCTACAGGCACTAATACTACAAACTCCACTATGAGCAACCAACAAGTGCTCTCTAGTGTCGATGCCATTATCGAACATATCGACACGCATGCAAGAGCTGGTGACGCCATTGTGATTATGTCTAATGGTGGTTTTGAAGGTATTCATCAACGCTTATTAACTGCGCTACATAACAAAGCTATATAACAAAGCTATATAAAAAAGCTATATAAAAAAGCTATATAAAAAGGCCACGTAACAAGGCTATGTAAAATGTATCAATGTGCCAATTGATGACATGCCCAAGCTAGTACAGATTTGGTTTTGAATAAGAGCGTTGCTTATTATGAAAGAGCAACGCTTTTTTATTATCAGACTTTTTGATTATTTTGGAATGTCTCAGCATTTGCAAACGCAACTGATAAGTCATGAGTTGCGTTTGCGACTTCGCTACCTTCTTAACCTTTCATTTACCTATCCTACGTGTATCTTAGCAAATCGATAGTTTTCCTCACACAGCTCATACACTGGTAACATTTCGCGCTTACCTTTAGTTCTAGACAGTCCCTACAATGTAGTTATCGAAATTAATAAACGAATTAATAAATAACATATAATTGATAATAAATTTAGGAGAATGATATGAGCTTTATTTGGATGATTATTGTAGGTTTGGTCGCAGGTTTATTGGCACGAGCTATCAAGCCAGGTAGCGACCCTATGGGTTGGATAATGACCATCGTATTGGGTATTGTTGGTGCTTTAGTAGGTGGCTTCTTGGCTGGACTAATCGGCATAAATGCTGACGGTGGTTTTACTGGTCTAATATTCTCAGTAATCGGTGCCATAATCTTACTATTCATCTATGAGATGATTATGAGCAAGCGTCGTATCTAATCACGTTTAATGTGATATACGATTCACAAAAAAAGGTCTGGCGATAAGCGAGACCTTTTTTATTGTCTGGCTGTATTGCGCTTATCCATAGCGACATAAACACAGCGATATCAACAGGTGGCATTGATAAGCATTACTTTTGTCCCCATTTATCTTATAATAGCTCCACTATTTTATATTTATTATTGAGGTGAGCCGTATGGCATTACTCCCTATCTTAAGCTATCCAGACCCGCGCTTACGCACCCTTGCAAAGCCTGTCAAGGAAGTCACTGCTGAAATAAAAACCTTAATCGCTGATATGATTGAGACCATGTATGATGCCCAAGGTATTGGTTTGGCTGCCAGTCAAGTAGATCGTCATATCCAGCTCATCGTTATCGATTTGTCAGAAGACAAAAATGATCCTAAGGTTTTTGTTAACCCGAAAGTCACGCCATTAGTGGAAGAAAAGCAACCATACGAAGAGGGTTGTTTGTCCGTACCTGAAGTCTATGACAGTGTTGAGCGCCCAAACAAAGTGCGTATAGAAGCCTTAGATGAGAATGGTCAAAAAATCGATGAAGAAGTAGAAGGCTTGCTTGCCGTCTGTATTCAGCATGAAATGGATCATCTGAATGGGGTCATATTCGTCGATTATTTATCACGTCTCAAACAAACTCGAGCGCGTGACAAAGTTCGTAAAGTGCTCAAAATACGTGAAAAACAGGGTGAGCAATCCGCTGAAAAACAGCCGCAAACCACCAATGCTTAATACAACCCGTCTTTAGAGCGTTTGGGGATTTTTTGCTCGATCATTCTAAAGCGACGCTATTTTTTATTATCCACCACATATTGTTTTTATTAAAGGTTTCCTACCATGACCATGATCAAAATTGACCAATATTTTGACCCTGCCGGCTGGCAGAAATTCACCAAAGCTGCCGAAGGTCGCGAAACCCCATTTTTAGTGGTGGACCTTAGCCGTATCAAAACCAAATATCATGAAATGGTTGGTTTTTTTCCGAATGCCAAGTTGCATTATGCGATGAAAGCCAGCCCTGCAGTTGAGGTCATTAATTTACTGGCCGAGCTTGGTTCAAACTTTGATTGTGCGTCCATTTATGAGCTTGACCGTGTCCTTGACTGCGGCGTTGAGCCATCGCGTATTTCTTACGGTAACACCATCAAAAAAGCGGAACATGTCAAATATGCATTTGAGAAAGGCATTGATTTGTATGCGACTGACTCAGAAGCCGATTTAAAAAATATTGCTAAGCATGCCCCTGGTTCAAAAATCTTTGTCCGTATCTTAGTACAAGGCTCTGAGACCGCTGAATGGCCATTATCCCGCAAATTTGGTTGTCATCCGAATATGGCGATTGAGCTGTTGATTCAAGCCCGTGATTTAGGTCTGGTGCCTTATGGCATCTCGTTCCATGTGGGTAGCCAACAAAAAGACGTTGCCGCTTGGGATGATGCTTTAGCCAAAGTCAAATATATGTTTGACTGGATGAAAAACGAAGAAGATATTAAGCTGCAAATGATTAACCTAGGTGGCGGTTTTCCAGCCAACTATATCAGTGAAGTCAATCCGGTAAAAGTCTATGCTGAAGAAATCACTCGTTATTTGACGGATGACTATAATGACGAAGACATGCCAGAGATTATCCTAGAACCCGGTCGTTCATTGGTTGGTGGTTCAGGGGTGCTGGTCAGCGATGTGGTGCTCATTTCGCGTAAGTCGAACACCGACTTGACGCGTTGGGTATACACCGATGTGGGCTTATTCCAAGGCTTAATTGAAACCTTGGGTGAAGCGATCAAGTATCCGGTTTATACGCCTAAGATGGAAACGTCAACCAGCGAAGGTACGGTCGTGTTAGCCGGTCCAACTTGTGATTCGACTGATATCATGTATGAAGAAGCAGGCTATCAGTTGCCAGAAGAGCTGGAAATTGGTGATAAAATCTTTTGGTTAACCACTGGTGCTTATACTAATTCTTACTCATCTGTTGAGTTCAATGGTTTTCCACCGTTAGAAGTGATTTATATTGACTAATTCTCAGTGAATGGTCAGAAATAAGAAAAGCGCGGTACTGTGACTAGCAGTGCCGCGCTTTTTTATGACAAAAACAATATCAATCCATGCAATGCTACTGCACCATTATCCAGATTGGCGTACTGTTAGTATTATTCATAGCGCGATTACTTGCATAAGTTGAGCGTTGGGTTTGGCTATTCTGTGAAATCTGACCGATAGTCACCCACTGTCCACGTGGCACGATAATGGTACTATCTAAGCGCTGACCTTGAATGGCTTGATGACTATTTTGATCATAAGACGCATTAGAACGCACGAGCCTCTCTTCAACTTGTGATAACTGCACTTCGACTTGACCATTAGCAAGCAGCCTTGGCGTAACGGCAATACCTTGCGTCGTTGGCAATAATACTTGCTGCTGAATAATAATTTGTCCCGACGGGCGATTATAAGTTGGGTACGTATTAGTCTGAGTCAGCGCATAGAGCGTGCCTGTGCTGATACTCGCGGCACTGCCTGACAGCGTTTGTACTTGATATAAATTATTTGTTTGCTGTTGGCTGTTGCGCTGGTTAATCATGCCTGCGCCTTGAATACCTCGATTGGTGATAATAACCTGCCCTTGCTGGATACTATCTTTAGCACTGCTATTATTGCCCACACGCACAGCGACCGTTAACGCTTGTGGTTGGCGGTCAATTTGGCTCAATAGCTGCTGTATTGCCTGATAGTTGGCAGCAGTCGTGCGGAGTACCAGCTTATCCTGATAAGTTGCAACTGTGCCACCATCGCGACTGGTATTTAGCTGCTGACGCACTGATGGCAATAATGCATCGCCACCATAGGTATGAATGACGTAGGTTTGGTAAGTGGCCGCTTGTACGGTGGCTGGTAAGATAGCTATGATTACGCTAAAGGTCAGGGTAAATACTGTTTGAAGTACGTAGCTAGCACTTTTGAGAGAAGTCAAAGCGCTACTGAGCTTAGCTCTTATAGTCAATTTAGCCTTATTCATACGCCTATCCTCACCACTATTCAGCACCCATCACACCAGCAATCAAGAAGCTATAATCACTCAAACATTAATCATTCAAATTTTAGTCATTTAAACCCAACACATCCTGCATATTATATTGCCCGACTTTTTGCTGAATAACCCAAGTTGCGGCACGTACAGCGCCAGCTGCAAAGGTCATCCGTGCGCGCGCGCGATGGGTAATCTCGACGACTTCACCGTCAGCAATAAACATCACGGTATGATCACCAATGATTTCACCACCGCGAATGGCATGAATACCAATAGTGCCTGCTTCGCGCTCGCCCGTTTGCCCTTCACGACCATAGACAGCAACGTCCTTTAGGTTTTGTCCACGTGCTTCTGCGACCGCTTCTGCCATCATGTAAGCCGTACCCGACGGTGCATCGATTTTATGCTTATGATGCGCTTCAATGACTTCTACATCTGCATCATTGCCAAATGCTTTTGCCGCCATGCCGAGCAACTTTAATGACAGATTAACGCCTGTTGAATAATTACCCGCATAGACGATGGCAATTTGTTCACTTGCCTTTGCCAATACTTGCTCTTGTTGCTCATTGAAGCCAGTCGTGCCGATGACCATCGCCACATCGTTGGCCGCGCAAATCTGCATATTTTGTTCAGTGGCATCAGGCAAGCTAAAATCAATCAGCACATCGATGTCATTTATCACTGTCTGCAAATCGTCGACAATTTGCACCTCTAAACATCCGATAGCAGCGACTTCGCCAGCATCTGCACCCACAAGGCTAGATCCTTGGCGTTCAATCGCGGCGTTAAGCGTGGTTTGCGTGTTATCTTGTACGGCTTCGATGAGCATACGCCCCATACGACCACCAGCACCGATGACACCGACTTTGATGGCTTCTTTGTTTCCACTAGTGATTACTTGCTCAGTTATCTGTTGGCTCATATTTTTACCCTAAAAGCTCTATATTAATAAGAAAGATTTTGAATACTATTTGTCGTAAGTTTAGCAAATATCACCGCCTGAATGGTTTTTTATACTTCCAATAAAAACCCCCAGTGTTTCATGTGAAACACTGGGGGTTTTGTATCTAGTCATTCAACCAAACGAGTTATTAAAACAACTCAGTTAATCGAATAAGTCACCAATCTTTTTGAAGAATGATTTTTTATGCGGTGACTGCTGATGCTTGCTATCACCATCGAGCGTATCTTGAAATTGACGTAACAAGTCTTTTTGCTCGCGAGTCAGATTAACTGGCGTCTCGATGACCACACGGCAGATCAAATCACCTTTCATAGTCGTACGTACTGGCGTCACACCTCTGCCACGGACACGTAATAATTTACCACTTTGCGTCCCTTCGGCGACCTTGATTTTGACTTTGCCATCTAGGGTTGGAATCTCAACTTCTTTACCCAATGCCGCATCGGTAATGCTCACTGGCACGTCCATATAGAGATCGGCACCTTGACGGGTAAAGACATTATGCGGTTTGACGCGTACTTCAACGTATAGATCGCCATTTTGCACGCCTGCGCCGCCAGCTTCACCTTCGCCCGATAAACGGACGCGATCACCATCATCAACGCCTGCTGGGATAGATACTTCTAACGTGCGTGATTTGTCTTTGACGCCATTACCATGACAGTCAGAACAAGGGTTTCTAATCTGTTTTCCAGAGCCGCCACACTGTGGGCAAGCTTGCTGAACGGCAAAGAATCCTTGCTGCATACGAACTTGACCTTGACCATGACACATCTGGCAAGTCACGACATCAGAGGCATTTTTTGCACCCTTACCATCGCAAGTATCGCAAGGTGCAGGTGCGGTAAAGCTGATTTCTTTTTTACATCCGCGCACTGCTTCTTCTAGGGTCAGCTCTATGACATAACGCAAGTCCGAGCCGCGACGTGAACGTCCACCGCCGCCGCCACGTGATTGACCAAAGATATCGCCAAAGTTGCCAAAGATATCACCAAAGATGTCTTGGAAGTTGCCGCCACCAGCACCGCCGCCACCGCCCATGCCATTTTCAAAGGCTGAGTGCCCCATGCGATCGTAAGCGGAGCGCTTACTTTCATCGCTAAGCACTTCATAAGCCATCGACGCTTCTTTAAACTTGTCTTCGGCATCAGGATCATCAGAGTTGCGGTCTGGATGATATTTCATCGCCAGCTTGCGGTAAGCTCGTTTCACTTCCTTACTATCAGCGGTTTTATTGACACCTAATACTTCATAAAAATCGCGCTTACTCATGGGCTCTCCTATCGTCTTTACAGTGCCGCCTGCTGGTCGATTCACCAAACCAAATCAATTATCATCTTGTTTCTGTACTCGATTGTTCTTTTAGGTTTCACATGAAACATAGCAGAACACGAGCGAATGGAAGCAATAATGGTATGAATCTTATAAGCGAATACGGCGGGATGCTGCTTAGCCAAATCAATTATTAAAAGTTTGCGCTATTTATGGAGATAGCTGAGTAATTTATCAAGCTTTGACGTCATGAAATTACCGACTCGCTAGGTTTGGTCAGATTAAAAAAGATTCTAGGCCGTGTCCTCATTTTAAAAATGGGTATAAAAATGAGATAAATTGCAGTCAAACGAGGAAAATAGCGCAAATAATATTGGGATATTAATCAGCTGTTTGACGATGTTTGGTAAAATTTAGACATTTTTAGCCCATTTAGATACAATCGCTTGAATTGAGGACACGCCCTAGTAGTAAATGGACAAAGCTTTTTATACCCGCCCAAGGTTAAGTCGTGCTAATATTTAGCGCCATATTGATGCCGATTAAGTTTGCAATAAGGTAAGAATTTTTATGAAAAAACTGCTGGTTTTATTGATCACAATTGCTGTGACCATCTATGCGGGCTCACCTTATTATAGTGCTTATCAGCTCAAAAACGCTTACGATGCCAAAGACGGTGCCACCATCGCTGCCGCCATTGATTATGAGCAGCTGCGTCCGAGTATCGAAGCTCAGCTGACCGATCAATTTGCCAATACCATGACTCAATATCCATTGGTTGCTGAGCTGGGCGGTGCGCCGTTAACTGACGCAGCCAATGGCTTTATCACGCAGGCAGTCGCGGGTGCCATCACCCCGCAAAACATCGAAAAAGTCATCAATACTCAAGGTCAAGCCAATAGCGCGACCAAAGAGCTGGCCGCTGCATGGGCTATCGCGAGCAATCAAGTCGACCTTAAAAACCTGATTCAAAACTTAATCATCCAGCGCGGCGATGTCAATGCGGTGGTCCAAAGCCAAATGCAGCAAATCATGAAAAAACAAGCAGCGGAACTCGAGCAGCAGGCGGCACAAGGATCAGACAGTGACAAGCCGACATTGAGCTATTGTGGTATTAATTGCTTCACTATTAGCGGTCAAGTAAAAGGCTATCCGCTCACGATAGAGATGCAGCGCGACGGTCTGATTCATTGGAAAATCGTTGATATCTTGTTGCCTTAATACGCGTGCTTTACTATTGCACTATCTTAGAAGTGAGACTGTCATGCCAACTCAAATAAGACCTCAGGGCATTCGTGCTCAATCTGACGCTCGTCCTCCAACCACGTTGTTAGATGGTGGAATGGGACGTGAGCTTGAACGGCGCGGTGCGCCTTTTCGGCAGCCTGAATGGTCGGCGCTGGCACTGAGCTTGGCACCAGAGAGCGTTCGTGATATCCATTTAGATTATATAAAAGCTGGTGCTACTGTCATCACGGTCAATAGCTACGCGGTGACCCCTTACCATTTGGGCGATAAATTCTTTAGTGAGGGCGAACAGCTGATAGAAACGGCCGCCAAGCTCGCTTTTGAAGCTGTACAAGAAAGCAAAAAGCTTATTAGCGTAACCTCTACTGCCAGTGCTGCCCCTATAATAGCCCCCGTAAAAATCGCTGGTTGCTTGCCGCCATTGTTTGGCTCTTATCGACCCGATCTATTCGACCCAAAGCAAGCACCGGTGATAGCCCGTCCATTATTAGCCGCGCAGATAGATTATGTGGATATTTGGCTGGTGGAAACACAAAGCAGCATTATAGAAGCGACAACATGGCAGCAGTTGATTACCGAATTTACAGAAAATGAAAACAAAACGACGCCAAAACCTATTTGGATTGCCTTTACGCTAGACGACAGTCAGCTAGACATCGCTGATAACAGCAGCGAAGCAAACCCAGTAAATACACCTACGCTACGTTCTGGCGAAACAGTAGCAGAGGCCGTTCGCGCCATGATGGCTCTGGATGTGACGGCAATACTATTCAACTGTAGTCAACCTGAGGTCATGGATTCAGCATTGCAGGTCGCCAAAGCCATTGTCAACGAAGCAGGAGACACGCAACAACTTGGTGTCTACGCCAATGCCTTTGCTTCCAAGCAAGTCCATAAGCAAGCCAATGCTCAATTGCGCCAAATACGCACAGACACCACACCTAAGCATTACCTAAAATGGGCCACACTTTGGCAAGCATCTGGCGCGGATATCATCGGTGGCTGCTGCGGGATTGGCGTCGAGCACATTGCCTTACTTGCCCAGCATATAAAAGATACACCGTAAAAAAGTGACGCTGGTATTTATACTGCGAGTTACCTTAAAGTTCTCAAAATCGCCATACATGACGCCACCCTAGCTGGATAATCTATAGTACTGCTGTGGTTGCGCCCGCAGCACGTTCAATTAATTGCGCCACTGGTGCGTCGGGGCTCAAGGTGCCAAAGGTCAGCCCGTGTTCGCCTGCAATGCGCGAGCGGCAAAATTCTGTCGCGATGTCTGTATGATCTCCTAGCAGAAAAATCGACGCCTGTAGCGTCAATGCCAAGCGCTCAATCACATAGCGACTTCGGAACTCAAGCGTCTCAAAATCCTCGAAACGTTCTGCCAAGCATTTAAGTTCGGCATCATAATGCACATTCTTGCCAGCAGCATTTTGCAATTCAGCGAATAGGGCTTCGCGCGTTTCTGGCTCTTTGCGCAAAGCGCGCAGTACGTCGAGGCACTGCACATTGCCACTGCCCTCCCAGATCGAGTTCAATGGCGCTTGCCGATAAAGGCGTGGCAAAATGTTCTCTTCTACATAGCCAATACCGCCTAGACACTCCTGCGCTTCATTGATCAATACGGGTGCGCGCTTACATATCCAGTACTTACCAATGGCGGTCGCAATGCGTGCCAACACAGTCTCATGCGGATCTTTGCCGCTCATTTCAACCGCGCGAGCAACGCGCATGGTCAGAGCAACGGCGGCTTCAGACTCCAACGCCAAATCAGCCAACACATTGCGCATCAAAGGCTGATCGACCAGCAGTTTGCCAAAAGCCTCGCGCTGGCTAGTATGATGAATCGCCTGTACAACGGCTTGGCGCATCTGCGCTGACGAGCCAATCATACAATCCAAACGGGTTAACGCTACCATCTCTAAAATTGTGACGATGCCGCGCCCTTCTATACCAACCAATTCACCGAACGCGCCATGAAACTCGACCTCGGATGAGGCATTGGACCAATCACCCAGCTTATCTTTTAATCGCTGTATCCGAACCGCGTTGCGCGTGCCATCGGGCAAAAAGCGCGGTACTAAGAAACAGCTAAGCCCGCCTTCGGTCTGTGCCAGCACCAAATGCGCGTCACACATCGGCGCTGAAAAAAACCACTTGTGACCGATGATCTCATAGCTTCCATCCTTTTGACGAAGCGCTCTGGTGGTATTACGCCGTAGGTCTGAGCCGCCTTGTTTCTCAGTCATGCCCATACCGATGGTACAGCCCGTCTTTTGTTCCATCGGTAGGCTACGTGGATCATATTCTGCTGATAACAGCTTGGGCAACCATTTTTCTGCCAATGCCGGTGCATGGCGTAGCGCAGGAATTGCTGCATAAGTCATCGACATCGGGCAACCAAAGCCTGCATCCGCCTGCGAGCCAAGATACATCACCGCCGCCCGTGCCACATGCGACCCTTCACGATTTTCATGGCGCCAAGCAAAGCTACTCATGCCGTATTCCATCCCAGCTGCCATCAGCTCATGATAGGCAGGATGAAACTCGACCTCATCTATCCGATGACCATAGCGGTCAAAACTGCAAAGTTTAGGAGGATTTTCATTGGCAGCAAAACCACTATCAATTAAATCGCCACCAGTACGAGCGCCAAATGCACTCAGATGATCCTGCGCCCATGATCCGCCCTCGCGAGCAACCGCTTCCATCAAGGCTATGTCTGTCTGCCATGCATTATAATTTTCTAGCGCAACCGGCTGATTGCACACCTCATGTGTATTGAATTGATTCATCATCGACAACATCCTTACTTGATAGATCGCTTTGGCTTGTACCTTCCATAGTACAATGTTAATATTACATATGGAATCAAATATTGTCAAAAATAGTAATACTTCTTGGCCAACGCCGCGCCTTCTCCTTTTGCGACTACTGACTGTAGCGGACGAGGAAACTTTGACGGCTGCTGAGGCCGTTCGCGCAGGTGCGCTATTTGATATGACCGAAAATAGCGTGCGCGTGACCATGGCACGGCTGACGCAAGCGGGACTGGTCGAGGCAGTCGATGCTGCTATTTATCGCTTGGGTGCTGAGGGGCAAAAACTGGGTGCCGATGTAGCGGCATGGTCGACGGCTGATCAGCGCGTGACAGAGTGGGACAACTCATGGATTGCTGTTACCACGGGCGGCCTACCACGTAGCGACCGTAAAGTGCTCCGCGCCCGTGCTCGCGCGCTTTCTTTGTTAGGTTTCCGCGAGCTGCAGACCGGTCTTTATCTGCGCCCCAACAATCTATCGGGCGGCGTCGAAACCATACGCGCGCGACTGTTAGATCTCGGCTTAGGAGAGGAAGCCGCCGTCTTTAAAGCCAGCGCCTTTGATAGCGTTCGACAGGACAAGGCGTTGTCACTCTGGTCCGATATGCAGCTGGAAGAAAGCTATAAAGAAATCTCGCAACGGTTGCATGACTGGTTGGCTGCTAAAGATACACTACCGCGTGATACTGCCCTACGTGAAGTCTATATGCTCGGTGATGCTGGTATCCGCAGTGTGATTTTTGATCCATTGCTGCCTGCACCACTGGTCAATGAGCGCGCACGGCAACAGTTTTTTGATACCGTCAGGCATTTCAATAGTGAAGGTCGTCGCCTTTGGTATGCGTTTTTTAAGGAAGGTAACTTATAAAAAAGGTCATTTTAAAAGTAACTTATGAAAAATAACTTATGAAAATTGACAGACGATAAGTTATTTAATGCCCAAAGGTTATTTAATACCTAGAAACTCTAAAAATTCAGGACTCTCAAAGCTCGCTTGGTAGAGTACGCCATCCTCACGGTAAATAGCAGGCGTGGCTATGACTGCCAGTCCCGCCGCTTTTTCGCGATTGGGCGTCACATAATCAACATTACAGCTGGCAGCGGCTGGCGTCATTTTTCCACTCAGCATGGCTCTATTAAGGGCTTTGCGGCGGCTGTCCTCATCAGCTTGACACCAGATACCACGCATTTGCGCAGGTGACTGCTCATATATCGGATAGGCAATGGTTTTTACTGTGACACCTTTGGTATTGAGCATAGGAAATTGTTGATGTAGCTTACGGCAATAAGGGCAATTGACATCGGTAGCCACATAGATAATGGCTTTTTCTGCGCTGATGGCTGGATAAGTAATCAGTTGCGACTCATCTAAAGCGGCAAACACCGATTGATTTTTGCGTTTTTCAAACGTTTCATCAAGTCCGATAAACTGACCGTTTTCGATGACGGATATCTCACTATCAGTGATGTATTGCGCATCGTCCGATAGCAAGAAAGGCACTCCTTCTAACGTTGCTCCCCAGATAACGCCCGGCACTGCCGTATAAAAGAAAGGCGTTTTAGCGCTCATATTCTTCAGCGCACTCATATTGGCAAGTAACGATGATTTGACAGCAGCACTAACTGGCTTGCCTATTTGGTCACGATTACTGCGTACTGGCGTTTTGGTTACTACGCGCTTGCTGGGGTTTTTCTGTAGCTCGCCTTGGATGACATAGCGGCCATCCTCAGTGATATGCAATGGCAGCTGTCCTGCTAGGTTGACTTGATACATATTGGGCAACTTAGAAGGCACAATTGAGGTTATCTGCGTCTTAATCCCTGCTTGCGTTAGCAACTGGCGCAAGCGCTTGTCCACCGACTGGCTTACCGTGCCAGCGGCTGGCGTGGTTTGCGCGCTTGAGCTGATTTTGTTATTGGTAGCATCAGTGGCGCTCGGCTCGGCACAAGCTGTCGTCGCCAATAGTATCGCGCTCATCAAACCAGCAGACTTTAATAAAAATTGTTTCACGGAGACAGTCCCATTTGTTATAAAAGAGATGTTTTAACAGACGTGTTCGGCAAGTTTCTCTAACAAGCATCCACTTCATTATGCAAAAACATAGATTAAAAAGATAACGGGACTTTAGCATATGCGCTAACTTTGACAGCGATTAAAAGGCCAAATTTGCAAAATTGCTACTGAGCTTTAAGAGACAGGCAATACAAATATAGATAGGTCAATATAGATAGGTCAATATAGATAGGTCAATATAGATAGGTCAATATAAAAAGGATAAAGCGAGGCTGGGATAATTTTTTGCAGCCTCTGTCGGCGTAGGTACAGCAAGCAAGAAAAATTTGTACCAGCTTCGTGCGTTATATCTTGTATCTACTTTATTCACTATCGACTATAACTGAAAGAAATAACAGACAGCAAAAAGCAGCGCACTTTAATAGTGGCTGCTCATGTTAAATCTTATTTTCACAAATTATTTTAGGGTTCAATAAGGCGAAAATTTAGAATTTGGCAACTTCTTCCTCGGTTAAGAAGCGGCTATCCCCTTTATCGAGACCGTCTAAACTGATATGGCCGATACTGGCACGATGCAGCTCCGTCACTCTATTGCCAAAGTAGCCCATCATCCGTTTGACTTGATGATATTTGCCTTGCTCTAGGGTCAGACGGGCATGCGTCTCATCCATGAACTCAAGGACGGCAGGTTTGGTCTCTTCGTGATCGCCCTCTAGTAGAATTCCTTCGGCGACTTCTTTGACCGCATTTTCTTGCGCTGCGCTATCCATCGCATCAGCTAAAGTCAGCTCATAGACTTTGGCGTGCTCATGCTTGGGACTAGTGACACGGTGCAACCAGCCGCCATCATCACTGATGAGCAAAGCACCCGTGGTATCGACATCCAAACGACCCGCGATACGTAAGCTACCCAATTCTGGTACCGAAATCAGCTCGGTGACGATGGGGTATTCTTTCGCTTTTAAGGTACATTCAAAGCCTTCAGGCTTGTGCAATAGGATATAGCGATTGCCCGCTGCGACCGACAGCGGCTCGCCTGCCCACATGACATCATCATTGACGATATCGACATGGACGCCAGGATCTTTGATTATCTGATCGTTGACCGTGATTTCACCCGCGTGCATAATCTTTTTGGATTCTTTGCGCGACAGCTCGGTGGCCTTACTAATAAATTTATCTAAACGCATACGATTGACTACCATCAGTGTTATGTTACCACTTCCAACCCTACCGCTAACGGGATGAACTTAGCGAAATCGCTAATTCTATCCGCCACGCCGAGGCTACTAGATTAGCACTCGGGCGCGACTCGCTCGTTATCTTTAAGCGTGAGAAATGGTACTATAATGAAAAATTAAATGAACACTGCACCCAATATGGCGACAGTGAAAGTTAGACAAGTTTACCATATCCTACCTAGACCTGATGAAATATGAGCTATCAAACGCTAAAACGTGCCGTCACTGCCCGCCTAGAAATCAAGAAATCTGATTTTATCGCTTATGCGTATCCGGTGCATTCACGCGAGCAAGCAATGTTTCACGTGGAACAGCTACGAGTACAATATGCGGATGCCCGTCACTACTGCTGGGCCTATATCATTGGCGACCCTGATAATACCACCAGTGCAGGCTTCGACGACGACGGCGAGCCAAGTGGCACCGCAGGTCGACCTATATTAAACGTCCTACAACACAAATCTATTGGCAACGTCATCATCATCGTGGTGCGTTATTTTGGTGGTATCAAGTTAGGTGCTGGCGGTCTCACCCGTGCTTATGCTGGCTCAACGCAAGCGGCGGTCGACCAGATGACCTTAAGCCCTTATGTAGCCATGGCGCAAGTACAGATACTCGCAGAGTTTGCAACCGAAGCGCAATGCCGCTATGTGGTCGAGAGTCTAAACGGTCGTATTGATGAGGTCACATATAGTAAGCAAGTCACCCTGACCGTGACGCTCGCTGAGGCAGATATTGAGACTTTAAAAGAACGCCTTGCGATGGATGGACGGGTGTTGGATGACCCTTAAACTATTGATGATTTTGAGTAACCAGACGTTCACTGAAAACCGTTGGTTTTCACCATTGCTAGCGTTATGATAAGCCATTGCTTTTCAATGATAATTAAATAAGACCACCCTATGCCAACTTCAAAATCCACCAAATCTTTCTCACCCGCCCCTTTTAACCCCCCATTTTGGCTGACCAATCCGCATTTACAAAGCATCTTGCCCAAGTTTTTTGCGCCAAAAACACCGAAGTATCGTCGGATGGTGATGCAAGACTCACTAGGTGAGACCGATATCGCTTATGACTTTTATGATGCGCATCCTGTAAAAGCAACCGAAAATGACGAGCGTGAACAGACACCTTTAATTGTGCTGTTCCATGGCATGGAAGGCAGTAGCGACAGCCATTATGCGCGCGCTTTAGCGTATCAAATGCATGCACAAGGCTGGCATTTTGTGGTGGCACACTTTCGCAGTTGTGGCGGTATTCCAGCCAATGGTCGAGTTTTTTATAATGCGGGCGATACCAATGAATTGCATCACGCGCTACAAAATCTCAGCGAGCAATACGCCCATATTTATGCGGCTGGGGTATCACTCGGTGGCAATGCCTTGGCAAAATACATGGGCGAGTATGGAGATAAAGCCATCTGCAAAGGCTCGGCTGTCATCTCTGCGCCCGTCGATATGTCATCGGCTGCGCTCAGTATGCACAGCTTTTTGAGCCATCGCATCTACACCCCTTACTTACTCAACCCCATTATCAAAAAAGCGTTGGCAAACGACATTACCAAAGAAGAAATCGATGCGATCAAAGCGGTCAATCGCATCAGCGACTTTGATGATATCTTCACCGCGCCGCGTCATGGCTACCGCTCCAACAATCACTATTATCAATCTTCTTCTGCCCTCCCTTATTTGATCACTGTGACCAAGCCTTTACTATTAATCAGCGCCAAAGACGACCCTTTTATCGGCTTTACCGCCACGCCAAATGATGTGTCTGACAGCGTCACCATCCTCGACACTAAGCACGGTGGTCATATCGGCTATCTGCGTTATCGCTCAGACAAAAAACAATCGCAGAGTGAACAGGCAAAGGGTAAAAAAGCCAAAGCCTCAAAATTTGATATTAATTGGATACCCGAAACCGTCAGTGCTTATTTCAACTCTATTGGCGTACCTTCTAATAATAAATGATAATCTGACACGCTAAATCCTAACTTTTAACTTTTGAGACTGCTCTATGTATCCTTTTCTTCGCTATGCCAGTACCATCGCCTATGCCGCGCTGCAAGTAAAGAGGGGCAATACCTTAACGTTTAAAGATACCAGCGAGATTAAGTTGCGCTGCCGGTTGTCAGATATTGATAACTTCCTTGAGATGAATAATGGGCGTGTGTTAACCCTTTATGATATGGGGCGTACGGACTTTGCGGTACGTACCGGACTGGGCAAACAGCTATTAAAAAATCGCTGGGGCTTGGTGGTCGCAGGCAGTACCATTCAGTATCGCAAGCGTATTCGCGCCTTTGATAAAGTCACGATGAAAACGCACATTGCAGGCTTCGATGAACGCTGGATGTATATCGAGCAGTCGATGTGGGTCAAAGGCAAGCCCTGCTCGTCTGCCCTATTACGTACTGGCGTGACCGAAGGCGGTAAAGTCATCGAAACGGCACGTGTGCTTGCAGCGTTAAATCAGTCTGACTGGGAACTACCGCCAACTGGCTATGTCGCTGAATGGATAGAGAGTGATAGTGATCGTCCATGGCCACCAGTAGGTTAAGTAACTTAAGCAATACTATTTGATAACAATACACTATATAAAAAAGTATAATAAATGGTAGTCTATTAGTCAGTCAGTTATTTACTATGACAAAACGCTAATAGGAGAACCATATGATTAACACAACAGATTATGTCGGTACATTATTTGATAATAGTGAATCAAATCCAAGCAAAATTACCCTAGCCTTCACGATGGCAGGCGTGGCGCTTAAAAAAGGTCATTCTGCCTCAGTGATATTGATGGTTGATGCGGTACATTTGGCATTGCCGAACGCTTTAGATGACGTCAATATTGGCGCGCCATTTGAACCTGCTGGCGAGTTGTTAGAAGCCTTTATCGAAAAAGGCGGTCAAGTATTGGTCTGTAGCGCATGTATGAAACATGGTGGCGTAGAAGAATCGGCCATTGATAAACGCTTCACGGTTATTAGTGGTGATGATGTGGTTGAGCTGCTGATGAATGCGAAGGGTTCATTGCAGTTGAACTAGTAGCAAAAGTTAAAAAGCAAAGTTATAAGAATGGGTTAGTTTCTTAGTCATCGTTTGGATGGTTTGGAGGCTGACCTATTTTTTACCTTTTGAATAAGCATAATTACTTTAGCAACTAAATTTTAATTATCTTTCTAATTTCGTGTGTTTCCAGTAAATATATAGCTAAAGTGGATGATGCTCCCACTGCTAACTTAGCGTGCCTAGGTTGTAGACCTTTGAAATCACTATCTTTACCATGACCGCTACCATATTCGTTTCTCACCTCAGCAATTCCTTGTACGACAGCGGATAAACTACCTAAAATCTGTCTTATTGACCTTGCCGCTTTTGCTTCGTTAGATATATCATCAGGCGTAATTTTAAGCAGTTTAGTCGTTTCTTTCATTAATTTAGATAAATCCCAGTTTTTATCATACTCTTCTTGCCTATCTTTAAATATTGACTTACAAGCAGTTTCAATCAACTCCTTCGCTACTCCTATAGCCTGATAAGGAGAAGTTTCAATTGACGATTCCATTAAATTAATCTGTTGAGAAACGTAATCAGCGTTAAAAATAACTTTAATTTCGTTACCCTTTTTCTCGATCGATGATTTGCCTGTAAACTTTATTCTACCGCTAAAAACTGGTCTATTAGAGATACGTGTTCTCTCGATAATTTCAAACCCATCATTACTCAGGCTATCATTGAATATACGATGAAGCTTATCCACTTCGTGTAAATATCCTCTTACCACTGGGTGTATCATTTCACATAAAAAATTTAAAAAAGACGCATCATTACATTTTAATAAATTAAATCTTTCATCATTAAATATCCAATTATCTTCCCAATCATCATTATTAAGTCTGTGTTGCCAAATATCACCTGCTGCATCCGAAAATCTAGGGTCTCTAGAAGGCATACTTTCTAAATCGTACAGTCTAGATAAAAATTCCATTTCATCTAGCTTTCCTGCCCACCAAATCTCTTCTATTTTTAAGATATCAAATATGTCACGTCGAGTAATTTGAGATATTTTATTCATTATTTATTTCAACTTTCTTTGGCTAGATATTTAGTAATATCAAGTATATGTATTAATAAGCTTTAACTACAGTTTTATAGTCAACTATTTTAACTACAAAACTGTAGTTAAAATCCACTTCCCTTCTATTCAGCAACTAAATACACATTATCTAACACGCACGCCATCCAGCTTTGCTAAAGTAAGTCATGAAAATTTTCTAATAATACCATTCCTAAAAATCCGAGTAGCAAGGAAAACGAGTGCAAGTACTACATTTGGTAGACTAAGCGAGTTTGATACCGCTAATCGTATTTTTGGGTTTGGTAAAAAATAAAAAGGAAGCCAGTCATGACCTTACTGAACACCCTTAATCTAACCTACCCTATCGTGCAAGCGCCCATGGCAGGCGCAACCACACCTGAGCTGGCGGCAACGGTCAGTAACTTTGGTGGACTGGGGTCGTTAGGGAGTGGGACGACGGCACCAGATGTTTTGCATGATCACATTAATAGCCTTAAATCGCTCACCGATCGCCCTTTTATGATCAATCTAATGGTGTTATCTGAGCGTGATTCTAATACCTTGGATAGCGAAATTCCTACTTGGTTGAGCCAGTACTATCAAGTAAATGACATAGACATGGCGCTACCTGAGCGCCCAGCGCCAAACTTTGCAGAGCAGCTACAAGTGCTCTATGACAATCCAGTCCCTATTGCCAGTTTTACCTTTGGCATTATCAGCACCGAGCAAGTGCAACGTTTACAGAGTCTCGGTACGCGCGTCATCGGTACGGCCAATCATCCATTAGAAGCGAAAGCATGGGCCGATATTGGTGCAGATGCGGTATGTGTACAAGGGGTCGAAGCGGGTGGACATCGTGGTGGCTGGCTCGCGCAAAGTGAAAATGATCCATTGGGATTATTGACGCTGATTAGTCAAACGCGCGCGTGTACCGATATTCCGTTAATCGCAGCAGGTGGCATCATGACTGAGCAAGCCATCAAAGCGATTCAAGCAGCTGGTGCTGAGCTGGCACAAATAGGTACGGCTTTTTTGACCACCGATAAATGCGGCATTAATAATATTTATAAGCAAGCGCTACTCGATGCCAGTCAAGATAAACGCAGTGCTGAGACACGCTTGACAAGACTGTTTTCAGGTAAGCAGGCACGTGGTTTATTGAACGATTATCTGCGTGACTTTGCGCAATTTGAAAGCGCGCATGAGCTGCCGCCTTACCCACAATTAAATGCGATGACCAAAGTTTTGCGTGGCCATGCGACCAATAATCTTGACCCAGAACATCAGTCTTTATGGGCAGGACAAGGGGTCGCTTTGGTCAGACAAGAAAGAACGATTGAGTTGTTAGAGCGACTGGTGAAAACGCTATAGTTTGATTGACGTCAGTTAGGTTCTAATTCAGCATTTTAATTTTGCCATTTTTCAGGATTAAAAATCCAGCTTATAATAGCTAAATTTCAGGCCTAACTATGTCCAGTGGATTCACTTTATACCAGTCGCACCTAACTAGTAATGTATCGATTTTATTCTGAACTGATTATAGTCAAATCATTCAAATTATTACTCTAAACAAAAAAAGGAACACCAGACATTGATTCTAGTGTTCCTTTTTTTGAGTACAATTTTTCTAAATTACTACTTTTTTAGTCCTGCACGAAACTTCTTATAATCTTTTGCCGTATCTTCCACCGCTTCTACCATCGGCACGTGACCCACTTCTGACATCATGATGACCTGTGCTTGTGGCATCAGCTCGCTCATTATTTTGGCAGTTTCAGGTTTGATGACCTTGTCCTCTTCTCCCCAAACGATTAACGTCGGAATGTTGTATTGAGCGACCACTTTGGCACGTGCCTCTACATTGTCTTCGATGATCTGTTTGAGTATCTTAGTATTTAGCGCCCGATTGGCGATGCTTTCTTGGGCAAAGACCGCTTGCACGCTTTTTGGAACATAAGGCGGCTTGTACATGACCGTCTTATACATCGCAAAATACTCTTCAGTGTTGTCAATCAATAACGGGCTATTATCAAGGTCTGACGCTTTGAACTCTCGTTGTGTCTCGGCTGACCAAAATCCGCCACTGTTCAATAACCATAGGCTTTTGACGCTATTAGGATACATCGCTGCATAGGCGACACTGATAGCACCGCCCATCGAGTTGCCCCCGACATGGATAGCGGATGCCAACCCTTTGGCTTGTAGCAGTTCGTGCAGGCGCTTTGCTTGAGCATCTGCGCGGTAGTCTCCCTCTGATGGCTTGCTAGAGTTACCAAAACCTAGTAGATCAGGGACAATCAGATGATAATCTCCTAATTTATCGGCGATACGGGTAAAGTTGTCTTTGTTACCACCAAAACCATGAATCAATAGTAAAGGCTCGCCAGCTAAGTTGCCGCCCTCTAAATAAGTCATCTGCTCGCCAGATGCCAGCGTCATAGCTTTGGTCTCAAGGTCTGATTTATTGCGCTCATACTGTACGAGCTTTTGGGTCGTGGCGACGGTAAAACTATTGGGCGTCGTACATCCTACGACAGAAAGAGTCAGTAGAGCAGCTAAACTCGTGCGCAGTAATGTCATTGAAACATCCTCGTTTATGGTTGGCAAAAAATCTTGAATACTTAATCTTAGCATAAGCCCATTTATGGCAAATTGGTTTATGATTACGCGCAAGTCAATGTTTTTACGACAACGAGGATATTAAGGTATCTACTTTATTCAATCGACAATGTTCTATGCAATTGATAGTGTTTTAAATAAGCGAGTGGAGGAAATGCGTTAGTCTTCACCCAGCAAGAATGCTACCGCCGCTGCCGCATGAATGGCAGTAGTATCAAACACTGGTATTGAGCTATCGGCTTGTTTAATCAGCAAGCCAATCTCAGTACAGCCTAATATCACGCCCTCTGCCCCTTGTGCTGCTAAATCCTTAATCACTTGGCGATAATATTCTCGTGAGCTGTCTTTAAATTGACCGACACACAGCTCTTTTTTGATAATCCGATGTACCTCTACGCGCTCATCATTTTCAGGGATGAGCACTCGCAAGCCTGCATCGATTAAACGCTGTTTATAAAAATCTTGGGTCATCGTAAACTGCGTACCTAATAATGCAATTTTAGTCAGACTCTGCTTTTTGATAGCGTCAGTCGTCGCATCAGCAATATGAATCACGGGTACACTGGTCACGGCTTGCACGTCATCGATCAATTTGTGCATCGTATTAGAAGCAATCATTATCCCGTCTACGCTAGCGGCTTGTAAACGCTGAGCACTACTGGCCATTATTACACCCAGTTCAGCCCATTCATCTTGCTCTTGGAGCTCATTAATGGGGCCAAAATCTACGCTATGTATGAGCAAATCTGCTGAATGTAATCCGCCCAGCTTATCCTTTATCCCTTCATTAATCAGACGATAATAGCTCTCGGTACTCTCCCAACTCATACCGCCGATGATCCCTAAGGTTTTTTGTTGAGCGTGTCGTTGCTTTTGAGCGGTCATGTTACTGCCTTATTTGTTTGTGGTGATCGATTTTATCTTAGCAAAAATAGCATACTAAAGCCTGCTAATTTTTGAAAAAATGCTTTCTTAAGATAAACATTAGGGTCGTTAAGATATGGCGAACTTTGAGATGAGTAATAACGATTTTACCCGCTCGATTTCACAGAGTATGATAAACGCTGATAGCCAACTGCTTTGTCAGTTATGATCATTGATCATTGATCATTGATCATCTAAAAATTATATACATAATATATGCCAGCATCATAGGCTGAGCATCGCGATAACCATGTAGGACAACCGAATACTATGGCCAATTTTCCCACTATTAGAATACGCACGCGCCGCAAATACTACCGACTTATTTTTACGGGTTTGATGGCGATGATGATGTCGCTCATTATCTCGACAGCATTGATATTGGTCAAAGTAGGCTTTATAGATGGTTTCTTTATGGAGCTGATGCACTCATGGGGACTGGCCTTTATCTTTGCATGGCCCAGCGCTTATATCTGCGCCTACCTAGTGCAGGAGCATGTGTTGAGTAAAATTGAGTTTTATTGAGTTAAACGAGCCAGATAAATTTTAAACTTAAGTCCACCTCTACCATATAAAAACAGCTAAGATAAGCCACACCGTTTTTATATAGAGGGCGCTATGACTCAATCAAGGCGTACAATCGAGCAGTTGCTTAACCAAGGTACACTTCCTATAGAAAAGGCAGATACCGCAGCACTACTTTTAGACGTTTATCCCAGTAAGCGCACATGGCTGCAATTTTTTGATAAAGCGCTTTTGATTGTCGGTGGGGTAGCGTTGGTACTTTCGCTGGTTTTCTTTATCGCCTATAACTGGCTATACATGGGCAAAATGGGTAAATTCGCCTTAGTCGAAGGCGCTTTAACCATTACTATCGCGCTTTATGTAGCGCTGTCTTTTCGTCAGCGCTTTGCCTTTATTCGCCAACTATTATTGCTCATTGCCAGCATAATCACCGGTAGTTTATTGGCGCTGTTTGGGCAGGTCTATCAGACCGGTGCGGATACGTGGCAGCTATTCTTTGGCTGGGCAGTATTAATTTTGCCGTGGGTCATCATCGCCCGTTTCCCTGCGCTGTGGCTGCTGTGGCTTGGGCTCATTAATACTGTCACTTTGTTTTATATCGATATGTCATTGTTTTTTGGCATAGATTACTATTACCAAGACTTTTGGCAATTCACCGTAATCACAGTTATTAATGTTATCGCTTTTTATTTATGGCTGATCTGCTTTGAAGACAAACGTGATTCAGGGCTTTCTAATTTAAAGACATCTAATTTAAGCCTTTCTAATTTAAGCCTTTCTGACTTGAGCCTTTCTAGCGTTACTGCTGATATTACTACCAATAGCAAATTCAATTCTTCAACCACTCTCCATACTGCCGCCAAATCCAGCCTACATTGGAGTACCTATGTCGTCGGTATACTCAGTACGTATACCATCACTTATCTAACGATAAGCACTTTTTTTGATAATAAAAATATTCTGCTGTTCTTAGTCGCGATTTCTTTATGGCTAGGTTGGTGTGTGTTTATGCATTGGCGGTTCCGCAAGCGTACGACTGATTTGCTGATGTTGACTTACTTGTCAGGCTCAGTGATTGCGATTGTTGTCTTTATTTTAGGCAAAGCACTGCTGAGCAATTTTGACGCTGGCGGTTTCTTATTATTAGGGCTGGTACTGATCGGTATGAGCTCCTATGCCGTCGTCTGGCTACGCAAAGTTGCGCGTCTTAAAAACGAGAAAAATTTGCCCCATACCACCGTTAAAGGGGAGCAATTATGACCAATGATATGAACGATGAGCAACGTCGTCGCCTTTTGCTATTACAACAGCACGGATTTATTAACAAGCAAAATGGGAACGATAGCTTGTTAAACCAAACTGAATCTGAAGAGCATACCCCTTGGTTTATCAACATCCTTTTTGGTTTTAGTGGGATATTTGCCAGCTTATTATTCATTGGATTTTTGACGTTAATATTATTTGAGACTGAGATTTTTGACAGTATCATTGGAGTATTGGTTACTGGCGGCATATTGAGCGCTATTGGCTGGTCTTTATTTTATAACGCGCATTTACGTCATAGCCCATTTTGGAACAGCTTAGCCTTTGCGATTACTATCGCTGGTCAAGGTTATATTGCCTTTGCCTTATTGACTAATGAGATTGAACAGCCCGTAAATTTAATCATCTTGCTATTTATACAGCTGTTCATGACCATCGTCACGCCCAATTCTATTTACCGCCTATTAAGCGCTATGGTAGCGCTGGGCTGTGTCATCTATCTACTCAACTTCTATCACCTGCCCGAGTTAAGCTTAGGGCTGCTGGCGCTTATGACTGCCGTTGCCAACTTACAACGCTATTCAATATTACAGCGAATCCCTATTAAATGGCGGCTGGCGGCCTTTGATATTAGCAAAGCGCTCTCCTACGCCAGCGCTTTGATGTTGCTCAGCATTTCGGTCTACTTTATCGCGGCTGAATATGGAGGCGGCTTTGATAGCCTTGATAATTATGGTGAGACCTTTAACTATAACTACTACCTCGCACAAGGGTTACTAACGCTTGCCAGCCTTTATGCTGCTTTGCTTATCCTCAAGCGCTATCAAGTCAAACTGCTATCAGCGGCTGGATTCATCATTGTTTTCGCCATTGCTATATTGGGTATTATGTCTATCTATGTCTCAGGATTGCTGACGACCAGCCTTATCATCGTCATCGCGGTTGCCAACAGTCAGCGCGTGCTATTAGGGCTAGGTATTACAGCATTAGTCGGCTATATCTTTTGGTATTACTATCAGCTCGATACCTCTTTATTGGTCAAATCCGCCTCTATGCTAAGCATCGGTATCGGCTTACTACTGATGCGTTGGTTACTCATAAAACGTTATTTTGCGATTAGCAAAGGGAGTGGCGAAGCACTGACAGTGGCTAACGAGAAGGAGCGCTTGTCATGAATAGGATAAATGATCCATTGCTGGGGAAAAAGTCTGTAGCCAAGCCGCTACCATGGTGGCAAAAGCGTACATTTACTATCAGCGTTGCGCTACTGGGTTTGACAATAATATTAGCCATAATGACAGTGAATGTCGCAAAATTTGAGACCCATTTGGCTACTGGTGATACCGTGCTATTAGAGCTTGCACCCGTTGATCCGCGCGGCTTTATGCAAGGCGACTATATGACCTTAAGCTATGCGTTAGAGCGTGATGTGTTTGACCAATTAAACGAGAGACTTCCAGAAAATGAATACTATATTGATGCTAGTGAAGGCTACGTCATCGTCACTTTAGATGAAAATAACGTCGGTACATTCAGCCGTTTAGTCGATACTAAGCCTAACCATCTAGCATCGAATGAAATAGCGCTTCATTATCGCGTGCGCAATAACAAATTGAAGCTGGCGACCAACGCTTTTTTCTTTCAAGAAGGTCATGCTGAAGCGTTTGAGATGGCAGAGTATGGATTGTTTCGCGTGAATGATAAGGGCGAGCCGCTACTCACAGATATGGTTGATGGAGCATTTAAAATGATTGAGCCTGAAGTTAAGAGTGTTGAAAATAAGGCAATACAAAATAATCCTTAAGATTAGGGTGTGTTGAACATTCAAATAAGAGCAAGCAACAACATCACTTAACCAAAGTAATATTGAGGTACTTAAGCATCCCTTGTTACTGTAGATCTTGGCTTATGACTAGGGCGCGTCCTCGTTTTTAATATGAGGACATGCCCTAGCAGCCATGACCAATCCCTATACATAATCAAAAAATATAGTTGATTCAACATAATTTGGATACAAGAAAGGCGAGTGAAAGTACTACAAGTAGTAGACTAAGCGAGCCTGACGCTGTATCTGATTTATATAGGATTGACTACACTCAAAAATAAATAAAGGAATACCTTATGCGTAGTGCAACTTATAACGAATTTGGCAAACCAACAGAAGTCCTCAGTTTAGGCGACAGTCCTACTCCAGAACCCAAAGCCAATGAGGTACGCGTTAAAACTACCCTCGCCTCTATTCACAACCATGATCTGCTCACTATTCGCGGTCAATACGGATTCAAGCCAGAATTGCCAGCGATTGGTGGCTCTGAGGCAGTTGGTATCATCGATGCGGTTGGCAGTGAAGTCAAAGACTTAAAAGTCGGACAGCGCGTGGCAGCAGCAAGCGTACAAGCGACGTGGGCGGAATACTTCGTAGCGTCAGCCGATATGATATTTCCTGTACCCGACAGTCTGAACAATGAGATGGCCGCGCAACTTATCGCGATGCCGCTGAGCGCTCTAATGATGATCGAATTCCTAGAATTACAACCGGGTCAATGGGTCATCCATAACGCTGCTAATGGCGCAGTCGGCAAGTCGCTTGCGATGCTGGCAGCGGCGCGCGGTATCAAAACCATTAACGTGGTGCGCAGTAGTGACGCAATAAAAGAATTGGAAGCGTTGGGGATCAAAAACAATATCAACACCTCAGATGAAGACTGGCAGGATCAAGTCCGTCATATCGTCGGTGATGAGGCCATCAGTGCAGCGGTTGATTCCGTCGGCGGAGAGAACAGTGGCGAGCTATTATCCTTGCTGGGTCATTATGGTACTTTGGCCTCTTTTGGTCTGATGTCAGGTAAGCCCATGGCCATCAATCCTACTGATATGATTTTTAAACAAGCCATAATGAAAGGCTTTTGGGGCAGCAAGCTCAGCCAAGAGATGAGCGTGAAGCATAAGCAGCGCCTAGTGAATGAGCTCATTGAACGGGCAGTCGATGGCAAATTAAAGCTATCGGTCGAAGCCACTTTTGATTTGGCTGATATCACCAAAGCGGTCGATGGCGAATTGCAGTCGGGTAAAAAAGGTAAAGTACTGCTAAAGCCTTAAACTGTCGTTAACTTGTCATTTAGCCAGCCTTACTTTTATTGATAATGGCAGCGTTCTTTACAGTGAGAGCGCTGTCATTTTTTATAGCAGTTTTTTATAGCTTACCGCTTATAACTTACCTAGTAGTATATTGATAAACAGCGGGCAACGTTCATTTACCAAAGTCAGGTTGCGGGTATCAAGCCCTACTTGTTAAGGTTGATGAGTGATTAATCACCATCATTTAAAGATTAATAATTAACGATAGCTATCTAACAATAAAAAAGGATATAAGTATGCGCAGCGTAACCTACAACGAATTTGGCAAACCGTCAGACGTACTAACGATCACTGACAGCCCAATGCCAGAGCCAAAGGACAACGAGGTCCGTATCAAAACCATTCTTTCCTCCATCCATAACCACGACCTCATCACTATCCAAGGCCAATATGGCACCAAGCCAAAACTGCCCGCTCTTGCTGGTAGCGAAGCCGTGGGTACTATTGATGCTATCGGCACTAGCGTCAAAGGTATGCAAGCGGGTCAACGTGTGGTGGTCACCGGTGTCGAAGGCACATGGGCCGAGTACTTCACCGCACCTGCCAGCAGCGTCATCCCTATACCAGACGCCATCGATGATGAAATGGCCGCGCAGCTTATTGCCATGCCAATGAGCGCCTTGATGCTCATTGAGTTTTTAGAACTAGAGAAAGGCCAATGGGTCATCCAAAATGCCGCTAATGGCGCAGTTGGTGAATCGCTTGCGATGCTAGCCGCTGAGCGCGGTATCAATACCATCAACGTCGTGCGTAGTAAAGAGTCAGCAAATGAGCTGACTGAGATTGGTATTACTGAAAACAACGTGGTGAGCGATGACGACGACTGGAAAGATCAAGTCCGTCAAATTATCGGCGATGCAAAAATCAGCGGTGCGGTCGACTCTGTCGGCGGTCAGTCTGGTGGTGACTTAGTAAGCTTGCTCGGTCATGGCGGCATCATGGCAGCAGTGGGTGCGATGTCTGGTCAGCCGCTCGCGCTAAACCCGACTCATCTCATCTTTAAGCAAGCGACACTCAAAGGGTTTTGGGGCGGTGCGATGATGCAAAAGATGGATGCAGATAATAAAAGCCGCTTAATAAAAGAGCTTATCGAGCGCGCCGCTAGCGGTAAGTTAAAGCTACCAACAGGCGGCATTCATACGCTGGACAATATTAAAGACGCGGTATCTGGCAAGGTACAATCTGGCAAAAAAGGCAAAATATTGTTAAAACCATAAGCGGCTCGTTTGAGATACTCGTTCAAAGCGCATTCAATACAAAAGCAATAAAATAGGAATAATAACATGTCTAATAATAAAAATTTTAAAGCCTTAGTAGTCGAAGAAACCAGCGACGGCAAGTTCAATAAAAGTATCCAAACGCGTAATATCAGCGATTTGCCTGAGAACGATCTGTTGATCGAGGTGCATTACTCATCGTTAAATTTCAAAGATGCGATGTCAGCATCAGGTAATAAGAGAATCACCCAAAACTATCCGCACACACCCGGTATCGATGCGGCAGGCGTCGTGGTCAGTGATAAGTCTGGCACCTTTAAAGAGGGGCAAGAGGTCGTGGTCTTCGGCTATGATCTCGGTATGGATACCGATGGTGGTCTTGGTCAAATGATTTCTATCCCTGCCGATTGGGCGCTCCCCTGCCCGTCGTCGCTGACACTAAAAGAAGCGATGATTTACGGTACGGGCGGTCTCACCGCAGCGTTAAGTGTGCAAAAGTTAGAAAAAATGGGCGCAAAACCAAGCGATGGTCCAGTCGCTGTCACAGGCGCAACGGGCGGCGTGGGCAGCATCAGTATTGCGATATTGAAGCAGTTGGGCTACGAGGTCATTGCCTTCTCAGGTAAGCCAGAGCAAAGCGAACATTTAAAAGCATTGGGCGCGAGCGAAGTGCGTCATCGCGATACCATCAATGAAATCGGTAACAAACCTATTGGTCGTGAACTATGGGCGAACGCTATCGATACGATAGGCGGCGATTACTTAGCCAACTTACTCAAACAAACCAAAGCAGGCGGCGCAGTGACTAGCTGTGGGTTGGCGGGCGGTGCTGAGTTTACGATGACGGTCATGCCATTTATCACGCGCGCAGTATCCCTACTCGGTATCGATTCGGTCTATATTCCATTAGACGATAAAAAGGCTATTTGGCAGCGTGTTTCAACCGATATGAAACTGCCTAATTTAGAGAGCTATGGCGAAGAGATTACGCTTGAACAAACACCTGAATACTTAGATCGCTTTATGGCGAGCAAGACGGTTGGGCGTTATGTAGTGAATGTGAAGGGTTAGGTTTTTAAGAGCTAGTTTTATACATAAAAGGCAGCATCTCTTTTGAGGTGCTGCTTTTTTTATTTTTTAAAAGATTATTGTTTGATATCGAATACAATGTTTTTAACGTCAAATTCGTTACAGTTAATTCTTGGCGTCTCTAATCCTTCAATATTATAGAAATTGGACATTAGCTTTATTGCACTAGCAAAATTATCTTGAGTCGGCTCTAGTATTTCAGAGTAAATAGATAGTTTGTCTAATTTAAGGGTGGTACTCAATGTTCTAACCACTGAGTCTTGAACATTCGAATGCAAATATTGAATATTATAATCAATGGTGATTGCTATATAACCGTTGTCTATCTTTCCAAAAGTCAGCTTTGACACAGATACAGGATGATGTGTCCATAATATATAAACTGAAGCATCGATATAATTTTTCTCAGGATAAATTCGAAAATCAAAAGCTCTATTTTCGAGTTCCTTTAGATCATTGATATTAAAGCTTATGAAGTCTAGAATCAAAGAAGTATCAGTAACTTCATTTTCGATCTCGAACGTTTCTAGCTCAACTTCTATACTATAAAATAGTGTCATAGGAATGTTGACATGGTCATTCTCAAATATTAAACCATCTATTTTTCCACCTTTTGGTATGATTAGATCGTAGTTAAACGTTTCGTTTTCATTAGTCATTAAATAGTCCTATACATACCAAATAGATTTTGCGTTCATTTGCGTTCATAAAGTAGATTTTAAAAACTAATTTTTCTATAACTAATTTACTTAAAATAAGTCGTATAACGTCTCAAAACCCAACCCTGCTCTAGTTCACCGTCAATTTCAACTTCTACTAACAGCCAAGATTTATCTGACTTATCCATAACTCTCACTATAGTCCCAATAGGGATAGTATCAACTATCGTTGAATTCTTACCCAAGTTATCACGAAAATTTAAAGTATTTACTGTTGTAACTCGATGTCCTTTTAGCGCTCGTCGGTCAACTAAGGGAAGAGGTGATCTAATAAAAGACTTTATCTCTCTAGAAGTCTCTAAATTTTTTGATTCTTCTTGGAACTGCTGAATATAATTAACGCTTACGCTACTAGCCATACCAATTATGTACTGTAATAAGATGACGGTGCAGATGAAATGTAAAATCTTTTTAGCTTTCTCTGAATATAAACTAAAATCTTTGCCTGACTCTATTTCATCGCTTAAGTCGGAATCAATTTCAGAAATTGGCTTGCTAGAAAAATTAGTTATGTCTTCTTGCGTCAAATTAGTACTTATGACCTCTTCAAACTGAACGTCATTTAGTCTAAATACTGATTGGAAGGACTCAAAGTTGCGTAACGAATCAAACTGCTCAAAAAGACTTGAATATTCTGATGAGAATGAATTAGCCAAAGCTACTTGAGCTTGTAGCTCTCTTACAAGTTTAAAAGATTCGCTTGCTTCAAATGAGGTACGCACTGCATCAAAAGTGCTTCTATATGGTTCTAACGAATCCCTGATTAGATTTACTGATGACATCATATTTTCATATACACTAGTTCCTCCTGTACTTTGTATCAGGCTCTCTCTCACAGACATGAGACTATTATTGTAGGCACCCATCCCCTTTTTCATTTCAAGAAAATTATCTTGCACGGCCATTGCTTCTGGAACTCTCAACTGAGCATTCATTGCTACTGCAATATGGTCTACAACACTGCTGGAAGCCAAATCTACTGGTTGAACAGCTTTTCTTGCAATATTTACAGCTGGGTTAAGATGCTCATACTGGTTTGCTATCTCTTGTATACTGTTTAATTTTTCAAGCTGGTAGGATAACGGGTTCATTTGACTCTGAACTTTATCAAACATTTCTAACATCGATGGTAGTTTGTATTCTTTTCTAGGTTCTTCATCCATTTCCAAATTCCTTTTATTGAACCGTTTTTAATTGTCCAAAATCAATTTTAAAGATAGCATAATAGTTAGTGAGACAGAGCACTAACCTTTACTTGTCTTCTACTTCTTTGGGTAATAAAAAAAACACCCAACCAAGTTGAGTGTTTTTATTGCCATATTGAGCTGACATGACCATCCTAACCCAATCAACACTTAGCCACACGCCCAGTCAAACTGATCGTTCAGCAAATCAATTTGCCCATTACCACCACCCATATTGGCATCGCCAAACTCTTCTTCAAACTCAATATAAAAAGGGCTAAATTCTGGCATACCCTGAATGGGATTAGCTGTACCACCAAAATGACTTTTTGCATGAAACCTATCAAGCTTTAATATCTCACCTTTTTCAGAGAACATCGGAATATAAGTATTCTCATCACCTTCATCTGGCCACTCATCAAGCATTTTTCCGACATTAGGATCATCTATTCGGACAACGTGCTGAATAAACTGAGCAGGTGCATCTTTGACAAAGCAAGTGCTACTCCACTCTTCTACTTCATAGCTTAGACATATAGTATTTTCTTTATTGGGCATCGGTGTGGACCCACCAGAGAACTCTGCTTCCGTTAGCCAAATCAATGCCCAGCCACCACCAATAATATCTTCCAGATAAGTTTCTTGACGATGACGATGGTTAGCATAATTACTCAATGATGCCCAAAAATCTTCAGCGTCTATATTATTCATCTCAGTGAGGTTAGTAATCATGTCCTCGACACCACCAACCCTATCTTCAAAGGCATCATCCGCTTGAAAAAAAGAGATTCCCACTAGATCTTTCCCTTTTACACGATACGCTTCAGGCACTAATATCGTCCATAAGTGCGCCATCGGTAGACCGTTAATCCTGCTTCGCGGCCATTGATCCGTGGTGATGCCGACTGGGCGACCAAAAGCCCAACCTTGCCCATGATCTTTATCCGTTAGTTCCAAATCATATGCTTGTTTTAATGGTTCCATCACTCTTACCTCGCCTCCTTAGATCAACCTTATTTATTAGAAGTACTACACTATCCAGTACCACTCAGGCGCGAGTAAGTAGGTTATACCGCCCGAAAGTAATATAAGTAAGAGAGTAACACCGATTGAACCAATCCACGACGTGCCACCTTGCTTGGCTAATTGTTCATTAATTACAGCCGAATCTGTATAAGTATCCGTAATTTTTTTGATTTTTTTAACACTGTGATTAAGATAAAAGTAATTACCCATAACGCCAGCAAAGCCTGCCCATACACCTATGAAAAGGGATTGGCCTAACATACTGTACTTTTCCATACCAAGCAAATACATCAAAACCAGATCAATGACGGTTATACCCATTATGATTAAAAAGGCAGCTAGATACATTTTTCGATAGCAAAACCAAAACGAGCCTAAGAAAAACCCCGCTAAATTGAAGCTTTGAAAATTAAATTTTTTATTGTCAGTATTTAAAGTAGGCTCATGGTTTTTAAACCATTTGTCACGATAAAAACTGTCATACTTTTCACCAACAAAAGCTGCCAGTGAAGTATCAGCTGTCTGAGAGTCAGATGATGGTGTGTTTTGCATGCTTTGCGCATCTTTAGAAATATTGACCGCTGTTAACGGTGGTGGTGTTTGTCCTTGAATGTCAGACAGATTGTGTCCACAGTTTGAACACAAAACTGCTTCATTTGAGTTTTCTTGACCACAGTTATTACAAAGCATCTTATCCCTTAGTTTTACTGAACGGTTTGTAGTTTTATCTCAACTTCAACGATAAATAAAACCGATTAAAGTCGATCATATTATAGACAATAAAGACAAATGTTCAATAAAAAACTGGGGTATTTGCAACTATCTGATGATTTTGAGCAATAAAAAACACCCAACCAAGTTGAGTGTTTTTTTATTGACGACAAGCTGTATATCAATTCAAAACATTTGAGTAGCGAGGAAAACAAGTGATAGCACTACATCAAGTAGGCTGAACGAGTTTGACGACGCTAATCAGATTTTTAGTTTGATAGCTTTTATTAAGTGTTACTCCCACTCAATCGTTGCAGGCGGCTTACTCGACACATCATAAGTCACGCGTGATACTTCAGCGATCTCATTCATGATACGGTTCGATACCGTCTCAATCAAATCATATGGCAGATGTGCAAAGCGAGCCGTCATAAAGTCCACGGTCTCAACAGCACGTAGCGCAATGACCCACGCGTAGCGGCGGCCATCACCGACCACACCAACTGATTTGATGGGTTGGAATACGGCAAATGCTTGTGCAGTCTTATCGTACCAACCTGATTTTTCTAGCTCTGCCATGAATATCGCATCAGCTTGACGCAAGATATCCGCATATTCTTTGGTGACTTCACCAAGGATACGCACGCCCAAACCTGGACCAGGGAACGGATGACGATAGACCATTTTGGCTGGCAGACCCAAAGTAACACCCAGTTTGCGGACTTCATCTTTGAACAAATCACGTAACGGCTCAATCAGCTTAAATGCCAAGTCATCTGGCAAACCGCCAACGTTATGATGGCTCTTAATCACATGTGCTTTGCCTTGATGCGATTTGGCAGATTCGATCACGTCAGGATAAATCGTACCCTGCGCTAAGAACTCAACCACTTTACCATCGCTCTGCTCGCTCACTTGACGTGCGCTCTCAGCGAATACATCGATAAAGGTTTTACCAATGATTTTGCGTTTCTTCTCTGGATCAGACTCACCTGCTAGCGCATTTAAGAATAAATCTTCTGCATCGACACGAATGACTTTAACACCCATGTTTTCTGCAAAGATTTGCATCACTTGGTCGCCTTCGTTCAGACGCAAGAGGCCATTATCGACAAATACACAAGTCAGCTGATCGCCAATGGCTTTGTGCAATAACGCAGCGACCACTGAACTATCGACACCGCCTGACAGACCTAGCAAGACTTGCTTATCACCGATTTGCTCTTTTAACTGGGCGATACGCATATCAGCGATATTGTCTGGCGTCCAATCGCCTGCACAGTCGCAGATTTGATGCACGAATCGACCAAGCAGCGCTTGACCTTGTAGGGTATGGGTCACTTCAGGATGGAACTGTAGACCATAATAATGCTTGCTGTCATCGGCCATAATCGCAATTGGACAGCTTGGCGTACTGGCGATGATATCGAAACCTTGTGGCGCTTCAATCACCTTATCACCATGACTCATCCACACATTGAGCGTGCCAGCAGCATCTTCGATACCATCGATCAAGGTCGAGGTACCATTGATGTTGATAGTCGCCGCGCCAAATTCATGGATATCACTGGCATGAACCTGCCCGCCAAAACGATCTGCCATCGCTTGCATGCCATAGCAAATACCCAAAACCGGTACGCCCAAGTCAAACACGGCATCGTTGATACGCGGGCTATTTTCTGCGTGTACGCTTTCAGGGCCGCCTGACAAGATAACGCCTTTGGCACCAAAATCGGTAATGCGCTGGGTATCGATATCAAAAGGTAGCATCTCACAAAACACCCCAGAATCGCGCACACGGCGGGCGATAAGTTGGCTATATTGCGAGCCAAAATCGAGAATAAGAATGCGGTCTTGCTTGATAGTCGGTATTGCAGAAGTGTCAGCGGCAGTGGTCATAAATCGATGTCCATCAATAAATAAATTGGTAGCCTATTTTAACAAGTTTGAGCACATTAATGGCTATTAGATGATTAATTATTGACGATTTCTGCTAGTTATTAATAGCGATGGCCCGTTATTAGCAAATATTGACGATTATTTGAATGACAGAAAGCAAGCGTGGAAAAAAAAGAGACAGCAAGGTTGATAAATAGCTCTTGATAAATAGCTAGGTGGAGATATGATTTATATTCGAGCAAGCTTTAATCATACGATTATTTAACAAAAATTATAAATTTTTATTATACAAATGACGAGTACGTATAAACGTTTTGTTCATATTGTGATATGCTGAAATAGTAAGCAGTTTAACGTTAGCACGGTAGATGTATAGTGAATCCAAAATAATATCAATGCATATCAATATAAAGCAACCGAGTTCAAGCTATACATTAGTGTGGTCAGCGAGGTTGATGTTGCAGTGAGTTTATAGTGGATTCATATGAGTAAGCAGTAGCATCGCTAGCTGTCGCTCACTATGTGCCGTTAAGCGATCGTTACATTGGCTCTAATAATTAACACCAGATCTCAATCCAAACCTAAATAAAAAGTGATAGTCGGTTCAAGATAATTTGGATACAAGGAAGACGAGTGAAGTGTCTACAGGATAGTAGACTGAGCGCGCCTGACCTCGCATCCGATTTATATAGGATTTGACTATATAATAAATCGAAAGGCTAACTCTCTATGAGCAAAATCAAATCCCTTATCCGTAAAAGTCCTAAATCTGACCAGTCTGAACCTATCGCCGTAAATTCTGATAATAAAAATATCGATAACGTCAGTGTAGATAGCGTCTCAAAAGATAATACCTCCTTAAATACCCCCATCGAAAAAACGCGCTGGAATGGTTGGGGCAATGTCAGTATCAATAAAAAAGTCTCGCCACATGGCGCAAAACTGATCAAATCACACATCGGCAAAACCAATAAGCTAAAATCTGTGAGCTTGCAACAAGTGCTCAAAACTGTGCCCAAATCGCGCTTGCCTACTGCCCTTACCAATCTTGATACGGTGTCGGTCGATCAAGAGGTCAGGCTCAGACATGCGCGTGGGCAAAGCTTTCCCGATTGGATCGCTATGCACGGTGGCAATTTTGAAGTATTTCCTGATGGTGTCGCTTTCCCTGAATCGACTGATGATGTCGAAACCTTATTAAAGCTTGCCAGCGAGCACGACCTTATCGTCATTCCGTTTGGCGGCGGTACGTCAGTCGTCGGTCACATCAATCCACAAAAAGGCTCGCGTGCCGTATTAACTATCGCCATGAGCAAGATGGATCAGCTGATTGATTTGGATAATGAGAGTCAAATCGCGACTTTTGGTGCGGGTACGCAAGGGCCTGCGGTTGAGGCACAATTGGACGAGCACGGTTACCGTCTAGGACATTATCCGCAGTCTTGGGAGCTGTCAACCCTTGGCGGTTGGATCGCCGCGCGCTCCAGTGGTCAGCAGTCGTTGGGCTACGGGCGCATCGAGCAAATGTTTGCGGGCGGTACGCTAGTTACCCCACAAGGTGTGCTAAATATCGCTGATATTCCGGCGTCATCGGCAGGGCCTGATTTGCGTGAGATGATGATGGGCACCGAAGGTCGTGCTGGCATCTTTACGACAGTCAAAATGCGCGTACAGTCACAACCAGAAGAAGAGCTATTCAAAGTTGCTTTTTTACCCAATTGGGCAGCAGGTAAAGCCGTATTAAAACAAGCGGTGCAAAGTAATATCCGTCTGTCTATGCTACGTCTAAGTAATGCGGTTGAGACTGACGCTCACTTACATCTGGGCACTACGCCTAGTCAATTTTTAGCGATCAGCACTTACCTAAAAGCGCGCGGACTCAGCTCAGATAAAGTCATGCTGACTTATGGCGTCTCAGGTGACAAAGCACAGAATAAATTGGCACTTACCCAGTTTAAAAAACTACTAAAGCAGCACGGTAGTGTCACGGGTAAGCTGACCGATATCATGGGCAATATCTGGGCACACGGGCGTTTTAAGTTTCCTTATTTGCGTGGTACGTTGTGGGAAAAAGGCATCATGGTCGATACCTTTGAGACCGCGACCAACTGGATTAATATCGATGAGCAAATGGCGCAGATGCAGGATGCGGTGAAAACTTCATTAGCAGATGAAGGCGAAGAAGTGATGGCCTTTACTCATATCTCGCACGTTTATAAACAAGGTGCCAGTCTTTATACCACTTACTTCTTTAGAGCGGCAAAAGATCACGCTGCTACCTTAAAACGCTGGCAAAAAATCAAACATGCCGCCAGTGTTAGTTTGGCTAATGGTACAGCCACGATATCGCATCAGCATGGCGTTGGTCGTGATCACGCCCCTTATCTTGGCGCTGAAAAAGGCGCGCTTGGCCTACAAGTCACCAGTGATATGATTAAAAGCTTAGATCCTGAACAACGTATGAATCCGGGCGTTTTACTTGAAAAGTGATTGCTTAAAAAGAGGAACGATAAGTGCTATAGCAATATTTTTTACGCAGCCTCTATCTGGCGAAGCGCACAGCATGCAAGAAAAAACTATTGCTGTAGCACACCGTAATCATGACGCTTTTTTGTTTAAAACTGCCTATGTCATATCAATGGATAACTAAGATGAATCATCTATGAACCAAACCACACAACGTGAGCAAGCCCTAGCGCCCCTATCTCGATCACAGATTTGGGATATGCTCATTATTGGCGGCGGTATTACTGGTGCTGGGATTGCCCGCGAAGCAGCGCGGCGCGGCTTGGCGGTATTACTCATCGAGCAAAAAGACTTTGCTTGGGGCACGTCCAGCCGCTCTAGTAAAATGGTACATGGTGGGCTGCGCTATATTGCCTCGGGCGACTATAAAACGACTTTGCTTAGCGTGCGTGAACGTGAGCGCATGCTGAGTGAGGCTGGCGGCTTGGTCAACGAGATGCATTTCGTTATGCCGCATTATAAAGGCAAGTTTCCACCGCCATGGATATTTAATACTTTGCTTCGTGTCTACGATAAGCTAGCAGGCAAGCGCTATTTTACCTACTTTAAAAAGGACGCTTTTTTGCGTCTGAATCCTCATATCAAGCAAACGAATTTTTTGGGTGCCAGTCAGTTTAGTGATGCGGTGACCGATGACTCGCGGCTCGTGATGCGCGTGCTAGACGAAGCCATACATGACGGTGCACAGGCGATTAACTATTTAAAAGCTGAGACGTTACTCACTAATGAGCAGGGCTTAGTAATAGGTGCAGCGCTAAAAGATACCGCTGATTCAAATTCTATAGCTAACAACGCTCAAACTTATAACGTTCATGCCAAAGTCGTCGTCAGTGCGACGGGCGCTTGGGCAGATACGCTACGGATGCAAGCCAGCCAACAAACCGAACAAACCTTTAATAAGCAAATTCGTCCGTCTCGCGGCAGTCATTTGGTGGTTAGTCAAGAGCGTTTACCGCTTACGCAAGCCTATACCTTTTTGCATCCTATCGATAAAAGAGCAGTTTTTGTCTTCCCTTGGGAGAACCGCACTGTCCTTGGCACCACTGATTTGGATCATCCACCGTTAGGCGATGAAGAGGTCGGCATCACCAGCGAAGAGGTGGATTATCTGTTGACCGCGACCAATGATCTCTTTGATGACGTCAACCTAAACCGAGAGGATGTGATCAGCACTTGGGCAGGCGTGCGTCCGCTGATATCAGAAGGCGGCGATGGTAAGCGCGTCAGTCCGAGCAAAGAAAAACGCGACCATAGCGTGTGGCTAGATAACAACCTAGTGACCGTCAGCGGTGGGAAACTGACGACCTTTCGCCTCATTGCGCTTGATGTCCTTAAAAAGTGTCAAGAAGTGCTCGCCCTTGATGAGTCAGTTATTCAAAACAATAACCCAGACAGCGATCAAGTCTTTAGCAATCAAATCCCAACCAATCCTAAATTTACTACCTTGCCAAAACCTTTACAACAGCGCTTACAAGGGTTTTACGGCCGGCAACTTGACAGCTTGCTTGAGCTGGCACATGACGAAGACTTAGCTTACGTCAACGATAGCAATACCATTTGGGCCGAGCTTCGATTTGCCGCGCATTATGAGCAGGTTATTCATTTAGATGACTTACTATTGCGGCGCACGCGCTTAGGTTTGATACTACCGCATGGCGCGATGACGCCATTGATTAGCGCCAGACTGAAGCCAATCTGCCAAGAGGAGCTGGGCTGGGATGAGCAAAGGTGGCAGCAAGAAGCCGAGCGTTATCAACAATTATGGCAACGCTATTATCATCTGCCTGCTGCCTAATTTTTTTAAAGTTACGTTGATATTCAAGGTCAGTGCTACTGGGATGCATTTTACGCAGCCTCTAGAGTTTTGAGGTCGCACAGCAAGCAAGGAAAATGTATTTCAGTAGCACGTTTTGACGTTTATGATTATCACCACATAGTTAAGGACAACTATGACCACTCTTGATGACCCGATTTATTTCTTAGCTATCGATAACGGCACCCAAAGCGTCAGAGCGCTTATCTTTGATCAGTTCGGCACTGAGATCGCCAAAGCCCGTGTGCCTATCGAGCCGTATTTCTCTAAGCAGCCCAACTATGCCGAGCAACATGCCGACTATTATTGGCAAAAGCTCAGCGAGGCCTGCCAGCAATTATGGCAAAGCTGCGATGTCACCCCAGCACAAATCGCCGGTGTCAGTCTCGCGACCCAGCGCTATACGATGATTTGCTTGGATAAGGATAAACAGCCGCTGCGCCCTGCTATCGTATGGATGGATTTGCGCCGCGCTGAGACCAATGATATTGGCTTCTTAAGTCCATTGACCAAAATCATTGGCATGGGCGAGCTAGTACAAGAAGCTCAGCAAAAAGCGCGCTGTAATTGGCTCGCGCAAAACGAGCCTGAAATCTGGGCGAAGACTGCGCACTATGTCAATCTCTCCGCCTACCTCACCTATCAGCTCACTGGTGAACTCGCTGATTCGACAGGCCATTCAGTTGGCTACCTGCCTTACAACTTTAAAGCACAAAAGTGGCTAAAACCTACAGATCTCAAATGGCGCTTATTCAGCTGTACCCCTGATCAAATGCCCAAAATTATCTCGCCCGGTCAAAAGCTCGGTCAAATTAATGTTCAAGCCGCCGAGGCCACAGGTATTCTACAGGGCACACCGATGATTGCTGCCGCCAGCGATAAAGCTTGCGAAGCTCTAGGGGCAGCGGGTCTCGCTACCGACACGGCCTGCTTAAGCTTTGGTACCACTGCCACTATTAACACCATCTCTACCGATTACGTCGAAGTCCTCAAGCACATGCCTGCCTACACCGCCGCCGCGCCAAACTATTACAATCATGAGTATATGATCTATCGTGGCTTTTGGATGGTCAGCTGGTTTAAAGAGCAGTTTGCTCACTACGAGGAGCAGCTGGCGCAGACTCAGGGTATCGATACTGAAAAGCTCCTCGATCAAGCGGTCAAAGACATTCCAGCAGGATCTATGGGTCTGATGATGCAGCCGTATTGGTCGCCCGGTGTTCGTCATCCGGGGCTTGAGGGCAAAGGCGCGCTCATTGGCTTCGGCGATGTGCACACGCGGGCGCACGTTTACCGTGCTATCTTAGAGGGACTGGCCTACGAGCTTAAGCTTGGTTTTGATACCATTGAGAAGCGCACGGGCAAGCCCATCAAACACTTGCGTGTCTCTGGTGGCGGCTCTCAAAGTGACTCAGCCATGCAGCTCACAGCAGATATTTTTGGCATGCCCGCCTACCGACCGCATACTTATGAAGCCTCAGGCTTAGGCGCTGCCATCAACTGTGCGGTGGGTCTTGGCGTTTATCCTGACCATTTAACCGCGACACAAGCGATGACCCATTTGGGCGATGAATTCTTACCCATTGATGCCAATGTCCAGCTCTACAAGCGCTTGTATAATGAAGTCTATCTAAAGATGTACGAGCGCTTACAGCCCTTGTATTATAGCATTCAAGACATCACTGGCTACCCTGCCAAATAAGATAAAACGGCTGCGTCAGCCTAACCTTAATATTGATTAGGAGTGATGGCTTGCGTTGCTGTTTAATTGTCATCACTACTTAAGGCTGTATAAATACGGTTCAAGCCTTCTCTCAACACCGCTTGAGGACAGGCCACGTTAATACGCATTTTAAGGTGTCCCTCATTACCATATTTGACACCAGAATTTAGCTCAACTTTAGCGTCTCGCAGTTTGTCATAAAGCACTTGATCAGTCTCACCATACGCCGAACAATCTAGCCAGATTAAATACGACGCTTCTGGGCGCATCACCTTAATCTTAGGTAGATGCCCTTCTAAAAAGTGAATCGTTAATTCGATATTTTTTTCAATATAACCAAGCGCCTGCTCAAGCCACTCACCACCCTGTTCATAAGCATTACGCATAGCCGCATAAGCAAATAGATTCAGTTCATATTCATCGTTTAAGTTCTGCTGTTCGCTGATTTTTCTGAGTAATGCCTCATCTTTGGCAAAGATCATCGAGCCTTTAATACCGGCGATATTAAAAGTTTTGGTCATAGAGGTAAGGCTTACCACGTTGTGCTCATAATCTTTTGCTAGCGTCAAAAAAGGCGTGAATGTGTAACCTTGTAAGGTTAAATCTTGATGAATCTCATCGCTGACAATCGCTACATTGTGCTTTTTGCAAACCGCAAGCAGCGCTTCTAGCTCATCTCTCGCCCACACGCGCCCGCCCGGATTGTGCGGATTGCATAGCAAATACAGCTTAACCTTATACTCAACTATTTTGGCTTCAATGTCTTCCAAATCAAGTTGATATTTACCCTCAGTTTCTTTTAATGCAGAGGTCACCAGCTTGCGACCGTTTTGCTCCACCTTAGTCATAAAGGGTGTATAAATGGGATCATTGACCAATACCGCACCCCCTACTTCAGTAAATACGCTCATCATCAGTGCGAGGCTTGGCACGACACCAGGTGAGAACAAAATATGCTGCTCATCCAACCACAAATCATAGCGACTGCCATGCCACTGAATAATCGATTTATACAAAGCCGCAGTGGGTTTGGTATAGCCCAATATGCCATGCTGCGCAATTTTCTCAATCGCGTCTAATATCGGCTGGGCAGCCTTAAAGTCCATATCCGCCACCCATAGTGGAATCGTGTCATCGGTATAATGCCATTTGACTGACCCCGTATCACGCCTATCAATTATCTCATCAAAGTTGTATAGCACTGACATTCTCCTAACAGATAGTGGTCACTTATTATAGTCTAGATAATAGCGTTGTCTTTACTGTTTGAATGATTAGGACACGCCCTAGTAGTATTAGTCTCTTTCAACCGTAATTATCTATTCATCGGCTTAAACGACCTTTGAGTAAATAATGCTAACAATAGTTAAATTTCTATCAAATATTAATGTTACATTTATATTGCGAATTCTGAATAGTATCTAGGCCGTGTTATCAATTAGCACATGGATACATTTAGTGGTCTTAAAATGGCTAAATTTTGCCAAACATCGTCAGAAATCTTGTCAATATGTTCATATTTACGGCAATTTCTTCCTTGTTTGGCTGCAATTTTCCTCAGTTTAAGCCTCTCAATCTAAATGATGACACGCCTTAGTCGTTTACGTCAGAGTACGCTGATATGACGAGCGTTAAGATAGACATTGACCTCTACCAACCAATTAGCCCCGAGGGCTTTTAAAAAAGGATATAGCATTATGAAAACGGATTTTCTACCATGCTCAGCACTAAAAATTAGTGCGCTTACCCTAGCCATTGCCGCTGCTTCTTTGAGTACTTCCGCTGTGATGGCGGCTGAATGTCAATTAGGCAGTGGGAACACAGGAGGCGCAACCAGCTTGGGGACAGATGCCCTAGCTTGTGGCCCGAACACCAGCGCCTTTGCCGACAACGCCACCGCAGTGGGTCAAAATGCGTTTGCGTCGGATGAAAACGCTGTGGCGATCGGTAACACCGCCTTTGCCTCTTTTGAAAATGCTACCGCTATTGGTGCAAACTCACAAGCTGACGGTGTCGATGCTGTAGCGCTTGGCGGTGGTGTATCTACAAATGGTTCGCGCGCAGGTGCGCAGGCGTTAGGTAACTCGACAACTGCCATTGGTGGCGAAAGCTTAGCGAACACCCCAGGCGCGACCGCTTTGGGTTGGCAGGCAGAAGCTTCTGGGGCTATGGCTACCGCAGTCGGTCATCAAACGACCGCATCAGGCGACCAAAGTTTTGCTGGTGCTGAAGATGCCGTGGCTTCAGGTACTAATGCGGTTGCGATAGGCAATACTGCCGTTGCTTCAGGCGCTGACGGCGTGGCAATCGGCGGTGACAGAAGTGGTGTACGTCAGACGACTGCTTCGGGTACTTCTTCTACTGCTGTCGGTGCGCAAGCGCAAGCCACTCAAGCGGGTACTACTGCTGTAGGTTGGCAATCAACCGCTAGTGCCGAGCGCGCTCAAGCATTCGGTCATTTAGCCAATGCCAGCGGTGTACGCTCTACGGCAGTCGGTGAAGCCGCTGCCGCTCAAGGCGAAGCGTCGGTAGCGTTAGGTAATAAATCCGTGGCAGGTGGCACCAACGATACCGTCGCCATCGGTAACGCGGCAAACGCAGGTATGAACTCAGCCACTGCAGTTGGCGGTCAAGCCAATGCTGCAGGATTAGGCTCCACCTCTATCGGTTGGCAGTCAAAAGCAACGGCTGAACGTGCACAAGCATTCGGTCACTTAGCCAATGCCAGCGGCGTACGCTCTACTGCTGTCGGTGAAGCAGCTACCGCAGCTGGTGCTAATGATACTGTCGCCATCGGTAACAAAGCCAATGCTGGCATGAACTCAGCCACCGCAGTTGGCGGTCAAGCCAATGCAGCAGGATTAGGTTCTACCTCTATCGGTTGGCAGTCAAAAGCCACGGCTGAACGTGCGCAAGCATTTGGTCACTTAGCCTCTGCGACTGGCCTGCGCTCTACTGCGGTTGGTGAAGCGGCCAGCGCTGAGTCAGACAACACCATCGCTATCGGTAACAACTCAGTAGCCTCAGGCCTTGACGGCGTGGCGATTGGTGGGGACAGAAGTGGAGTACGTCAGACGACTGCTTCTGGCACTTCTTCAACCGCCGTCGGTGCGCAAGCTCAAGCCACTCAAGCAGGGTCTACCGCAGTAGGTTGGCAATCAACTGCAAGCGCCGAACGCGCACAAGCTTTCGGTCACTTAGCATCAGCAACAGGAGTACGCTCTACGGCAGTAGGCGAAGCGGCAGCAGCTCAAGGTGATTCTTCTGTAGCAGTGGGTAATAAATCTAGTGCTAGCGGTGCAAATGCTATTGCTATCGGTAATGGTGCAACAGCAGCAAGCGACAACCAAATCGTCTTAGGTAATGCCGGTCAATTACAGGCCAGTACAGGATCACAGTCAGGCGCAACCAACATAGTCACTACCGATGCCAATGGCACGTTAGGCGCTAGCGTCTCTGTCAACTCTTTGGCTACCGCAAACCAGCTAGCCAACACGGATGCTCAAGTCGCCAACTTAGGCACAGCCTCAGTTAGCAATGCGAGACAAATTAACGATTTGCGCAACGAGTACAACCGTCAAGAAGATCGCTTAGATGAAGCGGAAGACGGTATCGCAATGGCGCTAGCGCTCGAGACACCAGTCATTCCTTCAGGCAAACGCTACGCCATGACCATTGGCACAGGCTATTATAATAGTGGCTCAGCACTGAGCACCTCATTTGCTGGACGCGTGAATGACAGCATGACGATCTCAGCGGGTGCAGGATTTGGTCTTGATACTGGAAAAGTCGGGGCACGTGGCGGGGTAACCTTCGCTTGGTAAATGGCGCAAAAATATCGACTCAACCAATCGCTATTTAACTCAATAAAACCTCGCGATTGCGGGGTTTCTTGCGGTATGTCTATTTTACTTATTACTGCACGTACTCTTTAATCACACCAACCAGCCTTTTGGGCTTTTAAAAAGGATTTACTCATGAAAATGGACTTTCTACTACAATCAACGCTAAAAATTAGTGCTCTTACTCTCGCCATTGCCGCCACTTCTGCATGCACTGCTATGGCAACAGGCGCTGAGACTCAACCTGTTACTGCAAACGCTCAAATGATGGCAAACGCTAACCCTACTGCCATTACTTTAGGCAATAGTGCTATGTCTAGCGGCACTAACGACACAGTTGCTATCGGTAATATGGCCAATGCAGGTCTGAACTCAGCCACTGCCCTCGGTGGTCAAGCCAATGCCGCAGGTCTAGGCTCAACGTCTATCGGTTGGCAGTCAAAAGCCACTGCCGAACGTGCACAAGCATTTGGTCACTTAGCCAATGCTAGCGGTGTTCGCTCTACTGCTGTTGGTGAAGCCGCTATGGCTGGTGGCACCAATGACACCGTCGCTGTCGGCAATAAAGCCAATGCAGGTCTGAATTCCGCAACGGCTGTCGGCGGCGAAGCCAATGCTGCTGGTCTAGGCTCAACGTCTATCGGCTGGAAATCCAAAGCCACAAGCGAGCGCGCACAAGCATTCGGTCATTTGGCTGACGCTAGTGGTGTTCGTGCTACGGCAGTCGGTGAAGCGGCAGCAGCACAAGGCGCAAACTCGGTCGCTGTTGGTAATAAATCTATGGCAGCTGGCATGAATAGCATCGCTATCGGTAACGGAGCAATGGCAGCCAAAACCAACCAAGTGGTCTTAGGTAATGCCGGACAAGTGCAATCTAGTACCGCAGCACAGTCAGGTACGGTCAGAATCGTCACTATCGATGACAATGGCACGTTAGGCACTATGATGGTTGACTACTATAAGTCGACTAAATAATTATAGTTGAACTACTAACACTGGGACAGCTATAAACAGTCATACTAAATAAAATCAAAAACCTCGCAATTGCGAGGTTTTTTTGGTTGGTATGTTTGGTTTGCTTGATGGTGTTTTGAAGTGCCGCTTTAGATTTCGTGGTTATTAGAGTTATTATAAAGTTGGAGCCAATCCTGCCATTCGCTATTATCTGCTTAAATAGGCGTGGCGTGGCTACGGCTTGGGACATTCCTGTTTGGTCACGAGACCGCCCCAAAACCTAGCCTTCGCAACACGCCTATTCAAGCAGGATAGCCGCTACTGTCAGGGCTAAAACGCTTTTTAGGGCAACCTCTATAAATAAATCGAAATTTAGTTGAGGGGCGTGGTTTTATTAAGGCAGGACAACTTTCTTACAGAGGAAAAAGCAGAAAGTTAAACTAAATGCTTCAACTCAACCACACTAAATTTCAATCACATCTTTTACTAAAAGTAATAAAATCTGAATATAATAATTAAATAATTATCCTCAACTTAAAACTAAACTTATCTGACTAAAAAGCTTGTATATCACCTCATAGTTTGTTAAAAGTAATGTTAAACATTTGTGTTGCAAAGTAAACATAACAACTAACTCTAAGTAAACTGGAAACTGGAAACTGGAAACTGGAAACTGGAAACTGGAAACTATGAAAAATACACTAGAACTTAAAACTATAAGTGAATTACGCGACTATCAGTTTATTATTCCATCATATCAAAGAGGTTATAGATGGACTGAAATTGAAATATCAGAGCTATTAAATGATATTGATAACTTCAAACCTCGTGCAATTGAGTCTGACCCTGATGATAGTACTTGGTATTGTTTGCAACCAATAGTAGTAAAAAAAGATCGGAATGGACATTTTGAGGTGATTGATGGACAACAGCGACTAACGACTATTCATCTAATATTATTCTGCTTAAATCGAGATTATGTAGTAGAAAAGAGAGATAAACTATTCAAGTTAGACTACGATACTAGACAAGATTCTGGTAAATTTTTAGAGGGCTTAGAGCGTCTTGAAGGTATTAATGAAGATAATATAGATTTCTACTACATCTCTCAAGCTTATAAGACTATTAACTCGTGGTTCGATAGAAAGTCAGAAGATCATTTTTTCGATAAATCTAATTTTTTATCGAAGTTTAAATTCCATTCAAGAGTTATTTGGTATGAAAGTATGGAAGATGACCCTATTTCTATTTTTACACGCATTAATATTGGGAAAATACCGTTAACTAATTCAGAGCTAATAAAGGCTTTATTCTTAAATAGTTCAAACTTTAATGAACAGAATAATAAGCTAAGGTTACGTCAATTAGAAATTGCTAATGAATGGGATAGAATTGAAAACTCATTACAAGATGATAAATTTTGGTATTTTTTAAATAAAGAAAAAGGTCTTACTAATCGTATTGAGTTTATATTTGATTTAATGAACGAAAACCCAGACCCTAATGATAAACTTACCACTTTCAGGTTCTTTAGTAAAAAATTTAAAAAACCAAGTAATAAAATTTTAGCAGATAACTGGGAAGAAATTAAAGATTACTATAGTAGGTTTTACGAATGGTATAAAGATAGAAATTTATATCACAAAATTGGTTATTTAGTTTCAGTTAAATCTACAAGCATCAATGAACTATACTTAGCGTCAACCACAAAAAAGAAATCAGAATTTGATGAATACTTAGATACTAAAATAAAAAATAGCTTGAAAAATATCAATATTTTAGATTTACAATACAGTGACAACTCTTATGTTAAGCAAGTTTTTCTTCTTTATAACATATTAACAATGTTATCAAGTGAACAAGACAACTCTTATTTTCCTTTTGACTTGTATGAAAAACAGAAGTGGGATATTGAACATATTACATCTATTAGAAACAAAGAGCCTGAGGAACAGTTTAGAAGACAATGGTTAGAGGATGCCAAAATATTTATCGATAAAAATCTATTAAAAGAAGAAAAGCAAGAGGACTTAGTAACACTTATCGATGATTGGCAGGATGCGGATGATACAGGATTTTCTATTTTATTCGAGAAAATAAACAACCATTTCAATCATTATATAGACTCAGAAGATGATATAAATAATCTCTCCAACTTAGCACTTTTAGACTCAGCTACTAACAGGAGTTATAAAAACGCTATATTTCCATTGAAAAGAAAAACTATTATTGATAGAGATAAAGAAGGCGCATTCATTCCAATATGTACTAAAAATGTTTTTCTAAAGTACTTTAGTAATTACCCACCTAAAATATCTTTTTGGACTCAAGAAGATAGAAAGAATTACGAAAACGATCTAACTAATACCTTATCTAAATATATTGAGAGCTAAACATGCATTCTGATTCTGACTACAAAGGGGATTTACTTACTTTTTTCGAACTTTTAGAAAAATACCCTGTGGAAGTACCTATAATTCAAAGAGATTATGCTCAAGGTAGAAAATCTCAGTCAAAAGTAAGAGAGAGCTTCTTAAAAGCTTTATATAAAAGCCTAAATAATGAAGAGCCACTCATGTTAGATTTCATATATGGAAGTCTAGATGAAGAAAAATTCCAGCCTTTAGACGGTCAGCAGAGACTCACAACCTTATTTCTGCTTCACTGTTATGGCTCTATAATTTGTGAAGTCTCAAATCAAGAAACAGAAATTCTAAAAAGATTTTCCTATGAAACCCGTATGACCTCAAGAGACTTTTGTAAAAAATTAGTTGACAATTTAGGTAACCTTTCACAAATAAATATTAATAAACAAGCTAACTCTGAAGTATTCGAACTTGGTAGTGTAATTACTGATTCTTCTTGGTTTTTTCTTTCTTGGAGAAATGATCCAACGATAGATGCGATGCTTACTACTCTTAACGATATTCACCATATGTTTTCTAACATTAAAAACCTTTGGAGAAAACTAACTCAGGAAAAAATAATTCAGTTTTATTATATAGAACTAGAGCACTTGGGCCTAACTGACGACCTATATATTAAGATGAATGCTCGTGGTAGACTCTTGACAACTTTTGAAAACTTTAAAGCTAGTATAGAAAAGAAACTGAGTGAATCTATATGGGAAAAAGATATAGACATTAAAGATACATTTAATATTAAAATTGATGGACAATGGACCGATCTCTTTTGGAATAACTTTAAAGTTGGAACATCTATTGATGAAGCATTCGTTAGATTCTTCGCATTTGTTTTCATGGTTGATTCAACTTTTAGTAAAAATCTTAACACAGACGATAGGAATGAGATAGTTAGACAGCTTCAAGATAATTCTCATAATATTTCTATTGAATTACTTACAAAGGATGCTTTTAAAAGATTAGTCAGCTATTTGAATATTCTTAATAGGGCATACCCAATAATTGTTGACAATGAACTTCATTTGGATTTTTTTAGACATAGTCCCGATAAAAACTTCCTACATGAAATGCTTACAAATACAAATGAAGTATCTTATACTCAAAAAGTCTTACTATTTGCTCAAATTCAATATTTCTTGAATCTTAATGACTTATCTGACTTTAATAGTAATTTTTATAATAACTGGATGAGAGTTATAAGAAATATAATTGCTCTTGGAGATGTAGATCAAAACGGCAAAAGGCCCGATATAATTCGTACCCATCAGGCTTTTCCTGGAGTCTTAAATCTTATTTCTGAAATATCTAATGGTAGTAATAATATTTACGAATATTTAGCTGATAATAGTAACAAAATAAGTTCGGCTTTTTCCAGAACTCAAGTTGAAGAGGAAAGAGTTAAAGCTTATCTAATATTATCTGATCCTAATAGGGAAAAGACTATATTAGAATTAGAAAGCACAGATATATTAAGAGGAAGATTGGAGTTTATTTTTTACTGTATAGATTTTAATCCAAACTTTGACTTAATTACAGACAGCTCTTTTAATGACAATAAGTTTAAAATAGTTGCTAAAACTTTTATTCAAAACTTAGGTAACGAAAGTTGTTTAACCAACAACCTCAGAAGAGCACTACTTACTATTGAAGTTGATAATGAATTTAAGTTCTATGACTATTGGCATTCTTATTGGTATCACCTTGAAAAAGATATGATAAAGAGAAAACTCGTGTCTAAGTACAGAGAAATTGAATATATTCTTCACTCAGATCATCGTGAATATTTTAAAAAACTCATACTTAGTCTTGAAAGCCAAGACTTAATAGATATTATTAACAATTTTTCTCCACTTGAGAGCTTTCCACAATGGAAATTAATACTTATTAAAAATACATTACTGCTTGATAATTCGAAATCAAAATTTATCGCTATTTCAGATGATGATAAATTTTGTTATCTTTTAAAAAGTGCTAGGCCAAGGAACGCCGAAGGTAGTACTAGAATTCCACCTTTAAATTAATATTTTTAATTTAAAGGTGGAATCATTATGTTTCATAGCTGAACTATCTTAGCAAATCATGGGACTATCTATGCAAACGGTCTGTCCGTTTGCATAATACAATGAATTTAACGCCCCTTAAACTCAGCCGCTCGCCTTTCAACCATCGCCATCACGCCTTCTGTCGCATCTTCTGAATGAAACAGCGGCGGCAGATAACTATGGATATTCGCCAATGCAGTTGCAGCGCCATTGCGGCTGGCATCTTGTGCTGATGACAATGCCCCTCTCACACCTAGCGGTGCTGCCTGACAGATCTCTTGCGCAAGCGTCAGTGCTCGCTCATATTCAGACCCATTTGCCACCACTTCACTGACTAGATTCAGCCTGTCAGCCGTTTGCGCATCGAATGCCTTACCCGTGAGTAGATACGGCATGGCTTTTTGCCAGCCTGCTGCTGCTACAAACCGTACCGTTGCACCACCAAATGGCATGATACCGCGCTGTACTTCCATTTGTGCAAAGTTGCAGTTATCACTAGCGATGACCACATCACTATTGAGCATCAGCTCGATAGCCACAGTAAAGCAAGTGCCTTTTACCGCCACTACTACGGGCTTGGTACGCAATTTTCCACTGATGCCCCACGGGTCGATTTGGTTATCGTCAAACTCAAACACACCGTCATTTAGCTTGTCTTGCAGCTCTACCAAATCCAGACCTGCGGTAAAATGATCTCCATGAGCAAATATTAAGGCACAGCGTAAATTGTCATCTTCCTCATAGCGAGTGAGCGCTTCAGATAACTGCGCAATCATATGACTGTCAAAGGCGTTGCGTTTATCGGCACGATTTAGCCCGATCAGGCAAATATGGCCGTCTGTTTCTTGGGTAATTCGATTGTCTGTGCGGTTATTATTTTCCATAGTCATGGTCTTGTCCTTTTTAGAATGCTAGTTTGCAGGGTTCACCTTATGCCAAATCAATATTGCTAAAGATTTATTCGACTTACTTTTAATATAGACATACGCCCTCTGCAACGCAAGCACCGTTTTCGCGTTGATGAATAGCTGACATCAATATTAGTTGACCTGATTTGCGATAAGTGCAACTATTATTCAAACTAAGACATGACTCAGAGTATTTTATGGAATTTTGGCACGGTTTTTTGCTGATCACTAGCGTCCATCTACTCGCTGCTGCCTCTCCAGGGCCTGATTTTGTCTTGGTATCACAGCAGACATTAGCAAAAGGTCGACGCACGGGTTTGGTTTGTAGCCTTGGTATTACCTTGGGTCTTGCTGTACACATTATCTATTCGGTGCTGGGACTGGCAACAGTGATTGCCCATTCACAGCCGCTATTGACCGCTATTAAATGGTTGGGTGGTAGCTATCTAATTTATCTTGGATGGCAAGGTATTCAAGCCAAACCAAAAAAACCATTAGATTTAGCAGCTTCAGAAAATGTAGGCATTGATACTTCAAACACTAAGTCTACCGAGCAAGCACAGCTGCTTTCTACCAAAAAACCTTTTATTAATAGCGACTCAACTTTCGCCATTCTACGTCGCGGCTTTTTTTGCAATGTATTTAACCCAAAAGCGCCGGTGTATTTTGTCGCCATATTTACCTTAGTACTGTCACCTGACATACCGCTTTGGCAGTTAGCAATCTATGGCGTATGGATGATGGTCTTGCAGATGGCATGGTTTAGCACGGTGGTGATGTTACTTTCTATCCCTGCGATTCATCGCCGCTTTCAACGCTTTGAGCATTGGATAGACCGCGTCTTGGGTACAGCGATGATTGTATTGGGATTAAATCTTATCTTACGTAGCCGATAAGACCTTCGTTACCTACGAAATCTGCTAAAATGGTGCATTATATTCAAACATCAAAGCCCGATACTATGACCAGTAAGCCTATGAACCGTCGCCCGACCGCCAACAATCACAGAAACAGATCGCCTGAGACTGCTAAAAAACTCGGTCAGCTACATCCGCGCAATCCGCACCAAGGTCGCTATGACTTTGCGGTATTGACCCGTGCCTTGCCAGAGCTTGCCAAGCATACGATTACCAATCCTAATGGTGAGCCAACGATTAACTTCTCTGATCATCAAGCGGTAAGAGTGCTTAATCAGGCGCTATTGGCCCATTATTATGGCGTCAAGTTTTGGGACATTCCTGAAGGTTACTTGTGTCCACCGATTCCGGGACGCGCAGATTACATTCACTATGTTGCCGACTTACTTGCGCAAACCAGTCATACCAATGACGATAACCTCCCGCCAACGGGCAAAGAAATCCACGCTTTAGATATCGGTACGGGTGCCAGCGCCATTTATCCGATTATCGGTAGTCAAAGCTATGGTTGGCGCTTTACCGCGAGCGATATCGATCCTATTTCGGTCAATACCGCCGCACTTATTTGTGACGCCAATCCAAAGCTAAAAGGCGCGGTGAAAGTTAAGCTGCAACCTAACCCCAAAAAGTTTTTTGCAGGCATCATCGGTCGTCAAGATTACTTCGATGTGGTCGTTTGTAACCCTCCGTTCCATGCTTCATTAGAAGAGGCGATGGAATCCAATACCCGCAAGCAGCATAATTTGCAAAGACATCGTGGTAAGAACGAAAGCGAGCAAGTAAGCCGTAGCTCAACGAAATCTGGCAATGCGGCACAAAACCTAAACTTCGGTGGTCAGCATAAAGAGCTATGGAGTGAAGGCGGCGAGATTACCTTTTTAACTAAGATGATAAAAGAGAGCCAAGACTTTGCTGAGCATGTTGGCTGGTTTACTAGCTTAGTCTCTAAGTCTGAAAACGTAAAACCTTTACAGCTATTGCTAAAGCAGCTCGATGTCACACAGATGCGCATTATTGAGATGAGCCAAGGGCAGAAAAATACCCGTATATTGGCATGGCGTTTTAACACTGACGAAGAGTAGTAGCCACCGTTTTTAATTCTTAAAGTTTCACGTGAAACAAAGAAAAGCACCGCTCTGGGTTCTAGAGCGGTGCTTTTTATTGAGAAAATGGGTTGAAATGAAATATAGTAAAAATATCCTAAAAACGCGTCGGTATTGCTGATATCAATTTTTTGTCGCCTCTGTCTGCGCAGGCACAGCAAGCAAGAAAAATTGATATCAGCAGTCCTAACATTTGAATGTTCAACAGACCCTATAGTTATTTAGCCAAAAAACATGATTTTTACACCAATTAAAATAAGCACCAAACCACCCAGTGCCTCTGCTTTATCCTCTAACCATGTGCCAGAGCGCCAGCCTAAATAAACACCGAACAGCCCAAATACAGCCGTTACTACAGCGATAATTAAACACGCAAACCAAGCATTCAGCGCCAATAAGTTAAGCGTAAACCCTGCCGCCATGGCATCGATGCTGGTGGCAATTGCGAGCGTAAGCATAGTGCGATGATTGATATGGTTGTTTCCAGTATGAATGACGGCAACTTCATTGCCAGCCGTATCAATATCATGGGCTTTTAGATGAAGCGCACTGTCTACCGCATCCTCCCCATCGCCAGTAAACACCTCATACAGCATTTTGCCACCGAGACCGATCAGTATAATGCCGCCAATCCAAGGCGCAGCAGCAGCCAACCAACCTAGTAAAGCCGCTCCTAATAAATAGCCAATAAGCGGCATAATACCCTGCGCAACACCAAAATATAACGCCGCATAAACAGCTAAACGTAACAAATACTGCTTGCTTTGTTTTTGTGATTTTGACCCTAGCCCAATCGCAACGGCAAACGCATCCATCGCAAGAGCAATGGCAAGTAATACAACTTCAATCATTTTATTCTTCGCTTATTTTTGCTTATTGCCATAAGTTTCACGTGAAACATCACATCGATTTAATCGTTTACCTTTTCCCAAAAACTACGCTTTTTGCCATGCTTATCTTTAAGCGTAATGACATATTCTTCATGGGTTGCAAGTTCGCTGTAAGGCTTAGACGATTTACTAATAACCGTATCAAGCTTTGTTAGACGGTTGAAGTAGCGAGCCGCGTGACCATAGGCTTTGCTGCGAGAGCTGTCTAGAATATCATTAAGTAAAGTGCGATAAATAATAACTTGAAGTAAATCAGTCTCAGCTGGCAACTCCTTTAACATGCCGGTTAGAGCTGTATAATGTACATCAGCAAACTGGCAATACTGGGCAACTGCGACTTGATTGGCAAGCCCAACCTCTCCTATTTCTAGCAGTAGTGATGTTGCCATAAATACATTTTCTTGTTGCTCTGCCAGCTCATAAGCTCTTTTTCGCCACTGAGCTTGCTGAGCAGGACTGGCCTCAGCCATGATAGCTTTTAGCCTTGAAGCGCTTGGTTGCAGCTCAAATGCCTCGCCTAGCACTTCCATGAGCGCATCGGTATTCTTTTGCATATGATATATGTGACTCAGCCAATCTAAGCGTCTGGTCTTATCTAACAGACCATCGCTTTGCCACTCTTCATTTAAGTAGTGTAGTGCCTTATCAAAAGCTCTTTGATTTAGCAAAAATGTTAGCAACTCTTCTAATATTCGAGGATGAACTGGTCTAGTCTCTTGCATCTCAAAAAAGATCGTTTCAAAAAAACCCACATCACCTAGCGCCCTTGTTAGACTTTTTATGGCGATCTCAATTACCATTTTTTCATAGTTAATTGAAAAAGCACCATCGCTTAAAGGGCTGTTTTGCCTTTCATTGGGCACATCTTCATTTGCCTTTTTTGTTTGTATAATCTCACGCTCTTGTTGATAATCAGCGATCAATCCACGTATCTCAGGCTCAGATAACAGCTGATTAATATCTTCTAATAAACTATCTTTAGTACCATAATCATTATCGTCAGCCAGCACTTTTACTTTCTTTATCCAAGCATGGCTGAGTATATCGCGCTCATCAACAGGTATGTCTCGCTTTTCTTGCTCATAGCATGTGCTAGCTACTATCAGCCAAGATGCAGTCAAACTCCTATAAATATCACCAATATAGCCGTTGGAATCATCAGCACGCCCTAAGCTAGCATTAGTAGATTCTATAAATAACTCAAGTAACGTCAAGCATTCTTGTGGTTGCTCAGGATAAAAACTCATTATGTCACTGGCTAAGTGCTGAAGCTCAGTAGCAAATTCGCTAGACTCCCAGTAATCTACAAACTTCCTTCGTCTTCTAAGTCCTTTTAGTGTAGTGGTTAACTTTTTTATAAGTTTAGGCTTATCTGATTGTAATAGCAGACGCTCAATTTTTTTATCGAGCATTTTATCTACACCATACACATCAGAGACAAAATCAATTAAGGCCGTTTTTGATAGTTGTGACAAATACTTCTTTTGTTCTGCGTTTAGCATAGTGTTACCCTCACTATTTTACTGGTAATGTTTCACATGAAAAAAGCCACCTTGCGAGCAAGATGACTTTATACCAATAAATACTTATATTCAAACTTCAAGGTCTACAATCTCAAAGCTTAAAAGCTAAATATCCAAATTAGACACTGTTAACGCATTTTCTTCGATAAAGATACGACGTGGCTCAACGTGATCACCCATTAGGCAGGTAAACATATGATCCGCTGCGATAGCATCTTCGATTGTGACGCGTAGCATGCGACGGTTTTCAGGATCCATAGTGGTATCCCAAAGCTGATCAGCGTTCATCTCCCCTAGCCCTTTATAGCGCTGGATTGCCAAACCACGACGCGCATCCAGCATCATCTGTTGCCAGAGATAATCAAAGTCACGGACTGGAATGTCTTTGCTAGCACCCGTAGTATTCTCGCGGCGGATAAACGCGCTATCCTCAAGCAAAGTATTCCATTCCGCCGATAATCGTAGCAACTTGGTATATTCACCTGAATTGATAAAGCTTGCATCTAGCAGATAATGATGGGCCAATTGATGCACATAAACCGTGATGCGAGGTAACCATTGCGCTTTAGCCGATAATGCTTCACCGTCAGAAGTGTCGCCATCTTCAGCTGCTACGGCAGGTTTCATACCCAATAAGTCTGCAGCGGCTGCATCCATATTTTTCGGTTGCGGCGCATGAATATTGACCAATTCAATCTCAGGGCTCAGATCACTACCGAAGTGCTCAAGCTGAGTTTGCATAGCCTCTTGCCACCCTTGCATAGCAGACTTATCGTAAGTCATGTCGGTGCTAAGCTTCGGCGTATGCGTTAAAGCATCCAAAATCACCGCTGGAAAACGAATTTGCAAACGGGCTTTAATCAGCTGCGTTTGGTTATAGTCGTTCAATAGCGTTTCTAACGCTTGCCCAGTAATCGCAGGCGCATCCTCACTGATATGTAGCTTGGTATTGTCAATCGTAGATGACAGTAGATACGCTTTAAGCGCTTCATCATCTTTTAGATACAGCTCTTGACGACCTTTTTTTACTTTATATAGTGGTGGCTGAGCGATATAAATATAGCCACGCTCGATCAGCTCTGGCGTTTGGCGGAAGAAGAAGGTCAACAGCAAGGTACGAATGTGTGACCCATCAACGTCGGCATCGGTCATGATGATGATTTTATGATAGCGTACTTTATCAGGATTATATTCATCAGGGCCAATACCACAGCCAAGCGCGGTAATTAGGTTACCCACTTCCGCAGACGATAGCATTTTATCAAAACGCGCACGCTCAACGTTTAGAATTTTACCTTTTAGTGGCAAAATCGCTTGGGTCTTACGGCTACGACCTTGCTTCGCTGAACCACCTGCAGAGTCACCCTCCACGATATAAAGTTCTGAAAGCGCTGGATCTTTTTCTTGGCAATCGGCCAACTTACCAGGCAAACCGGCGATATCCAAAGTAGTCTTACGACGCGTCATCTCACGCGCTTTACGAGCTGCGTCACGCGCTCGTGCTGCATCAATGATTTTATTCGCAATGGCTTTACTAGCCGTTGGATTCTCTAACAAAAAGTCGTTGAATTTGTCGTGCATGGCCGATTCAACAGCAGATTTTACTTCGCTTGAGACCAGCTTATCTTTGGTTTGACTAGAGAATTTCGGATCAGGCACTTTGACCGAGACAATCGCCGTTAGTCCTTCACGCGCATCGTCGCCCGTCGCGGTCACTTTCTCTTTTTTAAATAAGTTTTCACGATCCATATAACTGTTTAGACAACGGGTCAATGCTGAACGAAAGCCTGATAAATGCGTACCACCATCGCGCTGCGGGATGTTGTTGGTAAAGCACAATACTTTTTCGTTATAAGTATCTGTCCATTGCAGGGCCACTTCGACACTGATGCCATCGTCTTGCTCACTATCAAAATGGAAGACTTCGTTGACGCCATCTTTGCCCGCATTGATATAGCTGACAAACTCGGACAATCCACCTTTATGCTCAAACTCATGACGCTTATCGATACGCTCATCGGTCAAGACGATGCGTACACCTGAGTTCAAAAACGACAGCTCACGTAAACGCTTGGCTAAAATATCATATTCGAAGATAGTGCCAGTAAATACGTCATTACTAGGGTAAAAGCGGATTTGAGTACCGGTTTTATCCGTTGCTTCCATTTGCTGAATGTCAGCATCAGGCACGCCATCCGTATAAGTCTGATGATAGTGATAGCCTTCACGCCAAATATTCATTTCCAGCTTTTTAGATAAAGCGTTAACGACCGAAACGCCGACACCATGCAGACCGCCTGAGACTTTATAGCTGTTATCATCGAACTTACCGCCTGCATGCAGGACAGTCATAATAACCTGCGCCGCTGACACACCCTCTTCTGGATGGATATCGACAGGGACACCGCGACCATTATCCATGACACTGACCGATTCATCTTCGTGAATGACGATATCGATCTGATCACAATGACCGGCCAACGCTTCATCGATAGAGTTATCCACTACCTCAAAGACCATATGATGCAAGCCAGTGCCGTCATCGGTATCACCGATATACATCCCAGGACGCACGCGCACGGCTTCTAAACCGCGTAAGACACGGATATCTTTGGAGCTATAATCAGAAGGTAAACTCTCAGGAACGGCGGCAGGAACAATCGTGTCAACGACAGTATCTGACACTGTAGCATCTGAAACTGTCGTATCGGCTGTCAATTGCTCGTAATCGGTAGGTAATGAATCACTCATGTGCATTCCTTAATCTAGCCATCATCAGCCCATCACGGGCGCACCATTACGGTGACGCCTCACGATGTTATCTTAGACTTAACGTTTTATGGTCAAAGTCTTTCATGCGTATTAGTAGCTAAATAGCGTTAGCTACAACTTTGTGGCGTGTCTTTAAAGACATAAAATTAGCGCTCAGTTTTTTAATACTAGCTTCTGTTTTTTTGAACATTATTGAAGCCAAGTAAAATAAATAAAACGCATGTTTATCAGCCACTTAGAATTTTATAGATAATAAAAAAACTCTATATCACGCCATAAGATAACTTGCTGAGAATAGGACAAAAATAAAGCCCCATTTTAGCATTTTTTCCCTTCTAAGTCACTGTTTACTGGCAGTTTTATCACTATTCGTTAAGTATTTTAGGATAGTGAAAATTATGTTGGAATAAGGGTGGAATTTATAGATCAAATGCAGAGTTGACGACAAAGCAAGGAGGCAATAATGTCAGAAATAATTACTATTGGGCAGATGAGATTTGACCTTGTTTCACATGAAACATATTAGGTTCTGACCATAGTTTGTTGACTAGCGGCACGATATCCTCGGTCAAACTGGTCATAAATACCTGACAGGGCAGCTGTGCTAGCGTTGACAATAAAATCTCAATCGCCCTATCATCCAGCTCTGCGGTGATATCGTCTAACAGTACCACGGGTGTCACTCGTGATTTAAAATCATTATTAGAGGTATCAGCACCTTTTTCAGTATTAAGTAGCAGCGGCAACTGTGATAAGCGCAATGCGGTGATCAATAGTTTCTTTTCACCACGCGACAACACATTAGCGGCCTGCTCTTTTAAAACGGGTAATTTCGTGTGCACATCGCCTTCTACTGTCGTGCTTTTAGTTAGCTGCCCTTCATGCATGGCTAGCGGCTCGCTAGAGCGCCAATGGACATGAATATCGGCACGGTGGTTACCGATACGGGTATAGCCCAGCTGCAAATCCTGCTCCAAGCGCTCATTAAGCTGTACATCGAGCGCAACATTGGTATCGTAACCGGCGCTATAGCTCAAGCTCAATTGCTCCGCATAAGCAGGCAATAACTGAGCAATGCTTTGAGCAAAGTAAGGCTGCCATTCACTAAATATTCGTTCTCGATAGTGGTGGATAAGTGCGGCATGATTGCTCAGACCTTTGTCCCATGCTTTTAGCTCAGCGAGTTGAACTTGGCTCAAATGACGCGATTTTTTTAGCAAACTATTGCGCTGTTTTAACAGGCGTTGATAAGCCACCCACTGCGGATGAAAGCCTTGTTTCATGTGAAACACCAACCAATCCAATAGCTGTCGACGACTGGCACTGCCCTGCTCTAACATGTCCATCGTAGAAGGATCTATCAATAGTGTGGGGAGCTGTTCGGTTAAGATGCTTTGATTGTAGACCGTGGTTTGATTGAGGCGTAGTATCGTCGTCGCATCAGCTTGCTTTTGAATCGCTAAAGTACTGCTGTCACTGAGCCTAGCATGTACCGTCGCGTTGTCTTTATGATGCTGAATATAGCGTTTGGGCTGGTGATGACGAAAACTCTTGCCTCTTGATAGCAAGAATATTGCTTCTAATAGCGAGGTTTTGCCACTACCGTTCGCGCCGATAATGACGTTGCAAGCAGTGGCAAGTAGATTGACTTGGCTGAGGTTACGTAGGTGTGAGATTTGTAGACGTTCAATCATAATGTCGACAGCCGCCTATTTTCGCCACCTACATTTTAGCAGGCAAAAGTTTAATTAACTATAGATTTTTCAAGGTTGCAGATGTTAGTTTTGAATGTAAAAATGGTCTTCAAAACAACGCTATAAAGATAGCGACACCGTCTAACAGGACAAGTGCCACGGTCTAACTGTACAGCTTTCTACAAAACTAAAAGCACTATATACGCATTGGCATAATGACATATTGATGAAATTCATCATTCAGCTGATTCACTAGCACTGAGGCGTTAGATTGGCTCATATGCATTTGTAGGTCACCTTGGATGACACCTAGCACATCTTGCAGATAGGCAGCATTAAAGGACAGCTCCATAGGCTCCCCTTGATACTTAGCTTGTATCATCTCAACTGCTTCATCTTGCTCAGCGTTATTAGCGCGTACTTCTACCATACCGTCGCTGGCGAAATTAAACACCACACCACGTGATTTTTCGTTACTTAAAATCGCGACGCGGCGTAGCACATCCGTCATTTTCTCTTGATTAAACAAGGCCAATTTATCGGTATTGCTTGGCATGACACGGCGATAGTCAGGGAACTTACCGTCGATCAGACGCGCGGTAAAGGTAACCATTAGATTATCGCTCACCTGCCCTGCACTATCCACCTCACCGAATGGCAAGCTTACTTGCAAAAACTCGCGACCGAAACTTAGCGTTACTGCATTATCTTGATCACCTAGCATTTTACCAAGCTCAGAGGCCAAACGCTCAAGCTCAATGACAGCTTTACGCGGCAAAATAGCCTGCATGCTTAAATCAGCACTGACATCAATAACACTACGTGCCAATGCCAGTCTATGTCCGTCAGTCGCAACGGTGGTTAGCTGCTGCTGTGAAACATCGAACAGCATACCGGTTAAATAATAACGGACATCTTGAATCGCCATGGCAAACTGGGTTTTATGAATCAAATCAGTAAGACGGCTACGGCTGATGGTCAACGGTGTGATATTTTCAGGATTGCCCAAGCTTGGATAATCTTCGCTAGGCAATGTACCCAAGGTAAAACGGCTCTTACCACTGGTCAGCAAGCAGCGCTCGTTTTCTTGGGTGGCAAGACTAACTTGTGCTTGTGCTGGTAAAGATTTGCAGATATCTCTCAGCTTGGTCGCAGGTAAGGTGGTTGTACCTGCTTCCACGCAAGCACCAGCAGGCAATTTCAACGTCGATGTCAGCTCTACCTCTAAATCAGAAGCGGTCAAAATAAGCGCTGACTCAGACAACTGTAGCTTGATATTACCCAAGATAACCATATTGTGGCGTTTGTCAGCGGCTTTGGCGATCAAGTTAATAGCTTTTAGTAACGACTCTCGATTAATCGATAATTGCATGCTTGGTTACTCTTATTTGAATGATTCTTTTTATATAAATGTAAAATAATGACTCAATAATACCTTGTCTACTGACGATAATCCATAAGGTATCTGTCTGTTGACACTCGCAATATTATAAACCATATCAGCCGACTAAAATATAGTGTAACCACAGCCTAAAAATAGTGCAGCCACACCCTAAATTTAGCGACTGCATACGCCTTTAACCTGCTTGTAACATCAGCGCGAGTGTCTTGTAATCCTTATCGAACGCAGGATCGGCGGCGCGCAGCTCATTAACTTTGTCACAAGCATGCATCACCGTCGTATGATCCCGGCCTCCAAAAGACTGTCCAATCTCCGGAAAGCTATCGCTGGTCAATTCACGTGATAATGCCATGGCTATTTGGCGTGGTCTAGCAATACTACGCGTGCGCTTACGCCCCATCATATCTTTGATAGTCACATCATAGTACTCAGCGACCACTTTACGAATATTATCCATATTCACGGCTTGGACACGCATTGCGACGATGTCTTTCAACGCATATTGCACCATTTCGAGAGTAATCTGTGCACCCGTCAAATTGGCATTGGCAAATACTTGATTTAGAGCACCTTCTAAACGCCGAACATTTGAAACCACATTTTGAGCGATGAATAATGCGCATTCTTTAGGCAGTGTCATGCCATGTGATGCCGCTTTTTTCTGCAATATTTGTACTCGTGTATCAATCTCAGGTGGATCAACAGCCACCGTCAAACCCCAAGAAAAACGAGATCTAAAACGTTCATCAAACTCCGTCATTTGCGAGGGATGACGATCTGATGCCAAAATCAGTTGCTTGTCACCACTGGTAAAATCTGCAAATAACGTTAAAAACTCATTACTACTTTTAGTCTTTCCTGCTAAGACATGAATATCATCTACAATTAATAAATCTACTTTTTTTATTTTCTTTTTAAAATCTTCTATTTTATTGTTTCTTAATGAATAAACCAATTGATTAATAAATTTTTCAGAAGTGAAATAATAAAAACTTTGATTATTTTTTAAATAGCGATGTGCTACCGAATGCATTAAATGCGTTTTTCCTAATCCTGAAGGGCCGTATATAAATAAAGGATTATGACGGTTTTTTGACTGGCGTTTACCAAGCTCATAACAAGCCTTGTATGCCAGATTATTAGACTTACCAGTAACAAAGGTCTCAAAGGTAAAGTCAGGGTTTAGATAGCTCAAAGATTTGGCATCAGCAGAGTCTACTAGGGCAGCGTGACGCATGTTTGCATCGATATCTGCACGCGCATTATTCTGATGTATAGATTCAAATTTGTGCTCGGCAGGGGTAGGGGAGGGTTTGTCCTCTACAAATAGCGAACCTGATTGTGACTGATTATTTTCATCTGACTCTCGACCCGCATTGTCGACCCGCACGATCACTTCTTCGATAACACCTTGACTGTGCTTAGCCACCAGTTGCTGGATATCTTGCAGATGGTTTTTTTTGATATACGTCACAAAATAATCGTTAGGCGCAAGAATGATCAGCGTTTGTGCTTCTTGATGAGCTGACAAAGGTCTTAACCACATAGTAAATACATTATCTTTGACGTTATAACGTAGGTCGTTTAGACATTTATCCCAAATAGTTGCTGTATCTATCATGAAAAACAATAACCCCATAATCTGAAATAATAAAGGTGCCTAAACGGCATAATTGGTCGACCAGCATCCGATATTGTCGCTGAGTGCTATCTCAAAAAAACCATTAGAGAATACGCCAAAATCATATATCAAGCAGGGGGCTAATCTAACACAAATACCCTGTGGATAACATCCTGTTTTTTGTGGATAAGACTGTGGATAGTTTTGTGGATAAGTCAATAACCCAAGTTATCCATATTTCACCCACAGGTTATCCACAGGTTTACCCATAGTCTAGTATTTTGATAATAAAGGATAAATAAGACTTAACCCCAGATAATCGTGCTCCCAATAACAACAATACTTATATATATTAATCATTAATTATTATAGAGCACGACGATTTCTGTGGATAACTTTATGAAATTAAAACTGAGATCAGCCAGTCAATAACTAATAAATTAATGGAATTCTGCAGTCAGTTGAAAGAATTTAATCATTACGTTGACAACAAAAAATTAGTTTATTGACCAAAATACAATGCAATGGTATAATCCTCCGTTATTACGAATTTAGTCCATTATTTTGATAGGTGAGTTATGAAACGTACATTCCAACCAAGCGTGATCAAGCGTAAACGTACTCACGGTTTCCGTGCTCGTATGGCAACTAAAAAAGGCCGTCAGGTCTTAGCTCGTCGCCGCGCTAAAGGACGTCATCGTCTTACTGTATAATCACTAGATAACGATAAGCATGGCTACTAGTGCTTGTTGTGTTCCTATTGTTTATAGATTGCGATAGTCAATCATCACAACTGACACGTAGCCGTATATCAAAAGCGCCCAAATAGGCGCTTTTTTTGTCTCTATATTTTATGGTTATTTCTGATATTGTCACCAGCTCTTATACTAGGTTGTACTATGTCCACTACTGTCCCAGCTACATCGACTGCCCGCTTCACCAAAGCGCAACGCCTGCTAACGCCTGCGGCTTTCCGTGAAGTATTTGACGCTCCTGAGCGTAAGCTACACCAAAGCCATCTCATGGCTTTTGTACGCACCAATACGCATGAGCAGCCGCGAGTCGGTATGGCGATTACCAAGCGTAAAGTACCTACTGCGGTCGCTCGAAATTTAATAAAACGTCAAATACGTGAGCAGTTTCGCGTAAAGTCCTCAATGTTAGAAAATAAAGACATTGTTTTTATTGTTAAAAAATCAATTAAAGAATTAGATAATAAAGAATTAAAAAACGAAATAATTAATATATTTAAAAAAATAGAAAAAAAATAAAATGAATTTAATTTATAAAAAATTAAAATTTTTATTATATCGTTTTTTTTATTACATTATTCTTATTTATCAAAAAATCATAAGCCCAATTATTCCTGCCCGTTGCCGATATTATCCAACGTGTTCTAATTATGGCAAACAAGCTTTAGCGTGGCATGGAGTGCGAAGAGGTAGTTGGCTGTTGTTAAAGCGCATTGGGCGCTGTCACCCATTAGGTGGCCATGGTATTGATTTTGTGCCTCTGCCCTTAGCGACCTATAAATACCAGTATTTGCCCTCTACTAAGTTGGGCAGTTCTAAAAACTTTGGTTTTGGGGTGTATCGAGACGATAAGAGTTATGTGAGCCGCTTAAACTATTTGCTGAAGACCACATAGAATAGGTGCTCGACTGGCTGTTTTGTTAGGTCTTCAGAGTTACCCACAAGTTATCCACACTCTTGGTATCATTCGAGGTGGATTTTTAGTAAAATGATGCACATTTTATGTAAATGACTGCCAATACTGTTGTCATGGCGATAATAGATAACGGTGCTTTGTGTTCATGACACATGCCCTAATTTTTCATTCCCTAATTTTTTAATCTAGGAAAGGTTTATGCAAAAGATATTTCGGGTGATGATCATCATTGCGATGCTAATCACCGCTTATCTGCTGATTTTGGCATGGCGAGATGATTATGCCGATGCACCAGCTGTAGACACGGTACCAGAAGCTGCGACGTCAGTAGGTGCTGACATTCCATCTACGACGGGCGCAGCAGGTGATATTCCGGTACAGACACTACCTGTGGATAACGCGACTGCTGTTAACGGCACTGTGACGGCTACTCCGGCGAAAGATGCTGGTTTGATTACAGTCACTACCGATCGCTATGATATAAAAATCAATCCAGAAGGCGGTGATATCGTTTATGCTGCTCTCAAGCAGTATGACGCGATGCTCGATAGCGAGACGCCTTTTGTACTATTAGAAAATAATAGCAATCGCGTTTACGTGGCTCAGTCTGGTCTGATTGGTCAAGACGGTATTGATACTGCAGAAGGTCGTGCCAATTATAGCCATACTGCTAATAACTATGTAATGGAAAAAGGGCAACAAACGTTGTCTGTACCGCTTACTTATAAAAAAGATGGCGTGACGATTACCAAGACCTTCACCTTTACGCAAGACAAATATCCGATTGATATCAGTTATCAAATTCAAAATGCCTCTGCCGCAGCGTGGCAAGGACAGATGTTTGCGCAGTTAAAACGTGATGATAGTAAAGATCCTGGGATGTCTGATAAAGGCGCGCTAAGCATGGCGACGTATTTGGGCGGCGCTTGGGGCACACCTGATGATCCTTATAATAAGCTGAAGTTCGGTAACTTTAGTGATGGTGAGTTAACGACAACCAGTGATAAAGGCTGGGTCGGCATCGTGCAGCATTATTTTGTCTCTGCATGGACGCCTGAAAATTTCACCGGTAAGTTCTTCAGTCGTGAAACCGCTGATGAATACTTTATCGGCTTTAACAGTCAGCCAGTTAATGTTGCACCGAACAAGCAAGTCACACTAAATGCAACGTTATATGCTGGGCCGAAAGTACAGTCTGAGCTTAAAGACGTGGCAGTTGGCTTGAACAAAACGGTCGATTATGGTCTGTTATGGCCAATATCGAAGATCTTATTTGCTATCTTGGACGGCATTCATAAGGTAATCGGCAACTGGGGTTGGTCAATTATTGTACTGACTATCTTGGTTAAAATTGCTCTCATGTGGTTCTCAAACAAGAGCTACTACTCAATGGCGAAGATGCGTGCCATCGCACCGCGACTTAAAGTGCTCAAAGAAGAGCATGGCGATGATCGCATGAAGATGTCGCAAGAAATGATGGCGATCTATAAAGAAGAGAAAGTCAATCCGATGGCGGGTTGTCTACCTATCTTGATGCAAATGCCGATTTTCTTAGCACTATATTGGGTACTGGTTGAAAGTGTTGAGTTGCGTCATGCCCCGTGGATCCTATGGATTCAAGATCTATCAGCGATGGATCCATGGTTTATTTTGCCATTACTAATGGGCGCATCGATGTTTGTACAGCAACAGCTAAATCCGCAGCCCGCTGACCCAATGCAAGCAAAGGTAATGAAATTCTTACCGATTATCTTTACTGCATTCATGCTGTTCTTCCCAGCGGGTCTGGTTTTATACTGGACAGTGAACAACTTATTTAGTATGACTCAGCAATATATCGTTAATAAGAAAGTTGACGAAGAGCAAAAGCGCCGTACGGTTAAAGTGCTCGACTAATCGACAAGTAGTTAGCTCTATAATAAAAAACCCGCCTAGATGAACTGACCCCCATAAGTTGGACACAACTTATGGGGGTTATTTTATGAAGTATGACATCGACTTTAAACTAAGGGT